>DKYK01000057.1:22275-37929 GCA_002492415.1 Christensenella sp. UBA7102
CAAAAACCCGGCGCGGAATATCCGCGCCGGGTGTGGTTATTTACTCGGTTTCCGTCCTGCAGAGTGCTTCGATGACCCCGATGAGCAACCCTCCTGTCAGCAAAGCGGACACGGGCAGCGTGCCCGCCATGTCCACGGCGGTGGCAATCACACCGAAGTAGAACGCCAAGCACAGCCAGGTCTGCACTGCGGCACCGACCAGCCGCGCTGCGATCACCGCGCCCCGGGAAGCATGTAGGGAAATGGGCCGCTCACCTGCCCACAGCAAACCGAGCACTACAAAGGCAGCAAAGGTGACCAGCATGGGCCCCTTCACGGCGAAGGTTTCCGCTTGAATCTGCCGCATCGCCTGCTTTACGACGGAGGCCAGGTAGGTGGCGGCGTGGCACAACAGCGTGTAGAACAGGTAAAGTATAGTGCCGACGCGGGTGGGCTGTGTCATGGGCAATCCTCCTTCTCTACATTCAGGTGGATTAAATATGGAACACATCTACAGAGAGAGAACCAGACCAATGACTCCCTGTTTTATTTCGAATAATCGAGTAATCGTACCTCGCTCCTATCTGGCCGTTTTCAAATGTCAACCGAATCCCCGGGAAAGTAGAGGAGGAGACGGTTCTCGTCCACGAACTCGATGAGGGGGGAGGGGATAGTCTTCAACATCACTGCGTGGATTGGACGGATATGCGGTGCCAAATATTCCCAAGGTATAACTCTGTGTAATTACTGACATTTGCGTGTCTTCAACAGAGTAGGTACCTGAAACAGATGTCATTCTACGATAGGTCTGTCCGTCGAGAACCTGATCCGTAAAGTTAATGGTTAAGGTAAACAGAACAGAGTAGGTGGAATCATATCCGCTGTTCGATCCGGAGCCATTGGCTTGCGCCGCGGCTTCTTCACTCCAAATTTCATACGTTGTGCTTTCGTATGCGACTTCTCCTTCGTCAAGCGCATCGAGCAGCGAATAACCATCTGCAAATCGAGTTATTGTATACGTCTCAACCAGGTATGGAATAGCCTCGTTGTTGTCCTCCGAAATTTCCCTTACCTCCTTTGAAGTCAGCGTCCCTTTTTCCCTGATTCAGGAAACGCTCGTTTCATCTAAGGTTTCTGGGCAAACAGCAGGACCAGATCCTGTAAGGGCTTGTACCGGCGTAACCAGCGAAACCATGAAAAGACACAGTACCATCGATACTGCTGCTAACGTTTTCTTCATTGTGGTTCCGCCTATTCCTGTCGGTCCTTCGGCTATTCAATCCATCATTTTTAGAACATATCAACCGCTCACTTTCTATTTCTTAAAATTATATTAACGTATATTACAAGGCTTGTCAATAGTTTTTCCAATATTTTATTTTAGTAACCCATTAAAATAAAGCACACGCACCGGAAAGAAATCGGTGCGCGTGCCAGAATGCGTTGAATTATTCCTCGTCGTCCTCGAACTCGACGGCCTCGAGGTACTTGGCGTAGAGCTCGTTGAGCAGCCTCTCGTCCTCGACGCCCTGGTAGACGTCCTCCTGGCCATCCTTGCCGGGGATAATTTCCAGGAAGATCAGCGCGTTTTCGTCCTCGTCCTCGCCGTAGTCCATGCCCTGGATGGGGATGAGGCACACGAACTCGCGGTTTTTGTGCATGACCGTGACCACGTGCTCAAACTGCACGTCATTGCCGTCCTCATCCGTGAGCACGACGATGTTATCCATTTCTTCCGCCATGGGTCATTCCTCCTTATCATAGCGCGCGGGGTTCTGCATATAGGTCTGCAGGATGAGCACCGCGGCGACCTTATCGACGTATGCCTTGTGATTCTTGCGCCGCAGACCGCCGTCCTGCAGCGCCAGATGCGCGCTGGCGCTGGTGAGGCGCTCGTCCACATAGCGGATGGGCAGACCGGTATGGGCGTGCAGCGCATCGCCAAAGGCGCGGGTGTCGCGCGCCTGCTGCCCTTCGGTGCCGTCCATGTTGCGGGGAAGGCCAAGCACGAAGGCCTCGGCCCGGCGTTCCGACGCGATCTGCGCGAGGTGCGTCAGGTCGTTCTCCAGGCCTCTGCGCGTCCAGGTCTCAATCGCCTGGGCGGTGATGCCCAGCGCGTCGCTTCCCGCAACGCCGATGCGTACGCTGCCCACGTCCAGCGCCACCACTGCCTTTGCCATAGTTCTGTACCTAAAAAACGCGCGCGCCCAAGCCAAGGCCCGACGCGCGCCCCTTTCGATGTGATGGGGATTACTGCTCCTCTTCCAGCACGTAGGAGCGGACGAGCTCCTCCAGCAGCTCATCACGCTCGAGCTGGCGGATGAGGTAGCGGGCGTTGCCGTAGCTGGTGATGTAGGTCGGGTCGCCGGAGAGCAGATACCCGACGATCTGATTGATGGGGTCGTACCCCTTTTGCTTGAGCGAATTGTAGACGCTCATCAGAATGTCGTGCGCGTTCATGGACACTGCGTTATCCAGCTTAAAGCGCATCGTATCGTTGAACTGATCCATGCCTCGTGCCCCTCCCTGTGTGGTATCAAAAATATTATACACTATCGGGGCGAGGAATTCAAACCCTTTGTGCTGAAGTGTCTCATCATACGGTTCAACTGTCAGTTTTCCAGTCTCGCATCGCGCAGAGCGCGCAGGGCGGCGCGAAGGGAGACGGCCGCGGGCACAGCGTAGAACATGCCGGGAAGGCCGGCAATCCAGCCGCCCGCGATCAGAGAAAGCACGACGAGCGCCGGGTGGAGACTGGCCATATCCCCGATAACGCGGGGCGAGACAAACAGGCCCTCAATTTGCTGAGCGGCAAACACCACGAACACGCCGCCCAGCACTGCGGGCAGGCCGCGGCTCGCGCAGAACACGACGATGGGGATTGCGCCCAGCCAGGGGCCGAAGTAGGGGATGAGGTTGCACAGCATCATGGTGACGCCCAGGGCCAGCCAGGAAGGAATGCCGATCAGCAGCAGACCAAGGCCCGTGAGCGTGCCGGTGACAAAGGACACCATCAGCTGACCCATGACGTAGGCGCCCACCGCATCGCGCACGGAAAGACCCACGCGCAGCACGCTGCGGCGTGCAGAGCTTGGAATGAGCCGGGTGAGGAAAGCGAACAGCCGACGCTTGTCCCGCAGCATATAGAAGGCGAGTACAGGGGCGAACACCAGGTAGCCCAGGCTGCTCACGCCGCGCGCAAAGGTGACGAGGCGATCCATCAGAAACTGTGCGCCGGCATCCAACAAGCGCGCAGCCTGCGCGCGCAGCACGCTGACCGCCTCATCGGGCAGGCCCGCGCGGCCCAGCGCCGCGGTCATGTGCGTCAGCTGCTCGCCAAATGACTCCACCAGCTGTGGAGCTGCCTTTGCAAGCGCTGTGAGTTGCCGGATCAAAACCGGGACACCACAGAAGAGGAAAACAGCCAGCGCAAGAGCGGCCGAGACAAAGGCCAGGGCAGCGCAAGGGCCTTCCCCCAGGCGCGTGCGCCTGCGGAAAAATCGCGCCAGCGGATCCAGCAGATAGGCCAGCGTGCCTGACACAAGCAAAAGCAGGGCAATGCGCCCCAGTACCTTCCGAAGAAGCACCGCAAGCGCAATGCCCGCAAGCAACAGCAATGCCCTTTTCCATCGCGTGACCATCTACATCCTTTTTTCCAGCATGGGCGCGACCTTTTTCATCGCGCGCTTGCCGCGTTTGACTGCGCGCTTGGCCATGCAGCGCCCCTGCGGGCAAGCCAGTACCGCCGCGCTGACTGCAGCCGCGCCCGCGACCATGCCCATGACCATGCCAACCCCCAGATAGGACTTTCTCAACAGAAACATACCCTCATTCCGCCTCCTTTGCGTGTCGAACGGGAAAAACCATCCATCAGGAGCAGGCCGGAGGGGATGGATCCTCCCCGGCTTCCTCCGTCACGGCCACCACGCCGTCGGGCCGCATCGTGAAATCCCGCACCCGAATGCGCCCGCGGGAGAAGTCATCCACAATGCCGCGTGAGACTTCCAGCGCGAGCACGCGGCCGCTGCTCTCCTCAATAAATGCGTCCGTCACCCAGCCCAGGCGCTCACCCGACGTGTCCAGCACGGACAGGCCGATGACGTCCTCCTGGCGGCGAATGGCCGCGGGGAGCTTTTCCACTGAGCGCACCGTCACCGTCACTTCGCCCCATAAGGCGATATTGCCGAATGAGACGAAGCGCTTTTTGTGAAACAGTCCGCGCAGCCGCAGCAGCAGGCCCTGTGCGTCCTGCCCGTCGGCGCTCAGGCAGACCCGCTCGACGAACCCCAGACGCCGCCCCGTCCTTTCCGTGACGGCGTTCAGGCCCGCAATCTTCGATATGCGTTTCATGCACATCTCCCTTTTGCAAACAGTGCGTTTTTCACTGAACATAAATTGCCCCGCTTTCGGGCAGCTCATGCAGCCAGAAAACGGGGCAACGTCCATTTTTATAAAATTCAGGGAAACACTCAGTCCTCGTCGTGCTCGACGTCAGGCTTGGTGAAGCCCTCGGGCAGCGGGATGTTGTTTTTGTTGAAGTAGTCCTCCAGCGCTTCCTTAAGCGCCTGCTCCGCCAGCAGCGAGCAGTGCATTTTGACGGCGGGCAGGCCGTCCAGCGCTTCGGCGACGGCCTTGTTGGTCAGCTTGAGCGCGTCCTCGATGGATTTTCCCTTGACCATCTCAGTGGCCATGGAGGAGGTGGCAATGGCCGCCCCGCAGCCGAAGGTTTTGAATTTGACGTCCGTGATGATGCCGTCGTCGATCTTGAGGAAGATGCGCATGATGTCGCCACACTTGGGATTGCCTACGGTGCCCACGCCATCCGCATTCTCAATCTCGCCCACGTTGCGCGGGTTGGTGAAGTGATCCATTACCTTCTCAGAATACATAAGTCTATCTCCTTGCCTGTTTCGTGCGTCTGATTGCGTTTATTGCTTATTGGAAACATAGTCGGCGTACAGCGGGGACATGGAGCGCAGGCGCTCGACGATCTTGGGCAGCTGCTCGAGCACATAGTCGACATCCTGCTCGGTGTTGTCGCGGCCCAGCGTCAGGCGCAGGGAACCGTGCGCGATCTCATGCGGCAGGCCAATGGCCAGCAGCACGTGCGAGGGATCCAGGCTACCCGAGGTGCAGGCTGATCCGGAAGAACCCGCTATGCCCACCATATCCAGCGACAGCAGCAGCGATTCGCCCTCGATGAAGCGGATGGAGATGTTTACATTGCCGGGTAGGCGGCGGGTCGGATGGCCGTTGAGGCGGGAATCGGGGATCTTTTCCAAGACGCCCTGGATGAGGCGGTCGCGCAGCGCGGTCAGGCGAACGTTCTCCGCCTCCTGCTCCGCGGTGATCAGCTCGATGGCCTTGCCCATGCCCACGATGGCGGGCAGATTCTCGGTGCCGGCCCTGCGGCTGCGCTCCTGTGCGCCGCCCTCGATGAGATTCTCCAGGCGCACGCCGGTGCGGACGTACAGCGCGCCCACGCCTTTGGGCGCGTAGAATTTATGACCCGACATGGACAGCATGTCCACATTCATGGCCTTTACATCCACCGGCACATGGCCGATGGCCTGCACCGCATCGGTGTGGAAGAGCACGCCGTGCTTTTTGCACACCGCGCCGATCTCGGCGATGGGTTCAATGGTGCCGATCTCGTTATTGGCCATCATGATGGAGACGAGGATGGTCTGCGGCGTGATGGCGGCCTCCACCTGCTCGGGCGTGACCAGGCCGTATTCATCCACAGGCAGGTAGGTCACGACGAAACCCTCTTTTTCCAGCGCCTTGCAGGTGTGCAGGATGGCATGGTGCTCGATGGCGGTGGTGATGATGTGGTTGCCCTTTGCACGCAGCTGATGCGCGGCGCCCTTGAGCGCCCAGTTGTCGGACTCAGAGCCGCCGGCGGTGAAGAAGATCTCTTCCTTCTTGGCGCCGATGGCGGCGGCCACCTGGGTACGCGCCTTTTCCAGCGCTTTCTTGGCTTCGCGGCCAAACGCGTGTACGGAGCTTGCGTTGCCGTATGTTTCGGTCATGATGGGCATGACCTCTGCCGCAACCTCCGGGCGCACGCGCGTGGTTGCCGCATTGTCCAGATAGATTCTCTCCATAAATCTCTTCCTCCGGCCGCTGAGCGGCCTGTCATATTTTTTTAGCGGTTCCTTCGTGACAGCGGCTGTCCGCGCAGTTTGCGCAGACATCATTGAGCATATCCTGCAGGGAGATGCTGTCCATCAGCTCGTTGACGCCTCGATGGATGCGCAGCCACAGCGCGTGCATCGCGCAGCCCTCGGAGTTGGCGCAGGGCTCGGTGATGCAGTCCGTAGCGGCAAGAGGACCTTCCACGGCCCGCAGGATCGCGCCCACGGAAATGTCCTTGGGTTCGCGCGCCAGCGTGTAGCCGCCCTGTGCGCCCCGAATGGACAGCACCAGTCCCGCCTTGCGCAGCGGCGCGATGAGCTGCTCCAGATACGCCTCGGGAATGGACTGCCGCTCCGCGATGCACTTGACCGACTGCGGCGCCTGTCCGTAGACGCACGCCAGGTCGTACATCGCCCGCACGCCGTACCTGCCCTTGGTGGACAATTTCACGATTCCGATGCTCCCTTCCGGCTGTTCGATCATTCCCGACAAAAATAATCGGGTTTTTCCGTTGACTATATTATCACCACCGCAGGCGGCTGTCAATCACCAATCCGATTAAAATTATAAGAAATAACACGACAGCGCAATTTCCGTCAAGCGCATCGAACGCGGATGTGGTATCCTATACACGGCAAGGAGGGAGAAGCGAAATGGATCCATCCGCAAAAGCGGCTGCGGCGCGCATGAAGGCCTTCATCGACGCGCATCTGGAGCAGCCCGTCACTCTGCAGCAGCTGGCCGCGAACGCCGGCTACTCGCCTTTCTACTGCGTCCGCATCTTCCGCGAAGCCTTTGGGCGCACACCGGCGGCGTATCTGCGCGCTCGCAGGCTGGGCAGCGCTGCCTGCGAGCTGGCGCGCACCGCAAGAAGCGTCACCGCCATTGCGCTGGACTTTGAGTTCGGCTCGCACGAAGGCTTTACCCGCGCTTTTGCCCGGCAATTCGGCAAAAGTCCTGCTGCATTTCGTCAACGCGTGAAAGGAGCAAACAAAATGACCGCAAAAACATTGCCGATTTTCATTCAAATTCTTGACCGGCCCGCGCGCAAGGCCATCATCCAGCGCGCGAAGACCGCGGACGAATACTGGTCCTACTGCCAGGAGGCGGGCTGCGAGATGTGGGAGGTGCTGGGCGCCATCCCCGAGGCGATGCAGGAACCCAGCGGCATGTGGCTGCCAAAGCAGATGGCGCCCGAGGGAACGTCCACCTATGTGGCGGGTGTGGAAGTACCTGCGGACTACGCAAGTCCACTGCCCGAGGGCATGGAGCTGATCGATCTGCCGCCCTGCCGGATGATGCTGTTCCAGGGGCCGCCCTACGATGAGGACGACATGGGAGACGCCATCGGCGCGATGGAAAACGCCATCAACGCCTACGACCCGACGACGGTGGGATATGCGTTTGCGCCGGAGCTTGCGCCGCGGCAGCAATACGCACCCGAGGGTGACCGCGGCTACATCGAGCTGCGCCCGGTGCGCGAACTGTGAAATGGATCGAAAAGGACGGAACCTCCTCTTTTTGACAGTCTGGGGCCCTTCCAACCTGGAAGGGCCCCAACCATATTCCCCTTGATTTACAAAAGAGTGATACGCATTCAGCGTTTTCTTGGTCTGCGGCGATAGAACAGCGCAAACAGGAGAGCCGCCAGCATGACGACGAAGCAGACGCCGCTGGTAACCAGCGCTTCAACAGACGTTTCTCCTTGTCCGCTCCCGTTCATTCCGGAGATCGTTCCCGCTGCGGGCCCGCTCCAGTTGCGCCGCTGCGTTTCCTCGGAGGAATTACCAGGCGGATTTGACCCATTGAATGGCGCACCGTCTGGAAAGCCCGTGAAGCCGTCAGAATCATCCGGCGCTTTTTCGCCGCCATCGGCAGAAGACGCGCCCTGCGGCATTTCCCCAGGCTGCCCACCCTTGTCGTCCGGGCCAAAGCTGCCGCCCCCGCCCGTGTTCATGCTGCCCATGACGGACAGGTCGATCTGCGAGGCGTCAATGAGCGCTTCGGAGCCGCGCTGCTCGCTGTCAGTAGAGGGGATGCTGCCGTCCAGCTGCCCCTGTATGGACTGCCCGCGCAGACTCACGACCTCATACAGCGTGTCTGCGGCGGCCAGATACTCCTCGTAGGAGTAAAAGGCTGTGGGATCGCTCTCCACGAGTACGTCGATCTGGCTTCGAGTCCGGCTGTAGAATGCATCAAACCCGCCATCCTGAATGTAGCGCACCACCTGCTCCAGGGCGGCAGAATAGGCGTCGTGATGCTCTTCATCGGCGAGTAGGCTGTCAAAGAAGTCTGTGCCGTTCCATGCCTCGTCGATGGCGCCGTTGACCACGCTTGCGGCATCGCCGCCGCCCATGCCGCCAAAGGCCAGGTTATAATCCCACGGCAGAAGGTTGAGCCGGCCGTTGTCCTCATAGAGGTAATAGTTGTGCGCCATACTGCCGCTGAGACTGTCTGCATTTTCAGAAAAGATGTGCACAGCCATATAGTTCACCAAGTTGTCGACGTCCATGTACCGTTCCAAATCCACACCTTCGGAAATGTTCTTCAGCGCGGCGACCACGCGCTTGTGGTCCCCGTCGCCGGTTTTTGTCACCTCGCCGTCCCAAATCGCGGAATAGCTGTCCAGCTGGTCGTCGATATAGTTTAGGTTGCTGCCATTGCCGCCCATCATGGCGCCGGGCATGCCTTGTCCGCCCATAAAGCCTGCGCCTTCGGGCTTCTGCATGTCAGACCCCGATGGCTGCCACTCTTCTGCCGTGGGCGCTGCATCGCCTTCGGCCCTTGGCATATCATGGAAATCCATGCCGTTTCCTTTGAGCATTGCGTTCTGAGCGCCGCCGCCCATGTTCAGGCTATCCGGCTTGTACAGCTCGCCGCCGGCCGTCCCGTAGTTGCGCAGGAGAAAGCTGTCTTCTACAGCTTCCAGCGCCAGGTACAGACCCCAGTATTCGCCGTTGACGGAGACTTTGGCATAGCTATAGAGCGACGCATCGGCACCCAGTGCCTTAAACAGGTCGTAGACCAGGGCCTCCTTCATATAGGTGGCGTCGGCATAGCTGTTGTTGAGAATCAGCTTATCCAATCCGTAGCAGGTCTGGCCCTCTACGAAATGGTCGAACTCCAGCTTCATGCTGTACCGCTCGGTATCCGGGTCGTTCGCGATGGAGGAAAGGCTGGTGTTGCCCTTGGGACGAATGCCCACCCGATAAAAGGTCTGGCCGCCGATTTCCACGTCGCAAGAAACGTACTCCTCGTCCATGGCGCTGTCCAGCATATCCTGCCAGTCGTCCTCCCCCATGAGGATGTTGATTTCCAGCACCGTGTCGGGATCGAACAGCTTGCTCTCGTATTCCATGGTCACGCCCGTACCGCCAGCGGCGGAGACCAGCTGCGTTCCGAACCGCGCGGCACATAGGCACAAAACGACGAAAACGGCCATCAGCGCCGCCGCAAACTTCGCAATCGATCTGCTTGCTATCATGCCCTTACCCCATGTATTCGCCGTTGTAGCTGACCAGCGTGGCGCTGCCCACGCCTGGGATGCTCTGGATGCTGTTGACAAAGGCGGTGGATGCGTCCTTGGCGCGAAGCTCGGCGGTCAGTTCAATGCCGGTCGCGGTGACGGTTTTGGATTTGACGTTGTAGTGCTGCACCATCTGCGCAAGCGCCTTGTGCACGTCGCTTTCCGCCGCCTCATCCTGACAGTTCAGCACCAGTATGTAAGGGTTCTCCCGTACCTTGCGGTTGCCGAACAGCAGCAGGATGATGCCAATGACGGCGGACCCGATCACCGCCAGCGGGATCAGACCGGACCCGACGACGATGCCCGCAGCCAAGGCCCAGAAGAGGAATACGATTTCCACCGGCTCCTTGATGGCGGATCGAAAGCGGACGATGGACAGCGCGCCCACCATGCCCAGAGACAGCACCACATTGGAGGTTACCGCCATGATGACCAGCGTCGTGACCAGACTCAGGCCCACCAGCGTCAAGGCAAATCCGGAGGAATACAGGACGCCGGTCAGCGTCTTTTTATAGATCAGGAAAATAAACAGGCCGAGGACAGTGTCCAAAACGGAGAACTCCGTCACGCTCTCCAAAAAGCTGGATTTGAAAATATCCTGAAACGTCATGCTGCGCGCTTCCTTTCTGCGTTATCCGAACCGGCGGCAAGCGCCGTATTTTGAAAAAGCCTGCTGCCAGGCGCCTTCAGATATGCACCAGCGATTTGAGCAGCCGCGGGTCGTCTTCCGCTACAAGAATTCGCATCATGTTCCCCCAGCCTGAATCTTTTGCCGTTATTATACCCTATCACGCTAAAGCCGTGCTAAAGATTTGCCGCCCAAGGCTTCCGTGCTTCAACGCAATTTACCGGTATGGCGCTATCCGTCCGCTTCACAGCGCAGAATCGAAAAAAATTCGTTGTTTATTCGCTTGGATGTTCAGAATGGCACTTGACAGAATGCGGTACGGATATGGTACAATATAATTGAGGGGTTAGAATATAAAATACCCGCGTTATGGTCTATCGCGTTCAATTTTAGAAAATTCGAACTGTATGTGTATTTTAAAGCACTGTTTATGAATAACACGGCACAAACCCTGCCGATATGCTATCATAGGGACTGTGAAGAGCATACGTTGCGGGGTGCACACTGCGATGCGCTCTTTACAAAAAAATTGTAAGGAGAGGGATACCAATGAAAAAAACCAAACTCGTAACCAGTCTCGTGCTCGTTCTCGTTCTGACGTGCTGCATGATGGCGACTTCGTTCGCTGCAACGGATATCACCTACCAGTGCAACGGAAGCAGTGGTGGTACGTACCGGTCAACGAGCCATTCCTACGGAAATGGACTAAACTGCGATGTCATGATGATGCAGTCGTACTGCACGCAGTATGTAAGAGGTGTTGCCCGAGGAACGGCTTACCACACGCATAATCATCTGACCTATCACACCGGGTGCTCCATAGGGCAGACGAGCGTATGTGGACACGGTAGCGTGCATTCTTAAAGGGAATGCGGACTAGGTAGATCCATGCGGCTCGGGAGGAGGCAACTCCCTCCGGGCCGCATATTTTCTAAAAGCAGGGAGGACAGGGAATATGATAGATAAGGGCGGAAAGATTCGTAAAGGCGCGGGTATATTGCTGATTGCAGCGCTGCTCTTTTCGGTGACGAGTTGTGTGCAGCAGGAAATACCGGCGCAAAGTCCTTTGCCTTCTCATCCGTTTGAATCGGAGGCACAGGAAAAAGCAGACGAGGCGGACGAAGAAACGAAATTGATGGTCTATTCTATAGAGAATGATCTAATGTCCATCTATGCAAGAGTCACTTACGAACGGTATGGTGTGCAGGTGATGCTGCCTGAATGGAGCAACGAGACAGATGAGCAGATGCTGCTGGATTTTGCCGCAGGAAAAGCAAACTATGACATCGTCTGCATTGACAATGCGCTTGGGAACCTGTACACCGCGGATGGGCTGATCGACCGAGGGTATTTTTCGCCCCTCAACGGCGTTGCACAGGTGAAGGAGAGCGTCTTTCATATGCTGCCCGTGCTGCAGAATTGCGTCACGCGGGACGGCGTGATTTACGCGCTGCCCTATATCGCGCGTACCAAGGTTCTGGAGTATGATCGCGCGCTCTACGATGCGAAAGCGGACGGAGATACCGACCGGTATTCCCGCCGCACCGGGCGAGCTGTCACCAGCACCTGGCTGCAACAGGTTCCAGAGCAGCAAGAGTATGAAACCTGGGATGAACTGCTGAACGCGTCGGTGTTGGAAAATGGAAGCGGCGAACTGGCGTGCAATGCCATGCTGGAGCAATACATACTGTCTGCAGATGAAGGAGGGTTCTCGTTTGATTCCGAATCCTTCCGCAATGCACTTTCTCTAATGAAAATGGCGGATACAATGATGGGTCCGGCTTCTGCTGCGCCCTCTTACATGGGTATTAACTGCTATGCTTACTATATGGAAGACTGGTTCAGCGAGGGAGCTAACGGGGAGCTTGTGCTGGAATGCAACGACGTATATGCCCCGCCGACCATCGACGCGCAGGATAGGCTGGCCATGGCGTATAGCGCGCTCGCAATCAACGCGTTTTCGGAGAAGCAGGAGGAAGCGCTGCGGTTCCTGGAATGCGCGGCAGACATTGGCTTGAACGGGGACGGAACGGAAGAGGGAAAGGAAATTGGCGCAATCCTGAAGTACGGCTCGCCGGACACGGCCGCCTGCTACACGGATGATGCGCATATCCGAGCCATCGCGGGTAACGACCCGGAAAATCAGAAGCGCTGGGTGGAGCTGACGCAGCGCCTTGCGCCCATTACCAACACCGGGTACCTGACGTCCTTCTATCTGGAAATCTACCCGATGTTCCGGGACGGGGCGATTACTGCGGAGCAGTGCGCGCGCATGACGCAGGAGCGGTTTGAAATATACAAAGCGGAACAGGGAAGATGATGGGATGAAGGGAAGACAGGCAAGTGCATATCTGCTGCTCGCGCCGAGCCTGCTCGGGGTGCTGACGTTCTATGTCGTGCCGCTGGCGTGGGGCAGCGCCTTCGCAGTTTGGTCGCCCGCGAAGGGCTTTCTGGGCGTGCAGGCGCTGGCGGATACGATGGGCAACGCCATGTTCCAACAGGGACTGAGCAACACGCTGCTGTTTCTCATCACTGCCGTACCGTTGACGCTGGGGCTCGCGCTGTGTCTGAGCTTTATCGTATATTTTCTTCGTTCGACCTCCGGCTGGGTGCAGAGCCTGCTCTTTTTGCCCTACATTGTGCCCACCGTCGCGGTGATCTTCATGTTTCGCTGGGCGTTTGATTTCAATGGCGTGATCAACCGGCTGCTGAGCGTATTGGAAATCCCGCGCGTGATCTGGCTCAGCGGCGCGCAGATGCGGGCGGTCATCCTGTCGCTGTTCGTTTGGAAAAACACGGGCTTTTTTGTGGTGCTGCTCAGCGCGCGGCTGTCGGGCACGCCCCGCGAGCTTGTGGAGGCGGCACAGCTGGACGGCGCCGGCCGTTGGCGCTGCATCTGGCACATCTATCTGCCGCAGCTGCGCCCGACGCTGGTGTTTTCCACGGTGCTGTGCACGGTGCAGGCGTTGGACATCTTCCGCGAGTGCTACCTGCTATCGGGCAACTACCCGGCGCGGGAGGTGTACACGCTGCAGCATTTTCTGTATAATTGCTTCCATCGGGGGGATTACGCAAGCGCGGCATCGGCGCTTTATGCGCTGCTGCCGGTCATCGCCGGCCTGGTGTGGCTGCTGCTGAGGGGGGATGCGCGTGAAAAGGCATAGAAAGGCGTTGGAAAGCGCAGTCGCCGTGCTGATGGCGCTGCCGTTTCTGCTGCCACTGCTGGTCATACTTGCCGACTCCTTTCTCAGCGATTGGGAGCTGAGGCAGCTGATGGCGGAAGTGGGCAGCTTTGTGGAAGGGCGTTTCCTGCCGCTTCGCATCCCGCCTGTGGAGGCGAGTCTGCATCAGTACCGCGCAATGCTGCTGAACCGACCGGAGATCCTGCGCACGCTGTTCAACTCCACGGGGATTGTGATCGTGACGCTTGCGGGCATGCTGATGGTCGCGCCGCCCGCAGCCTTTGCATTCGCAAAACTGCGCTTTCGCGGACGTGACCTGCTGTTTTTGGGATATGTCGTGTTGCTATTGCTGCCCTTTCAGGTGATGTGCGTGCCGCAATACCTGACGATGGACGCGCTGCAGCTGATGGACTCTCCGTTGGCGTTGATCCTGCCCGAGGTGTTTTCGCCGCTGTATGTGTTTTTGATCCGTCAATTCCTGCGCAGCATCCCGGACAGCCTGCTGGAGGCCGCAGCGCTGGATGGCGCGGGCCTTGTGCGCACCTACGTGTCCATCGTAGTTCCGATGAGCGTGCCCGCGCTGTGCGTCTGCGGCATGCTGTGCACCGCGAAGTGCTGGGGGATGATCGAGCAGCCACTGCTGTTTCTGAAGACTCGGGCGCTGTTTCCGCTGTCGCTGTACATCAATGAGATGCTGTCCGCCGGGCAGCCGGAGTTTCTGTCCGCCTGCGTGCTGGCGGTGACGCCAGTGCTGCTGCTGTTCCTGCTGCTCAACGACGACATCATGAAGGGCATCACCCAAATGGAGTTGTGAGGTGAAACACATGAAAAAAAAGCTATTGACCGCGTTGCTATGCGTATTTTTTGCGCTGGCGGCGCTGTGCTTGTTTCTCAGCCGAAGCTGGATAAACAGCGACACGCCGCGCGTGCAGACGCAGTCCTTCGAGCAAGGCGCCCTGCATAAGCGCTATTCGTTGAAGGGCGAATACCGGGCACAGGGCGCTGCGGAGGTCGTCGTGAACGCACAGGATACGTTTACAGCCACCGTACAGGAGGTGTGCGCAACGCCTGGACAGCGCGTTCAAGCCGGGGATGCACTGTATCGCTGCGCGGTTCATTCGGAGTTGAAACAACGGCTCGGAGAGAAAAAAGAAGCGCTGGACGCGGCGCGGTTGGAGCTGATGCAAGGGGAGCAGGACGAGACGCTGCTCACTGCCTACGAGCGCTATATCGCCGCAGAGGACGCCGCGATGCTCTCGCCGGAGGACGAGCAGGCGCAGCGTGCGGCACAGCAGGCCAAGGAGGATTTGACGGCGCTTACGGATACCCGGGAGAGACAGGCGCAGCTCAAGTCCCTGCGCAGCCGAACGGAAAGGCTGCGCAGGTGTGAAGAGGATTATCTGGAGCTGACGGAGGTCTGCGATAGCCTTGCGGTCGTGCGCGCACCACAGGACGGCGTCGTGGCAGAACTGCGGCTGGAAGCAGGAGATCCGTTGCGCACGGGCGTCTGCTGCGCGGTGGTTGCGAGCAGTGATGAACTTGCCGCTCAGTTTCCCGTCACGCAGGAGCAGGCCACGTTCTTTGCAAACCGCGCGGGGATCAGCGCCTGCCGCATCCGCATCGGCAATGCAATGATACAGGCGCGTGAGCCGGAATTGGTCATGATCGGCACACAGAGCTGTCTGCAGGTCACGACGCCGTTTAACGGAGCGCTGTATGGCGCAAATGCGGTCATGGAGCTGGAATTGCTGACGCTGGCGGGTACTCTTTTACCGCGCAACGCGTTGCACACGGACGCCGAGCAGAGCCGACAGGTGTCCTTCTATGTGACGGAGCCGCGCAGCGGTTTCTTTGGCATGGAGACGATTGTGAAGCAGAAAACCGCGACGTTGCTGGATTGGGACGCAGAATACGTGATGGTGCTCACAGATCTACCCCTGGTGACGCCGGTCGTTGTCAGTGCGAGCGCAGAATTGTACGACGACTGCGTGGTGCTGGTGACAGACGAAAAGACGAAATGAATGCAGAGGGTTGGGAATAGGAAATTTTATGCTCCTTCCGCAGGCACTTTTCCCAAAGAACTCACAGCAAACAAGGGCAAAACAAGCTACTGTGGCCTGTCTTGCCCTTGTTTTTTTGCAATTCTACCCCAAATGAGCTTTTTACGCACCTCCCAGGAACAGCATCTGCAGCAGGGAGGG
>DKYK01000035.1 GCA_002492415.1 Christensenella sp. UBA7102
GTTGGCGCCGCAGAAGGCGTCCACGACGAACAGGCGCTTGTTGGACAGCTCCTGCTGCGCCAGCTTCTTCAGCTCCGCCCAAGTCTCCTCAGAGGCGGGATGGTTGTCGTTCTTGAACTCATCGGAGGTCCACCAAACGGTGTCCTTGGAATTTTCGTCCATCACGATGAACTTGTCCTTGGGGGAGCGGCCGGTGTAGATGCCGGTCATGACGTTGACCGCGCCCAGCTCGCTGACCTGGCCTTTTTCATAGCCCTCCAGTTCGGGCTTGGTCTCCTCGGCAAAGAGCATTTCGTAGGAGGGGTTGTGAACGACCTCCGTTGTGCCGGTAATGCCATACTTGCTCAGATCAATCTGTGCCATGTTGCATTCAACCTCTTTCCTGTCGAATTGATTGATACCGCAGTCCTTTCCAGATGCAAAACCACGAACGGTTGCATTGGAAAACCATGGTATCCTTATTGTACCCATCATACACGAAAAATCAAGCAAAAGCAATATAGTTTGCAAAAATTCAATATTGACTTCCAACCTCTCTGCGCCGTGCTGATCGCGCGCCCAGGGCAAGCACAGGAGATGCCGGCGGGCAGAAGGCGCGCGGGACTTGTACTTTGAGGAAAAACGCTGTATAATGAGGACATCCAATACAAAAAACATCAAACGGGGGATGACCATGATTAAAATAGACTGGGAATACCTGGAAAAACGGTGGCGCGCCTTCTGGACAAGACAGAACGACACGCCCATACTGGGGCTGACCGCGCCCAAGGAGGAAGCGCAACCCTTTGCCCCTCCTCGCGCGCACCGCAGCGTGGAGGAACGCTGGCACGACGTGGAGCACCGCATCGCGCAGGCGCGGCACGGCATGGAGAACACATACTTTGGCGGGGATGCCTTTCCCATGGCCTTCCCGGATTTGGGGCCCGACCTGATCGGCGCCATCTGCGGCTGCGGGCTGCACTTTGGGCAGGGCACGAGCTGGGCCGCGCCGTGCGTGACGGATTGGGAGACGCTGCCGCCCATCGCCTTTGACGAGCAAAACCCCTGGTTCCGGGAGATACTCGACATGACGCGACGCATGGTGGAGGACGCGCACGGCGAATATCTGGTGGGGGTGGCCGACTTGCACCCCGGCGCGGACGCGCTGGTGTCGCTGCGGGGGCCGGAGGCGCTGTGCTGCGATCTGATCGACTGCCCGGAGCTGCTGCCGCGCCGTATCGAGGAGGTGCACGGCGTGTATACGCAGGTGTTCCGCAGGCTGAGCGACGCCATCGCGCCCGTGCAGCGCGGTTCCACCAACTGGATGGGCATCTGGAAACCCGACGGAGACTGGTACGTGACCTCCGCCGACTTCGGCGCGCTCATCAGCCCGAGGGATTTTGAGTACATCGTGCTGCCCGCCATCGAAGAGGAGCTGGACTACCTGCCCGCGAGCATCTATCACCTGGACGGCCCGGGCGCGCTGCGGCATCTGGATCGACTATTGGAGCTGAAGAAGCTAAACGGCGTGCAGTGGGTGCAGGGAGCGGGCGCGCCCCCGCCGCGCGCGTGGCTGGAGGTCTACCACAAGATCCAGCGCGCGGGCAAGCTGCTGCAGGTGACGGAGTGCCCGCCTGAGGACCTGGAGTTGCTCTGCCGAGAGCTGGAACCCGAGGGGCTGCACATCTCCTGCCGC
The DNA here is from genome assembly GCA_002492415.1 of Christensenella sp. UBA7102. GTDB lineage: Bacteria > Bacillota > Clostridia > Christensenellales > UBA1750 > Spyradocola. The sequence goes on from DKYK01000035.1 coordinate 1,676, forward strand.
GCGGAAAGCGAGCGGCAGGCGCGGCAGTTGGAGGAAATGGTGCGGCGCGTCTGCGCAGAAAAGCGGAGAAGGGCACGATAAAAAGAGGAGGAAAATGACATGGGCATCGGCGCGAGGGACAGGGAGAGACTGCGCATGCTGGCCGCGCAGCAGATGGAGCTGAGCCAGAGCGAGCGCAACCGCAGGCTTTACCGCGAATGGATGGCGTTTGGCAACCGCGAGCCGGGTGCACGGCCCATGCTGACGATTGAGCTGGGCACCTTCCAGGGAGAGATGCTGGATCCGCTGATGCGGTGCGAGGGCGAGGAGGCCCGGCGCATCGAGGTGCGGCTGCTGGAGAAGATGTTCAACTTCCAGCACTTTGGGGACGATTTTCTGGTGCCCGACCACTACGGCGTGGTCACGCACGCCACCTTTATCCCCTTTGGCCTGCCGCCGCGTCGCTTTGATCAGCCCGGCAGCATCGCCTACCAGTACGAGCCCTATCTGGTGGACTTGGAGGAGGATTTTCACAAGCTGGGGCGGTCGGTCTACCGCATTGACGAGGCGGGTACGCGGGCGGAGATGGAACAAGCGGAGGAGCTGTTCGGCGACCTGCTGCCCGTGCGCCGCCAGTGGAACGGCTTCTATATCTGCCCGACGCAGGACGTGGTGCACATCATGCACATGGAGGACCTGTACATGGCGCTCTACGACGCCGAGGACCGCGTTCACGAGATGATGGAGATGCTCACCGACGACTATCTCGCTTTCATGGCGCTCTACGAGCAGGCGGGATTGCTGCAGCCTACGGTGCGCGACGAGCATCTGGCGCAGGGCAGCTATTGCTTCACCGGAGATCTGCCGACAGAAAACGTGCACAGCTTTTCGCAGGTGTGGGGCTATCTGGACTCACAGGAAACCAGCGCCATCTCGCCGCAGATGTTCCGCGACCACTTCTTTCCCTACTACAGGAAGCTGGCGGAAAAATTCGGCCTGTTATCCTACGGCTGCTGCGAGCCGGTGCACGGCATCTGGGACGAGTGCCTGTCCACGCTTCCCAACCTGGGCAAGGTGTCCATCTCGCCCTGGTGCGACGAGGAGAGGATGGGCGAGCGGCTGCGCGGCAAGCGCACCGTCTACCTGCGCAAGCCCCCGGCGACGCTGCTGGGCAGCGCCGGCCCCCTCGACGAGGATGCCGTGACCGCCTGCATGGAAAAGACCGCGCTGGCTGCGTCGGGCTGCCGACTGGAGTTGGCGCAGCGCGACGTCTACCGCATCGGTCAGGGCCCGCAGAAAGTAGCGCGCTACGTACAGCTCATCCGTGAGGCCTTCGATCGCAAGTACAAGCCGTAAATCAACAAAAAAACGACCGCCGTATCCTGAATTTCTCCCGGATACGGCGGTTTTTGTTTGAAACAATAGGGCCTATTTCTGTTGGCTGCTGACCAGCGCGGCGAAGAAGGTTTGCAGTGCCTTGCGCGTGTCCTTGTCGGGCTGGAATGCGATCTGGGTGCCGTCGCTGTAGCAGAGCGTCAGCGAGGTGCCGGTCTCCTTGCGGCTGCTGCGCTCGGGCAGAGCTTCGACGTTCAGCCCTTCGCAGACCGTGGCGATGTCTTTCCAGACCTGCGCGTCCACACGGCCGGTGCAGGAGCGCTCGGCGCCGTTCTCGTCGTAGTAGGCGAACAGGTAGTATTCGCCGGTCGGGTCGGCAGAATCCACCGGCGTGCATTGATAGGAGTATTTTTGTCCCCAAAGAAGAGGCTTTTTCCAGAAGTAAATGCCTGTGACGCAGGGCGCTTCATAGCGCGGGATCTCGCGGCCAATGGGTTCGGCCATCTCTTTTAGCAGCGTGGTGAGCGTCTGGAACCGGCGATCTCTTGGAGAGTAATACTCCACGCGGGCCTGCGCGCCATCCTTCTCCCACGTCAGCGCAAAGGTGAACTTGTCGCCGCCGTCGAGGATCTCCAGCCCGAGATCTTCGGCAAGCGATGTTTCTTTTGTGAACCGAATGGGCTCAAGTTTCTCCAGAATGTCGCGCACCGCAGCGTCCAGCTCCTGCCATTGCTCGGGTGTGATGGCAACGTCGGCAATTTCCGTCATTTCACTGGCTTCCCAATCCTCATGGGGCCAGTATTCGGCGGACACGATGCGCGAGGGCTCCACGTCGATGCCAAAGCCCGTATACGCCATGGTGCCGCTTGCATACGAATACTCAATGCGTGCGAGCGTGCCGGATTCGGAGGTGGGCGTGAGGGATGGCTTGCCGGGCGCAGTGGGCGAGCAGCCCGTCAGCGCGGAGAGCAGAAGCAGCAGCGCGAGCGCGCCGGAGACCTTGCGTACAGGAGCCATATCACATTCCTCCCCGTGTGGAGTTTCTCTCCTTCATTATAAAAGAGCGCGGCGGGCCTGTCAACCGCAAAAGGCGGATTTATTGGGCGTACGTCTGCACCGCCGGAGCGTACGTCTGCACCGCCGGGATTTTCGCTTGTGCGCCGGCGATTTTGAGAGTATACTTATTATGGTGATTTATTTTTCGTCAGCAAGGAGGGCGCGTATGCCCGGACAGTTTTTGCCTGTGACGCGCGAGGAGATGCTCGCGCGGGGCTGGGAACAGCCGGATTTTGTGGTGGTGTCGGGGGACGCATACGTCGATCACCCGTCCTTTGGTCATGCCATCATCTCGCGCGTGCTGGAGGACGCGGGCTACCGCGTGTGCATGCTCTGCCAGCCGGATTTTCACGATACGAAGGACTTCATGCGCTTCGGGCGGCCCAAGTACGGATTCATGGTCGCGGCGGGCAACATCGATTCCATGGTCAACCACTATACCGCCGCCAAGAAGCCCCGCTCGGAGGACCTCTACTCGCCCGGCGGCAAGCCAGGGCTGCGGCCGGACCGCGCCACCATCGTCTACTGCAACCGCATCCACCAGGCATACGGCAAGGCGCCCATCATCATCGGCGGGGTGGAGGCGTCGCTGCGCAGATTCGCGCATTACGACTATTGGAGCGACAGCGTGCGTCACTCCATATTGGATGACTGTGGCGCCGATCTGCTCTCTTACGGCATGGCGGAAAAGCAGACCGTGCTCATCGCCGACCGGCTGCGCGACGGCCTGCCGCTGACGGGCATCCCCGGTACCTGCTATATGGCCGACGCCGTGCCGGACGGCGCGATAGAGATCCCCTCTTTTATGGACTGCAAGCGCGATAAGGTGGCCTACTGCAAGGCCTTCAAGGCGCAGTACGAGGAGCAGGATCCCATACGGGGCAAAACGCTTGCCCAGTGGCATGAAAAGAAGGTGCTCGTGGCGGAAAAGCCCATGATGCCGCTGACGCGTGAGGAGCTGGACCGCGTCTATGAACTGCCCTACGCCCGCAGGTGGCATCCCATGTACGACAAGGATGGCGGCGTGCCCGCGCTGAAAGAAGTGGAATTCTCCATCGCCAGCACGCGCGGATGCTTCGGGGCCTGCGCGTTCTGCGCGCTGACCTTCCATCAGGGACGCATCGTGCAGTCGCGCTCGCCGCAGTCCATCTTAAAGGAGGCCAGGCTGCTCACCACGCTGCCCGGCTTTAAGGGCTACATCCACGACGTGGGCGGCCCCACCGCGAATTTCCGCTTCCCCGCATGCAAAAACCAGCTGAAGGTGGGCGCGTGCAAAAACCGCCAGTGCCTGGCACCCGAGCCCTGCAAAAACCTTGAGGTGGATCAGACGGAGCTGACGCAACTGCTCAAGGATCTGCGGCAGCTGCCCGGCGTCAAGAAGGTGTTCATCCGCTCGGGTTTGCGATTCGACTATATGATGCTGGATAAGAACGACGGCTTTATCAACGAACTATGCGCGCACCACATTTCGGGGCAGCTCAAAGTCGCGCCCGAGCATGTGGCGCCCAAGGTACTCCGGCTCATGGGAAAGCCCGACTGCCGCGTGTTCAAAGCCTTTACCAATAAATACAAGCAGGTCAACAAACGGCTGGGAATGGACCAGTACTTGGTGCCCTACTTCATCTCCAGCCATCCGGGCTGCGACCTTTCGGCGGCCGTCGAGCTGGCGGAATACCTGCGGGACATCGGCCATCAGCCCGAGCAAGTGCAGGACTTCATTCCCACGCCCGGCACGCTGAGCACCGCGATGTTCTATACGGGGCTCAATCCCCTGACCTTTGAGCGCGTGTATGTGCCCCGATCGCCGCAGGAGAAGGCGATGCAGCGCGCGCTGCTGCAGTACAAGCGACCGGAAAACCACGCGCTGGTGCGCAAGGCGCTGCACCTGGCGGGCCGCGAGGACCTGATCGGCTACGGCGGACGGTGCCTGGTGCCCCCGGCGGGCGGCAGAGGCCCCGGCAACGGCGGAAAAGGCTCACACAACGGCGGAAGGCCGCGGCAGGACAAGCGCGGACCACAGAAAAACGGAGGAAAACGACCCGCACCGGCGCGGCAGAGAGGAAAGCGAACATGACGAAGGACATGCACTACACGGAATATCTGAACCGGGTGCGCGGCTGCATACTGGGCTTGGGAGACATGACCTGGATCGAACCGGCGCTGCGCGTGGTGGCCAAACACGGCGCGGATTTCACCGGCGAACAGCTGGCCGCGGCTTACAATGCGAGCGGCGCGCTGACGCCGCACTTCCTGCGCAACATGGCGCGCGGCATCACCCCGCCGCTGGCGGTATTCGACGACCCTGAGCGCGGCGGCCCCGGCGGCATGGACTGCGCCCCGCTGTGGGCGTGCGTCTGTCCGGGCGACCCTGAGCGCGCGATGGAATACGCGGCGCGCGACGCCTCGGTGGACCACGTGGGCGAGGCGGTGGAGGCCGCGCAGTTTCTGGCCGCGGCGATGGCGCTGGCGTTTGTGCGCGGCAGCGCACAGGCCTGCCTGATCGAGGCTGCCGCGCTGCTGCGCGAGGAGAGCCGCATCGCACGGCTCGTACTGGACGCCTGCGCGCTGTGCGGCGACAACCCCGGCGAGGCCCGCGCGCGCATGGATTGGCGCTACGGCGGCGTGGACGGCTCGCTGCTGCCCCGGCTCTCTCAGATGCTGCTCTCATTGCTGCTTTCCGATGTGCCCGACCGGTTGGCTGCCGCGTTTCAGGGTATTTTGACGGGCGCGGAGTCCGTCAGCGACGTGAGCGACGCGGCGGCGGCGCGCGTATCCCGCGCGGGGCTTTCCTGCATGGAGATGGCGGCAAGGAGGGGCGGCGAGCTGCCCGTGCGCGTCACCTCCGCGCCCTTTGTGGCCGTGCCCGGCGATGCGCAGCCCGTCAGCCGCATCACCGTGACCTACATGGGCCCGCCGGTGTTGCGACCCGGTCATGCGCGCCAGTGCATGCTCAACATTGTCAACTGCGGGAAACAAGCGCTGGAGGGCCCCATTACCTATGAAGCGCAGGGCAGCGTACAGGCGCTCACCGCGGCGCAGGCCAAAGTGCTGCCCGGTCAGACAGCTCACATCCCCTTTACCGTGTGGATGCCGGAGGACGTGGACACCGTCTGCGAGAGCAACCGGCTGTCCGTCTCCTTTGCGGGGCTGACGCATACCTTTGGCGTGGCGGGGGCGCAGGGCTGGCGCGTCTGCGGGTGCATGGGCCTGGCGGAAAAGAGCGTCTATGAGGGGCGCGGGCTGCCGGAGCGTCCGCTGTGGGAGCCGTGCTTTATCGAGGGCAGCCGCATCAAGCTGGACGCGCTCAACGGCTGGGTGGGTCCGTGCAGCTTCGTGCTGGAGCGCACGCTGGTGATCCGCCGGGACATTCGGGTGGACGTCGAGGTGCGGCGCACCTGCCCCTTCGCGCTGGAACTGGACGGTCAGACGCTGCTGCGCGGCGAGGGCACCGACGGCTGGGCGCTGGCGGCCGCGCAGGAGCCGGGCGTGGAGCTGACGGCGGGCGAGCACACGCTGCGGCTGACCCTGGACCGCAGGAGCCCGGGCGGCAGCATCGAGGTGGCGCTGCTGTGCGGCGGCGCACTGCTGGCTGTGGAGAGCAAAAACCCAAAGAAAGGATAGTATTTTCCCATGGAGACGCTGTATTTTGCAAAGCTGCGCTCCGGCGCGGTCATCCCCTCCAAAAGGGTGGAGGACGCGGGCTACGACATCTACGCCTGCTTTGACGAGGATTATATTCGCATCGAGCCACTGCACACCGTGCGCGTGCCCACTGGGCTGATTTCCGCATTTTCGCCCGATTACTACCTGCAGCTGCAGGAGCGCGGTTCCTCAGGTACCAAGGGCATCGCCCAGCGCTGCGGCGTGATCGACTCGGGCTTCCGCAACGAGTGGTTCATCCCCATGACCAATGTAAACGACATCCCCGTGGTCATCGCAAAGCAGCATGCGGCGGCGCAGTTTGCGGGGCAGAACGTGATTCTCTACCCGTATGAAAAGGCGATCTGCCAGGCAGTGCTGCTGCCCGTGCCGCGCACCGAAGTCGTGGAAAAATCGCCGGAGGAGATCCGCGCGATGGCGTCGATGCGGGGCTTGGGCGAGCTGGGCAGCAGCGGAAAGTGAACGGGGCCATGAAAACGCTTTACATCGTAGGCGGCACGATGGGCGTGGGCAAGACCACGACCTGCACGCTGCTGCGCGACAGCCTGGATCGCTGCGCCTTCCTGGACGGCGACTGGTGCTGGAGCATGCACCCCTTTGTCGTAAACGAAGAGACCAAGGCGCTGGTGGAGGACAACATCTGCCACATGCTGAACGGCTTTTTGCGCTGCTCGGCGTTTGACAACGTGGCGTTTTGCTGGGTGCTGCACGATCAGAGCATACTGGACGGGCTGCTGGCCCGGCTGGACTTGCGGGATGTGCGCGTGGTCGCCGCGTCGCTGGTGTGCAGCCAGGACGCGCTGCGGCAGCGGCTCATCTGTGACGTAGAGGCGGGCCGGCGCACGCCCGACGTCATCGCGCGCTCGGTGCAGCGGCTGAAATTATACGATTTGCTGGACACGATCAAGATTGACGTGAGCAGTATTCCGCCCGAGGAGGCGGCTGCACGCATCCGGGCGTTGGCGAATCAATAAAGGAGGGCTTGGAATGGTTCAGGAGGAGATCGTCAGACGGAAACTGCCCCAGGTTTTGCCCGAGGGGATGACGGCGCAGGGCTTTGCGGCCTGGCGCAGGGACATGGTGGCGCTGTACGCGCGCGAGTGCTTCGGCGTGACGCCGCCTGCGCCCGCGTCCGTGCACGCAGAGACGATGGCGGAGCAGCAGGACGACTGGGCGGGCAAGGCGGCGCATCGCGAGGTACGGCTGAGCTTTGAGATGGAGAAGGGGGAGTTCTCCTTCCCCGTGCACCTGGTGCTGCCTCATTGCGGTCAGCCCTGTCCGTGCGTGGTGTACATCTCCTTTACGCCCTACGCCACGGCGGGCTATCAGCCCATCGAGGAGATTGTGGATCAGGGCTGGGCGCTGGCGGTGTTCAACTACGAGGACGTGACGGCCGATAACGGCGACATGGGCAGCGGCATCGCCGCCATGGTCAGCCGCAAGGGGAGCGACAGCTGGGGCAAGATCGGCATGTGGGCCTACGCCGCCTCGCGCGTGCTGGACTACCTGCACACCGTACCCGAGGTCGACACGCGGCGCGTGGCGGTGCTGGGGCACTCGCGGCTGGGCAAGACGGCGCTGTGGGCGGGAGCGCAGGATACGCGCTTTGCAGGCGTGGTGTCCAACGACAGCGGCTGCTCGGGCGCTGCGGTCAGCCGCGGCAAGGTGGGCGAGAGTGTCGACGACATCTGCCGCGTGTTCCCCTACTGGTTCTGCGAAAACTACCAGAAATACCGCAAAAACGAGGCCGCGCTGCCCTTTGAGCAGTACCATCTGCTGGCCTGCGCCGCGCCCCGGCCGCTCTATGTGGCCAGCGCGAGCCAGGACGAATGGGCGGATCCCGCATCGGAGTTCCTCTCCTGCTGCCTGCTGGAGGAGGTTTATGGACTGTTCGGCCTGCCTGCGTTGGGCGCACCCAACCCGGAGCTGCCCGCGCCCGGCGGCAGGCTCTCTATGGGACAGGTAGGCTACCACCTGCGGCCCGGCACGCATTACCTGAGCCGGTACGATTGGGTGCGCGCGCTGCAGTTCCTGCGCATGCGCATGTGATCGGCGGACCGCGCCTTTTCGGGCTTTGGACAGTTCCGATAGAGTGTCCCAAAACGCGACAATCGAGAGGCTTTGTCTATTGCGGACCGGAACGCAAAGCGGTAAAGTAGTTCTGAAAACAAGCGCAGGGAGGGAGAAACATGGATATTGGCAAGGATCTGAAGAACATATTGCTCGCGGGCATCGGCGCGGTGGCGGCGACGGCGGAAAAGTCGCAGGCGCTGCTGGACGAGCTGGTCAAAAAGGGCGAGCTGACCGTGGATCAGGGCAAGGTGCTCAACGAGGAGCTGCGCCACAACGTCGGGCAGCGCATCAAGGAATCGGTGACAGTGCAGGTGACGCCGCAGGACGGCGAAGATCTGCTGCGCTGTGTGGATGCGATGACGCCTGAGCAGCTCGAAGCGCTGCGCCGCAAGCTCAGCGCCATGGAGGGCGCGCCGCAAGGCGGGAAGGAGAATGCCGATGGAGAAGGAGCAGACGCTGGAGCAGCCGGCCAGGAGTGAGAGCAAGGAGCGCTTAAAGGAGATCGCGGCGATTCTCAGATCGCATGAGCTGGTTAAGGGACTGACGCCGGAAAAACTCCGGGCGATCCTGGAGGATCTGGGGCCGACCTATATCAAGCTGGGACAGATCATGTCCATGCGCTCGGACATGATTCCCAAAGAATACTGCGAAGCGCTGACGCAGCTGCGCACCGCGGTGCCGCCCATGCCCTTTGACGAGGTGCGCCGCGTGGTGGAGAGTTCTCTGGGCCGCGCCATCGAAGAGGTGTACTCGGAGTTCAGCCGCACGCCCATCGGATCGGCGTCCATCGCGCAGGCGCACACGGCGCGGCTGATGGATGGCGAACGCGTGGTGGTCAAGGTGCAGCGCGAGGGCATCCACGGCATTATGGCGCGGGACATGGCGCTGCTGCGCAAGGCGGCGGGGCTGCTGCGCATTGCGCCGGGCGCGGGCGAGGTGGTGGATTTTTCCATCGTGCTGGACGAGATGTGGAAGGTGACGCAGGAGGAACTGAACTTCAACATCGAGGCGGCAAACGCGGAAGAATTTTACCGCTTCAACGAGGACGTGGCCTTTGCCACCTGCCCGCGCATCCACCGGGAACTGACCACCTCGCAGGTGTTGACGATGGAATACATCGACGGTTACGCGGTGGACGATCGGCAGAGCCTGACGGACAACGGCTATGACCTGAGCGAGATTGGCGCAAAGCTGGCGGACAACTACATCAAACAGGTGGTCACGGACGGCTTTTTCCATGCCGATCCGCACCCGGGCAACATCCGCATACGCGGCGGGCAGATCGTGTGGATCGATATGGGCATGATGGGCAGACTTTCCGCACGGGATCAGGCACTGTTTGGAAAGGCTGTGGCGGCGGTCGCGCAGCACGACGTGGAGGGCGTCAAGAGCGTAGTGCTGGCGATGGGCCGCTGCAAGGGCAAGATCGACCACGGCGCGCTGTATGCCGACATTGAGGACATGCTCACGCGCTTTGGCGGCGAGGAGCTGTCGGGCCTGGATCTGGGTCAGCTGATGACCGAATGCGTGGATTTGGCGCGCGCCAACCACATCTCCATGCCCGAGGGTGTGTCCATGCTGGCGCGCGGGCTGGCTACCGTCGAGGGCGTGGTGGCGGACCTGAGTCCGGACATCAACGTCATCACCATCGCTACGGCACGCGCATCGGGCCTGATGTTCGACGCGATGGACATGAAGAAGGAAGTCAAGAAGGGCTTCCGGTACCTGTTGGAGTCCGGCAAAAAGGCGCTGGCCATACCGGGCCTGCTGTCCGACTCCCTGCGCGCGCTGAGCAAGGGCCAGACGCGCGTGGGCGTGGACGTGAAGCTGACCGACGACACCTTTCGCGCGCTCAATAACCTGCTGGGCAAGGCCATCGCCTGCCTGCTGGCTTTCGCGCTGCTCATCTCATCTTCCATCATCTGCACCACGGGCATGGAGCCCAAGCTGCTGGGCATTCCCGCACTGGGGACGCTGGGGTATTTGGGCGCCGTGGGGCTGACGGTGTGGATATTTGTCAAAATCGGCAGGGACGAGTGAGTGTAAGTAAAGAGAACCAGGATCCCCTTAACCCCTCCGACGAGAGGGGTTAAGGGGAGCTTTGGGTTTTGGAACATTGACAGTGGGGAGGAAGATATGGTATTTTGAAAATATAAAAGAATTTAGAGAGAAGGGGAGGGATTTGCCGGATGTCGCGGTTGTTTGTCAAGGACAAAGCGTTTTACCGGCTGATACTATCCATTGCGGTGCCGGTGGTGCTGCAGAACATGATCACCATTGGCGTCAACATTATGGATACCATGATGCTGGGGAACTACGGGGAAGTTCAGCTGTCGGCCTCGTCGCTGGCCAATGAATTTATCAACATCTATCATATCATGTGCATGGGCATGAGCATGGGCGCGGCGGTGCTCACCGCGCAGTTCTACGGCATGCGGGACGGGGCGAGCCTGAAAAAATCCGTCACCATCATGCTGCGCATGGGGCTGTGCATCGCGGCGGTGTTCACGACGGCGACGCTTCTTGCGCCGGATGCCATCATGCGGTTATACACGCCGGACGAGGCTGTCATTGAGATGGGCGTGAAGTACTTCCGCATCAGCGCGGTGACGTATGTGCTGCTGGGCGTTTCGCTGATGCTGACCAACATACTGCGCACGGTGCGGCAGGTGCGCTTTCCGCTGGCGCTGTCCGTCGTGACTTTCTTTGTCAATGTGTTCTTCAACTGGGTGTTCATCTACGGAAATCTTGGCGCGCCGGAAATGCAAATCGAGGGCGCGGCGCTGGGCACGGTGATCGCGCGCGTGGTGGAGTGCGGCGCGCTGAGTGTGTACTTCTTCGGCATAGATAAGCGCATTGGGTACCGCCTGCGCGATTTCTTCACCAAATGCGGCGATCTGGTCAAGGCTTACGTCACCTACGCGCTGCCCGTGATGGTGTCCGACACGCTGCTGGCGCTGGGCAACTCCGCCATGTCCGTCATCATGGGACACATTGGCTCGGGGTTTGTGGCGGCCAATTCCATCATCAGCCAGGTGGTGCGTCTGTCCACGGTATTCAACCAGGGGCTGTCGTCGGCCTCGTCGGTGATTACGGGCAACACGCTGGGCGCGGGCGAGCGCGATAAGGCCTATCATCAGGGTGTGACGTTTCTGTCGCTCTCGGTGCTCATCGGCGTGGCCGCCGCGGTCGTCATTCTCATCATCAGTCCGCTGATCGTGGAGAGCTTTAACGTGACGCAGGAGACCAAGGCCATCGCCTATCAGCTGATGTACGCAGTGAGCATCATGATGGTGTTCCAGACCGTGCAGGGCGTGCTGACCAAGGGCGTGCTGCGTGGCGGCGGAGACACCCGCTTCCTAATGCTGGCGGACATGCTGTTTCTGTGGCTGGCGTCCATTCCGCTGGGGTATCTGTGCGGGCTGGTGTGGCATCTGGACGCCTTCTGGGTGTATGCGGCGCTTAAGGTGGACTGGATCATCAAATCCATCTGGTGCATCTTCCGGCTGCGGTCGAAAAAGTGGATCCGCGTGGTGAACGATTGATTCCCGCGCAAAAGCGGTGTATACTGGTGATGGCGAAATGCCGGAATATACAGAAGAAAACAGGGAGGAAAGAGATATGAAGATCGGTTTCATCGGCGTGGGCGTGATGGGCGGCCCCATGGTGCTGAATTTGATGAAAAAGGGATTCGACGTGAGCGTTTACACGCGCACCAAGAGCAAGGCGCAGGCCGTGCTGGACGCGGGCGCGCACTGGTGCGATACTGCCGCTCAGGCGGCGCAGGGCCGCGATGTGGTCATCACCATCGTAGGCTACCCCAAGGATGTGGAGGAGGTCTACTTTGGCGCGGAGGGCATCATCGAAAACGCGGATGCCGGCACTGTGCTCATCGATATGACCACCACCAGCCCCAGGCTCAGCCAGCGCATCTATGAGGAAGCGGCCAAGAAGGGCCTGCCCGCACTGGACGCGCCGGTCTCCGGCGGCGACGTGGGCGCGCAGAAGGGTACGCTGGCCATCATGGTGGGCGGTGACCGGACGGTTTTCGACCGCATGCAGCCTGTGTTTGCCGCGATGGGCACCAACATCCGCTATCAGGGTGCGGCGGGCAATGGCCAGCATACCAAGATGGCCAACCAGATCGCCATTTCCGGGTGCATTGCGTCGGTCTGCGAGGCCATCGCATACGCGAAGCAGTGCGGCCTGGACCCGCAGGACATGTTCGACGCCATTTCCACCGGCGCGGCCGGCTCCTGGCAGATGACCAACAACGGGCAGAAGATCATCGACGGCAACTTTGCTCCGGGCTTCTATGTCAAGCACTTCATCAAGGACATGAACATCGCCATAGACGAAAGCGACGCGCGGGACATGGGGTTGGAGGTGCTGCACCTGGTGCGCGACAAGTACGTAAAGCTGGCCGAGATGGGCGGCGAGGACGACGGTACGCAGGCGCTGATCAAGGTCGTGGAAAAGTAAGAGCAGACAATGCAGAACAACTGCCCCGAGTGCATACTCGGGACAGTTTTTTTATGAAAAATGTTTTCCCTTTACAGCGGCAAAGCGACGCGGATATAATGGGAGCAGAAATAGAAAGGGGGAAAAACAATGCTTACGAATCGAGCATACAGCCTGCTGGGTGGGGATTTTCCGCGCGTGCGGGCGTTTCTTGACGAAAACTGTGGGCAGTACGGCGAAAAGAGCCGCGGGCCGGAATACTGGGAGTACGCGCACAGCCATCCTGCGTTCGACTACGCGTCCAACTGGCGCAACAGATTGTGGGAGGAGGATGGAAAGCTGGTCGCGGTGGCATGGTACGAAATGGAGCTGGGCAAGGCGTATCTGACTTGCGACGGCGCGCATGAATTCCTGCTGGACGAGATGCTGGACTACGCCGAAAAGTGGCTGAGCCGGGACGGAAAGCTGCAGGTGGAGGTCAGCTCGTGCCAGCCTGAGCGCACGGCGTGGCTGGAGAGCCGGGGATACCGGCTGGACTGGGCGGAAGATGAGAACCAGTACGACCTGGCGGAGACCGTCGTGCCCGCGCCGCAGCTGCCGGAGGGGTTCGCGGTGCGGCGGGTGTCGGAGCTTGCGACGGATGAGTGGCAGAAGCTGATCACCGCGATCCATCAGGGATTTGACCACGAGGGCGAGGGAGATATCAACAGCGTCGGACTGATCCAGGCCGCGCTCTCGGTAAGGCCGGAGCTGGCGCGCGTGGCAGTCGCGCCGAATGGGGATTACGCGGCGTATGCGGGCGTGTGGTTCAACGGGGGGAGCGGGTACGCCTATCTGGAGCCGCTGTGCACGCACCCGAGGTATCGCAGGCTGGGCCTTGCCAAGGCGCTGCTGTACACGATCCTAGCCGAGATGCAGGGCATGGGCGCGCGGTACATGACGGGTGGAGATAACCCATTTTACCAGGCAATCGGATACCGGACGCGATTTAAGCATTTGACATACCAAAAAAAGATTTGAAGTGACGGGCTGCAAACGCAAAGATGCCCCGGCTCCTTCTCTAGGGAGAAGGAGCCGGG
>DKYK01000007.1:0-41751 GCA_002492415.1 Christensenella sp. UBA7102
ACCTTTGTTTGACACTCCTACACATTTATTTGAGAATTTACGAAGGGATGCTTTACAACGAGGAGAAAAGCGGCTATAATATTGGAAAATCTGCGTTGAAGAGGACGCGCGGCCTTCGAAGGGGTCGGTCGGAGCGAGCGGGGGAGGGTGCAAGCCCCGCGGCAGACCGAAGGCAACGCCATCACCTTGGAGCAGCCCACGCGATAACGTAGCGTGGGACGGGTTTCTCCCGTTACAGGGAAGCGGCATCAAGGGTGCCGGACAGAGCGGACGGCGCTGCGCCGTCAACTCGGGTGGTAACACGGATCAAGCAAACTCCGTCCCGAAACTGGGGCGGAGTTTATTCATTTTCAGAAGAAAATCGTCAGGAGGGAATTGGCTCATGTATGACAAGGTATCCACATCCCTGAATTTCGTTGAGCGTGAGAAGGAAGTTTTGAATTTCTGGAAGGAAAACCACATTGTGGAAAAGACCTTCGACTCGCGGCAGGGAAACGACGTATTCACCTTTTTCGACGGCCCGCCCACGGCCAACGGCCGCCCGCACATTGGGCACGTTGAGACGCGCGCCATCAAGGACCTGATCCCGCGCTATAAGACCATGAAGGGCTACCAGGTCACCCGCAAGGCCGGGTGGGACACTCATGGTTTGCCTGTGGAGCTGGAGGTTGAAAAGCAGCTGGGCATCAACGGCAAGCCGCAGATCGAGCAGTACGGCATCGAGCCGTTTATCCAGCAATGCAAAGAGTCCGTCTGGAAGTACAAGACCGAGTGGGAGCAGATGAGCGACCGCGTGGGCTATTGGGCGGATATGGAGCACCCGTATGTAACCTATGACGACAACTATATCGAGTCCGAGTGGTGGTCGCTTAAACAGATCGCCGAGAAGGGCCTGCTCTACAAGGGACACAAGGTGGTGCCCTATTGCCCCCGCTGCGGCACTGCACTGTCCTCCCATGAGGTGGCGCAGGGCTACAAGGACGTCACCGAGACGTCTGTCTACGTAAAGTTCAAAGTAAAGGGCCAGGAGAATACCTACCTGCTGGCCTGGACCACTACGCCCTGGACACTGCCCTCCAACGTAGCGCTGGTTGTCAACGCCGTTGAGGATTACGTATACGCGCAAAAGGATGGCTGTACGTATATCATGGCAGGCGCGCTTTGTGCTTCCGTGCTGGGCGAGGAGGCCAAGGTGATCAAGACCGTCAAGGGCCAGGATCTGGTAGGCATGGATTACGAGCCGCTCTATCCCTTCGCGGGCGCAACCAAGCAGCGCGGCTGGTATGTTGTGGCGGATTCCTACGTCACGCTGACCGACGGCACCGGCATCGTTCACACCGCGCCGGCCTTTGGCGAAGATGACGCCCGCGTCGGCCGCGAGAATAACTTACCCTTTGTGCAGATGGTCAATACGCAGGGCAAGTTTGTCGATGAAGTGACGCCCTGGGCGGGTATGTTTGTCAAGGACGCGGATCCCCTCATCATCGAGGAGATGAAGCAGACGGGCAAGCTCTACGCCGCAGTGCCCTACACGCACTCCTACCCCTTCTGCTGGCGCTGCAATACTCCGCTGCTCTACTATGCCAGAGCTTCCTGGTTCATCAAGATGACTGCAGTGCGCGACAAGCTCGTGGCCAACAACCGCAAGGTCAATTGGGTTCCCGACAACATCAAGGAAGGCCGCATGGGTAACTTCCTGGAGAATGTCATCGATTGGGGCCTGTCCCGCGAGCGCTACTGGGGCACGCCGCTGCCCGTGTGGGTGTGTGACGACTGCGACCACATGCATGTCATCGGTTCCAAGGCCGAGCTGCGCGAACTGGGCGACAGTGTGCCCGAGAACATCGAGCTGCACAAGCCTTACGTGGATAAAATCACCCTCAAGTGCGATAAGTGCGGCGGCGTGATGCATAGAGTGCCCGAGGTCATCGACTGCTGGTACGACTCCGGCTCCATGCCCTTCGCGCAGTGGCATTATCCTTTTGAAAACAAGGAGATTTTCGAAAAGAACTTCCCTGCGCAGTTCATCTCCGAAGCCGTTGACCAGACGCGCGGCTGGTTCTACACGCTGGAAGCAATCTCCACACTGCTCTTTGATCGCAATCCCTTCGAAAACTGCGTCGTAATGGGCCTGGTACAGGATAAGGACGGCATCAAGATGTCCAAGCACATCGGGAATGTCATCTCGCCCTGGGATGTGCTGGATAAGCAGGGCGCGGACGCTGTGCGCTGGTACTTCTACGCGTCCGCGGCGCCCTGGCTGCCTTCCCGATTCTCGCATGAGGCCGTAAGTGAGCTGCAGCGCAAGTACATGGGCACGCTGTGGAATACTTATGCGTTCTTCGTGCTCTATGCCAATATCGATCAGTTTGATCCAAAGAAGGTGAAGGGACCGGCCAAGCTGACTGTGATGGATCGCTGGGTGCTCTCCAAACTCAATACGCTCATCAAGACCGTGGACGAGGATTTGGACGGCTACAAGATCACCGAGGCGGCGCGTGCGCTGTCCGACTTTACCGATGAGCTGTCCAACTGGTATGTCCGCCGCGGCCGTGACCGCTACTGGGGTAGCGGCATGACGGAGGATAAGATCGCCGCGTATAGTACGCTCTACACCGTTCTGGTCACCATGGCAAAGCTCACCGCGCCCTTCACGCCCTTTATGGCTGAGTCCATCTACCAGAATCTTGTCCGCAACGTGGATAAGGAAGCGCCCGAATCCGTGCATCTGTGCGATTTTCCCGTCTGCGATGAGGCGTGCATCGACAGAGCCCTGGAGGACGACATGGAGATTGTACTCCGGGCCGTCAACCTGGGCAGAGCCGCCCGCAACAGCGCCAACCTCAAGATCCGCCAGCCGCTGGCCGCGATGTATGTCAAGTCCGAGTCCGTGCTGCCCGAGGAGATGGTGGCGCTGATCGAAGACGAGCTCAACGTCAAGGAGGTGCGCTTCGTCACCGACGCGCGGCACTTCACCACCTACCAGATCAAGCCGCAGATGCGCACGTTGGGGCCGCGCTATGGTAAGCTGCTGGGCAAGATCGGAAAATATCTGGCCGAAGTGGACGGCAATGCCGTTGTTGATGCTTTAGACGCCGGCAAGAAATTTGAGTTTGAGCTGGAAGATACGGTCGTATCCCTGGCGCGCGAGGATATGCTTATTGCGCCCATGCAGAAGCCCGGATATGTAGCGCAGAGCGAGGGCGACTTCACCGTGGTGCTCGACGCCAACATCACCGACGCGCTGCGCCGCGAGGGCTACCTGCGCGAGGTGATCTCCAAGGTGCAGACCATGCGCAAGGAGGCGGGCTTCGAGGTGACCGACCGCATCGCTGTGTATGCCGCAGGCTCTGCGCTGATCGAGGACGTGATCCTTACCGGCGAGCAGACGCTCAAAGAGGGCGTGCTGGCGGTGGAGGTCACCGTCGGCTCTATCAAGGAGGGCGCCTCCGTCAAGGAATGGGATCTCAACGGCGAAAAGGCAACGCTGGCTGTGGAAAAGAAGTAAGCAAAACTGAATAATGGAGGAGGTTGAGGAGTGTGCGCAGACTTTCCGGAGACGACGAGGTGTTTGACCGGCTGATCAGGGAAGAGGACGCCATTCCCTTCAACCTCCTTTATCTCATTCGAGAGGATCAAAACGCACTGCTGCTGACCGATGATGTGGACTGCATCGTCGCGCAGACCAATGAGAAAACGCCGTTGTGGCTGTATCTCGCGCAGAAGCCGGAGGGAATGCTGCGCAGGGAGCTGGTCGAGCTGATCGGCGAGCGCTTGAGATGCTGTCCGACACTCAAGGTGAATGCGCAGGAATGCTTTGCGGGGGAGGTGCTGCGGGAGGCGGCGTGCGTCAGCGGAGAGGCACTTGTGGCTGGCATGCCGGTGACGGCATACGCCTGTTACCGCGTATCGGATATGACGGTGTCGGGGCGGGCTGTCACCCCGCAGAAAGAGCATTGTGGCATCGCAGCAAGGCTGCAGCAGCAGATGGTGCTCGATATAGAAGGCATCCGCATGCCGGATGCGGACGCGGCAGAATTTGCGCGCAATGCGATTGGCAATCGGAGTGTTTTTCTGTGGGAAGCTGGCGGAGAAATCACTGCTATGGCTGTCATCGCGCACAGGACGGCGCAGTATGCGCGCATCAACACGGTCGTCACAGCACCGGAGCACCGGGGCAAGGGCTGTGCGCGCATGCTGGTCGGCCACATCAGCCGCGAACTGCTGGCACAGGGCGTGACCCCTATGCTCTATGCCGACGCGCGAAATCCTGCGTCCAACAGGGCATATCGGAACGCGGGATTTGTGCCCTGCGGCGAGATCACGGAGTTCAGTTTCAGATCGGAATAGAAAGGATTTTATGCATGTATATCGCAGATGGCTGGAAGGACTATGAGGTCATCGATACGGGCGAGGGCGAGAAGCTGGAACGCTGGGGCAAAGTGGTGCTGCGGCGTCCCGATCCGCAGGTGATCTGGCCCGCCGAAGCGCCTGAATTGTGGAAGAAGGCCGATGCGCACTACCATAGATCGACGCAGGGCGGCGGGCAGTGGGAGATGCTCTCCCGCATTCCCGAGCAGTGGACGATTGGCTACCGCGACCTGACCTTTCGCGTGCGGCCCACGGGCTTCAAGCACACCGGGCTGTTTCCCGAACAGGCGGCCAACTGGGACTGGATGCGCGGGCTGATTGAGGGCGCGCGCCGCCCCATCCGCGTGCTCAATCTCTTTGCCTATACGGGTGGCGCGACGATGGCGTGCCTGGCCGCGGGCGCGGAGGTGTGCCATGTGGACGCGGCAAAGGGCATGGTGCTCTGGGCAAAGGAGAACATGCAGCTGAGCGGTCTTGCGGATCGTCCGGCGCGCTTCATTGTGGACGATGCGCTTAAATTTGTACTGCGCGAACAGCGGCGTGGCAAGCAGTATGAGGGCATCTTGATGGACCCGCCCTCCTATGGCCGCGGCCCTGACGGACAGGTATGGAAGCTGGAGAACGAGGTCTATGGCCTGGTGAATGAGTGCGCGAAGTTGCTCTCGGATGATCCGCTGTTTTTTCTCATCAATGGCTACACCACGGGCCTGCAGCCGGCGGTGCTGCGCAACCTCATTGAAAAGACCGTGGCGACCCGCTGCGGCGGGCATGCGATGGCCGATGAGGTGGGTCTGCCGGTGACAAAAGGCGGCGTGGTGCTCCCCTGTGGCGCGTCAGGAAGGTGGCAGCGATGATGACCTGGGAACAGGCGGCAGGCTGCGTGCTGTACGAGGACAACCACCTGCTGGTGGTGTGCAAGCCCTGCAATGTGCCCGTGCAGGCCGATGCGTCAGGTGACGACGACTTGCTTAGCGCCATGAAGCGCTATATCAGGCAAAAGTACGGCAAGCCCGGAGAGGTCTATTTGGGCTTGGTGCACCGCCTGGACCGGCCGGTGGGTGGCGTGATGGTGTTCGCGCGGACCAGCAAGGCGGCACAACGCCTCTCCGAGCAGGTCAAGACCCGCAAAATGGGGCGCACCTACTGGGCTATGGTGCGCGGCGATCCGCCGGAGAGCGGGACACTGACGCATTTTTTGCTCAAGGATGAGCGCGCCAACATCACGCGCGCGGTGGAAAAGGGTACGCCTGGCGCGAAAGAGGCCGTGCTGGATTATCATGTGATGGCACGCAAGGACGGACTGGCGCTATGCGAAATCAAGCTGCGCACGGGACGTTCGCATCAGATCCGGGTGCAGTTCTCATCGAGCGGCTGGCCGCTGTGGGGCGACGCGCGCTATGGCGGAGGAAAGCCCGGCGAGCAGATTGCGCTTTGGGGCCGATATTTGGAGTTGGAACATCCTACACAACGCATTCCCATGCGCTTTGATTGTCCGCCGCCCGTGTGGGAGCCATGGAAAAGGCTTACAGAATGAGAGATGCCACCTGTGCTCGGGGCAGTGTGTGGCGTGGGGTTGAATCCATGGCGTTTATGTACTAAAATAGGACGGTAAACCGTAGCGAATGGGGGAAGGCGGATGCAGAGGCATATTTGGAGTGCGGGACTGGCGCTGCTATTGACATTGCTGCTATGTGCATGTGCAAATGGCAAACCGAATATGTGGGCGTCGCCGCGCGCAGCGCAGGAGAAAAACGCGGCGCTCGACGCGCCAACGGAGATACCCGCAACGTCTGCGCCCGAGGTACAGGATGTGTCCGTTCCGAATACAGTTGCCGAAACGGAAGAGGCGTTGAGACCGCATGAGTCTGCGCAATATGATGATCCGTCCACTGGCATGGAACTGACCACAGCGCAGACTCAGCTCGTGGTTGCAGAAGACGAGCATTTCCTGGTCGCGCGCCAGAGCAAGGAAATCCAGACGCTGTTTTGGACGATGTATCGCGGCATCCAGGCATTCCAGGATCGCATTGTTCTGCCGCAAAATGCGACGCGGGCGCAGGTGGAGACCGTGGGGGAGCTGCTCTCCATCGATTGCCCGGAGCTGTTCTATTTTTCGCATTTATCGGCGGTGTACTATCCGGAGGGGCGGCCCGATTGTATCAATGAAGTGGGCGTGAGTTACAGCATGGGCCGGGTGCGTGCAGGAGAGGCACAGACGGCACTGGACCGCGCTGTGCAGCCGTTGCTTGATCAGACGCAGGGGCTGTCCGATTATGAGAAAGAGCGGTTTGCACACGACCGCTTGATTCAGGGATGCACATACGACACGTCGGCGCCCAATGCGGGTACGGTTTATGGGGCGCTGGTAGAGGGACGCGCACGCTGTCAGGGCTACGCCAATGCCATGAATTACCTGCTGCGACGCATGGGGCTGCCCTGTGCCTACCTCTACGGCACAGCGGAAAATGCGGCAGGCAGCACAAGCCATGCCTGGAACCTGGTGTGTGTCAATGAGGTGTGGACACTGGTCGACGCCACTTGGGATGATCCCACCAGCAGCGAAGAAATGCAGAGTTACGCGTACTTTAACCTCAATGCGGCGCTGATGGGCGAGAGCCATGTGCTGGATGCCGCATTTGAGCGATATGCGCTGCCCTCGTGCACCAGCCTATCCGAGAGTTACAGCGCGCGGCAGGGCGTGCTCATCTATGAAGACGGATCTGAAGAGGCGGTACGGCTGCTGGCTGCTGCTCTGGCGCAGGGCAGTCCGTCGCTGTGCCTGCAGTTTGCAGAGCGGGAGGACTATCGCGCTGTGGTCGAGGATGTGCAAGGTCTGCTGCAGCGCGCAGCGGAGAAGTCCGGAGTTTTCCCCGGAAATGTGGCTTACGTCACCGATGAGGGCGCGCACTGGCTGGAATTCCGGGCCATTGACTATGGCGAGTAAGCGGGGGAGAGGCAGAACGTGCAACTGAGCTCGCCTGTATCCCGTTTATAACTGTGTCCGAATCAGC
This sequence comes from Christensenella sp. UBA7102, assembly GCA_002492415.1. Lineage (GTDB taxonomy): Bacteria > Bacillota > Clostridia > Christensenellales > UBA1750 > Spyradocola. Next base: position 7,383 of record DKYK01000007.1, read on the forward strand.
TTGGCGGAAGCGAGAGGATGGACTTTCTCTTTGCGTTTGAAGGAACCGCAGCGAGGCTGCTGTGTGATGAGTAGAAGAACCAAGGGGGAGAGATACAATGGATAAAATTATATTCCGTGGCGCTCAGGTGCTGGTGGATGGCCAATGGACGGAAACCGATGTGCGTATCGCGCAGGGAAAGATCGATGCAGTGGGCCGTGGGCTGGACGGTGGCGATGTAATGCGCGTAGAGGGGCTGTTGCTGCCCGGCTTGATTGACGAGCACATCCACGGCATCGCAGGGCATGACACGATGGATGGCGCGCAGGCAGTGCTGGGCATGGCGCGCCAGCTGGTGCGCCATGGCGTGACCAGCTTCCTGCCGACGACGATGAATGCAGGAATTGCGCCCACGCGCGCGGCATTGGCAGGTGTGCGCGCGGCGATGTGCGAGAATGCGGAGGGCGCGAATATCCCCGGCGCACACATGGAGGGTCCATTTCTGTGCGAGAAGTACAAGGGGGCGCAGGACGCCCGAGCCAATCTCCTCCCATCAGCGGAGAACTTTGAAAAGCTGACGGGAGAAGATGTGGACATTGTGCGACTCGTCACGCTCGCCCCCGAGTTGCCCGGCGCGGAAACATTTATCCGCTGGGCGACGGGAAGGGGCATCGTCTGCTCCGCAGGACATACAGATGCAAGTTATGAACAGATGGAGCGGTCCGTACAGTGGGGTGTAACCCAGGTGACGCATCTGTTCAACGGCATGAATCCGCTGCACCACCGCAATCCGGGAGTGCCTGGCGCGGCGCTGACTTTGCCCGGTATCGCCTGTCAGGTCATTTCCGATGGCATCCATCTGCACCCGGCAGCGGTGCACCTTGCGCTGCGCGCGGGCCATGCGCTGCTCATTACCGACGCGTTGCAGGCGGCGGACATGCCCGATGGTGTGTATGAGTTAGGCGGCCAGCAGGTGACGGTCAAGGAGGGCGTCGCGCGCATTGCGGCGGGCAACCTGGCGGGTTCGACGTTGACGCTGGAAAGAGCTGTCGCTAACGCGGCGCGCTTTGCGGACCTGCCCATCGAACAGGTCGTGCCCATGGCGTCCACACGCGTGGCGGACAGCCTGCATCTCATGGATCGCGGGCGCATCCGCGCGGGTTTGCGCGCCGATCTGTGCCTGCTGAACGATGCGTTGGAGACGAAGATGACTGTTGTGGGCGGAAAAATACTGTTTGAAAGGTAGTTAAGCTGTGTATGAGCATGGAATGGGCACAGAGCTTGCTGGAGAGCATCGCGCATGTTTCCGTGTGGAACGCTGCGCTGTTGTTCATGGCATTTGGTGCAGTGCAGATCGCGATCCCCATCTTTCCGGGGGACATCCTGTTGCTGCTTGGCGCAGGGCTGTGGGTGGGAAGCGCGGGCATCGTGGGAACATTGCCTGTGCTCCTGCTGTACTGGCTGGGCGTCAGCGGCGCCAGTTTTCTGGCCTATGAACTGGGCAGGCGCTTTGGCGTGCACATTTTTCGGTGGCGCTGGGTGCAGCATTTTTTGCCCGAGAGCGCACAGCACGCGGTGACGCAATGGCTCTCAAGCAAGGGCACTCCCGCCATCTTCCTGGCCAAGTTTGTCACAGGCGTCAACGTGCCCATGCTCATACTCTGCGGCGCAATGGGCTGTCCGAGGAACCGCGCGTATCCGCCCATTCTTGCGGCGACCACCGTGCAGAATATACTGCTCTTTAGCATTGGCGCATTGCTTGGCGATCAGCTCAGCTCTTTTACCGTCTATTCGGGTAAAGTACAGCTGGCTTTTGCACTGCTGATCGTTCTCATCATCGCGATGGCGGTCGCGATCCCGCGCATTTTGGCGCGCAAACTGCAAAATACAAAAAAATGACGCCATCGAAAGGATTTTCTTGAAATCAAGGCATGTCTGTGCTAATATGAAACTAGGATAGACATTTTTCGCCATAAAGGAGGAGAAAAATTATGTTCTGTACCAAATGTGGTGCGAATATTCCCGACAATGCTGTGGTTTGCCCGCAGTGCGGCGCGAAGACGGGAAATGCACAGACCACGACGAATGCGGGCACGGTTCCCCCGCAGCCGGTCGTACCCCTGACCGATGATGAGATGATCGCCAAGCGCATTCGCGACCATGCCAAGACCTGCGCCATCCTTTGGATCGTCTGCGGTGCGCTGCAGGTGCTCACCTGTGTGGGCATTATAGCCGGCGTATGGAATATCGTCATCGGCGTGCGCGCGCTCAAGTCCGTCGAGAACATCCAGGTGGGCAACCGCGCGGTGTACGACAGCTATGACAACGGCCTGACCATGCTCATTGTCGGCGCGGTCATCAACTTCGTGTTCGGCCTGATCGTCGGCTGCGCGCTGTCTGCTTACGAGTTCTACATCCGCGACCAAGTCCTCAAGAATCGCCACGTGTTTGGCGCGTAAGCTCCTTTGGAGAAAGGAATGATTGGCCCTTTCCGTTGCCGCGGGAGGGGCTTTTTTTCAAATTTCTCTCCTTCAGTGCGACTTGACAGAACGCGCAGTGGGTATATAATAAGATGAGAACGCAGGCGCGCAAAGAGAAGCGCGCGCCGGATCAATCAAACGGAGGAATTATCCCATGAGTGAGAACTGCACGCATGATTGCAGCAACTGCAGCAGCGACTGCGCGTCCAGGCAGCAGCCGCAGGACTTCCATGAGGCGCCCCACGCACTGTCCAGCATCAAAAAGGTGATTGGCGTTGTGTCCGGCAAAGGCGGCGTCGGCAAGTCCATGGTTACTTCGCTGTTGGCTGTGACGATGAAGCGCCGCGGCCTGAACACCGCAATTTTGGACGCGGACATTACCGGTCCGTCCATTCCCAAGATCTTCGGCCTCAAGGACAAGGCCGAGGGCGATGAAAACGGAATCTATCCTGTGCGCACCAAGACGGGCATCGACGTCATGTCCATCAATCTGCTGCTGGAGAATGAGACCGACCCCGTGGTGTGGCGCGGCCCCATCATTGGCGGTACCGTCAAGCAATTCTGGACCGATGTCATCTGGCACGATGAGGACATCATGTTCATCGATATGCCTCCGGGAACGGGTGATGTGGCCCTGACCGTATTCCAGACCATCAAGCTGGATGGTATCATCATCGTCACCTCTCCTCAGGAGCTGGTGTCCATGATCGTGGAAAAGGCGGCCAACATGGCTAAGATGATGGATATTCCCGTGCTGGGCCTGGTGGAGAATTTCTCCTACATTGCTTGTCCGGACTGCGGAAAGCGTATCCCGGTGTTTGGCGAGAGCCACATCGAGGAGGTCGCGGAACACTTTGGTCTACCTGTGCTGGGTCAGCTGCCCATCGACCCCAAGCTCGCCACGGCCTGCGACAAGGGACTGTTGGAGTTGTTTGAGGGCGATTGGCTGGACTATGCTGCCGACGCTGTGGAAAAGGCATAGGTGCACATGAACGATTGTGTGACGCGTGCTAAGGAGAACTTTTTGCAGGGATATAGCTGTGCTCAGTCGGTCCTGCTGGCCTTTGCACCATATATTGAGATGGAGGAGGAGACTGTGCTGCGGCTCAGCTCCTCCTTTGGTGCGGGGATGGGCCGTCTGCGCGAGGTGTGTGGTGCGCTCTGTTCTCTATTGATGCTGGAAGGCCTGCTTGAGGGCTATACTGACCCGTACGACGCCGAGGGCAAAGCGGCCCACTATGCTCGCGTACAAGCGCTTGCCGGGCGTTTCCGACAGGAGATGGGCAGTATACTCTGCCGCGATTTGCTTGGCCCGGAGGGGGCTTCTACAAACCCTGTGCCTGAGGCGAGAACCGACGCCTATTACGCCAGGCGTCCTTGCCTGCGCGCTGTTGAGTGCGCCGCCCGAATGGGGCAGGAATTGCTGGATCAAAAAAAGTTGCAAAAAAAGTAAAAAAACCACTTGCAATTTACCTTAACTTATGGTAATATAATATCCGTCGCCGAGATAGGGCGACGGAAAGAATCTGGGTGTAGCGCAGCTTGGTAGCGTGCTTGAATGGGGTTCAAGAGGCCGGAAGTTCAAATCTTCTCACCCAGACCATGAGAAATCTCTTTTGCAGATAGGCATAGGAGATTTCTTTTCTATGTTTTACTGAGTAGGAAGCATGGCAGAATGGAGAAAAACGCTGAGATGTGCGGATTTTCATAACTTTTACACGCGCATACGTTGACCGGAGAGATGTGTGTGATATAGTTATAGGAAATGGAGCCATGCGACAGAGCTGCATTGTGCCAAAGAAAGAGAGGATCGTGTTCATGGAAAAAGCAACGGTTTATTATTCGGATTTCAGATGCACCAATGGCGTAAGTCTGCTGGACAAGCTGCGCAAGCTGTGCATCGCCGCGGGCATTAAAAACATCGACATGGAGGGCAAGTTTGTCGCCATTAAGATGCATTTTGGCGAACTGGGAAACCTTGCGTTTCTGCGTCCCAACTATGCCAAGGTCGTGGTGGATCTCTGCAAGGAGATGGGCGGTATGCCCTTCTTGACGGACTGCAACACGCTCTATCCGGGTAGTCGCAAGAACGCGCTGGAGCACCTTGAGTGCGCGCAGCTCAACGGCTTTTGGCCCATGACGGTGGGTTGTCAGATACTCATCGGCGACGGCCTGCGCGGCACCGATGAGGTGGAAGTGCCCGTTCCCAACGGCGAATACATCAAAAGCGCCAAGATTGGCCGCGCCATCATGGATGCGGATGTGTTCATCTCGCTGACGCACTTCAAGGGCCACGAGATGACGGGCTTTGGTGGCGCGATCAAGAATATCGGCATGGGCTGCGGCAGCCGTGCCGGCAAGATGGAACAGCATGCGGACGGCAAACCTCAGGTGGACACAGACGCCTGCCGTGGGTGCCGCCGCTGCGCTAAGGAGTGCGGCAGCGATGCAATCTCGTATGTGGATAAGAAGGCGATCATCGATTACGACAAGTGCAAGGGCTGCGGTCGCTGCATTGGCGCCTGCTCTTTTGACGCCATCTACAGCCCGGATGATTCTGCGGTGGAGACGCTGGATCGCAAGATGGCGGAATATGCCCAGGCCGTTTGCTATGGACGCCCCTGCTTCCACGTCAGCCTTGTGCAGGATATCAGCCCCAACTGCGACTGCCACGGCGAAAACGATGCGCCGATCCTGCCCGACATCGGCATGTTTGCGTCCTTTGACCCCGTTGCGCTGGATCAAGCCTGCGCCGATGCCTGCTTGGCCGCTCAGGCCCTGCCTCACAGCCAGCTGTCCGATAACCTGGAGAGCGAGGGCTGGGAGCACCATCATGACAACTTCAAGGATTCCAACCCCAACATCGAGTGGAAGGCCACGCTGGAGCAGGCCGAAAAGGTGGGCGTGGGCACGCGCAAGTACGAACTCAAGCGGGTGTAACGCATGGACGAAAAGGTGATTTCCGCCGTACTGCGCCTCATTGAGCGGCAGCAGGAGCAGGCGGGGCGTGCACTCATCGCCATAGATGGCCGCTGCGGCTCGGGCAAGACGACGCTGGCCCAGGAGCTGCAGCGGCGGTTGGACTGCACTGTTGTGCACATGGACGATTTTTTTCTGCGCCCCTGCCAGCGGACGCCTGAGCGCTTAGCAGAGCCGGGCGGCAATGTGGACCGTGAGCGCTTTCTGGAAGAGGTGCTGCGTCCCCTCGCCGCCGGGGTGCCTTTTACCTTCCGTCCCTATGACTGTGCCGTGCAGGCGCTGTCTGAGCCCGTGGAGGTGACACCTACCGTTGTGCGCATCGTGGAGGGTTCATACGCCTGTCATCCGCTGCTTGCGCCGTGGTACGATGCCTGTATCTTCTTGACGCTGAGCCCGGGGGAGCAGCAGCGCCGCATTTTGCTGCGCAACGGCCCCGAGAGGCTGAAGATGTTCCAAAACCGCTGGATTCCCCTGGAAGAGAAGTATTTTGCCGCCTTTGGCCTCGAGGGAAAGGCAGACTTCGTGTTCAGAACGGATTGATTCATTCTCCCCGCCCGTCTCACACGCGGTGCGGGGATTTTTTACGTTTTTCCGCTCAAATTGAGTGCGATCCAGCGCTTGAGCCGATATTTATCCTGTGATATGATGAATTTACACAGTAAGAATTCAAGACCGTTCTGACAGATTTGGGGGGCATATTCATGGTTAGTACATTGTTGCTGCAGGGCGCAGTGAATACTGAACTCGACCGCATTCTGGCAGGTCTGCCGGTAGGAAATGAGGCGGAGCACGGCGGGTACTGGTTCTATGAAACACACTGCGGACCGATGCGCGTGGTGTTGTCGCGCACGGGTGTGGGCATGCTCAACGCGGCGCTGGCCACCTGCGCGGGCCTTTCCGCTTATCGGCCGGATGCCGTGCTCAATCAGGGCAGTGCAGGCGGACACACGCGTCAGATGATGATCGGCGATCTGGTGCTGGGGCAATCCGCTGTGCCCATTAACGAGCTGGAGATGCCCATCCGCGCAGCGGGGCAGGGAAGCGATGCGCTGACTTGGCGGCCCGGGCCGCGGGCGATACCGATGGCGTGCGATGCGCAGCTGCTTGAACGCGTACGTCGCGTGCCCTATCAGCAAGGACACATGCACATAGGGCGACTGGGCACAGGCGATCTGTTTTCACGTGAGAGTGACCGCATCGATTGGCTACACGCGACCTTTGGCAATCTGTGCGAGGATATGGAATCCGCGGCAGTGTACAAGGCGTGCCAAGCCGCCGGCGTGCCCGTACTGGGCGTTCGCGTCATCGCCAACAATGAACTGACGGGCATGCACGATGCGCCGGATTGCGGCTTTTTCGAGTGCGCAAAGGATATGCTGCAGGATTACATGCTGAATGTCATCCGTGCGCTTGCACAGGCCGCGCCTCAGCCACGGTTTTTCCCATTAACGGATAAAAATCGAATCGATGCCGCCCGGTACATCCTGGACCGATGGGGTGACGTCAACATGGTCATTCGAGGAAAAATGATGGACGTCTCCGCAGGGGAGGGTGTACTGGTCTGCCTGGATGGTACGCTGTGCGCAGTATGCTGCTATGAGATCGACGGAGACAGCGCTGAGATCACACTGATGGACAGCGCGGCGGAGAGACGGGGCATAGGAAGCGCGCTCATTGAGCGTGTCAAGGCCGCTGCACAGGAGCGGGGATGCCACACGCTGCGGCTCATCACCACCAACGACAACCTGCATGCGATGGAGTTTTATCAAAGACGAGGATTTGTGCTGACGGGCGTGAATGTGGATGCGCTGACGCGTTCACGGCAGCTCAAACCATCCATTCCACTCATTGGCGAGCACAATATTCCGCTTCGGCACGAAATCGAATTCTCTATGGCGCTTTGAACACTTGACGGCAGGCGCCGGCGCGGGTACAATCTATTGTGAAACAACGGATTTATACTGGGCAGTAAAACATAAACGATGGAGGCACAGAACATGAGCATGTATCATCAGCCCTGGGAACTGGTTCCCAACCACATCCGCGGCAAGGGTGGCCGTGAGATTGACAAATTCCGCGGCGTGACGCCCGCTGTAGACTATGACGCCGGTTCCGAAGCGTGGATCGGTTCGGTGACGCACGTGGGGAACCCGCCTGCGGACAAGCCCTATTACGGCTGCAGCGAGGTCACGCTGCCGGACGGCCGCAGGATGTTTCTCTTTGAGGCCATTCAGCTCGCCCCGGAAGAGATCCTTGGCAAGGCGCACATGGAGCAGAACGGCACAGGCCTGGGCGTGCTCATCAAGTACCTGGACGCGCAGGCACAGTACGGTCTGCAGTGCCACCCCACCCGCCCTTGGGCCAAGAAGATGTGGGACAGCGACTACGGCAAGGAGGAAAGCTGGTACGTCATCGGCACGCGCGACGATACGAAGGAGCCGGCCTACATCCTGCTGGGATTCAAAGAGGGTGTGACACGCGAGGAGTGGGAAAAGCACTACTACGCAAACGATTTGTCGGCGCTGGAAAACCTCTGCCACAAGATCCCCGTCAAGGTAGGGGAGGCGTACTTTGTGGGCGGCGGATGCCCGCATGCGCTGGGCGAGGGCTGCTTTGTCATCGAAGTGCAGGAACCTGCAGACATTACGCTGGGCGCACGCCCCTATTCCGCTATACCGGACGCGTGGAAAAAGCCGGGCGAAAATGAGGCGCTGTACAACGAGCGCCTGCTGGGCGCCTATGTCTACGACGGCTGCTCCTACGAGGAAAATCTGCGCAGATGGCGCGCGCCGCGCAAGCTGCTGCGCGAAGGGCCCTGGGGACAGGAGAACATCGTCATTGGTCCGGACCAGACCAAGTTTTTCTCCTTTACAGAGCTCACCGTCAACGGCAGGGCACCGATGTATCGCACAGGCTTCCCGCAGGTGGCCATCGTCACTGCCGGACAAGGCAGGCTGACCTGGGCGGACGGCGAGATGGCCATTCAAAAGGGCAAGGAGTTGTTCTTCCCTGTGGACATCCCGGATTTTGCCATTGAGGGCGATTGCACGCTGGTGCTGTGCAATCCCGAGGGCGCTACATTCTGACATGAGGAGGATGATACCGGATATGAAGCCTTTGCAGAAGGATTATCTCGAGCGCGTCTACGCGGGCGTGCTGGGAAAGACCATCGGCGTGCGTCACGGTTCCAACGACGAGGGATGGAGCTATGAAAAGATCAAGGAAACCGTGGGAGAAATCTCGGATTATCTGTTCACATTTAAGAATTTTGCCAGTGACGACGACACCAACGGCACCTTCCTGCTGCCGCTGGCGCTGCGTGACTTCACCTGTTCACGGGAGCTGACGCCTGATCACGTAGCCGATACGCTGCTCAACTACGCGCCGGACCATCACGGTTTCTTTTGGTGGGGTCCTTACGGTTACTCCACCGAATGCACGGCGTACACCAATCTCAAAGCCGGTGCTCGCCCACCGCTGTCTGGTTCCGCACAGTTGAACGGTGATACCATTGCGGAACAGATCGGCGGACAGATCTTCATCGACGGCTGGGGGCTGGTCGCTCCGGCAAATGAACAGCTTGCGGCGGAATTCGCGCGCAAAGCGGCTTGCGTCACCCACGGTGGCAACGGCATTTACGGCGGCATGTTCATCGCTGCGGCGGTATCTGCAGCCTTTGACGCCAAGGACATCTACGAGGTGCTGCGCCGTGCGCTGGCCGTCATTCCGCAGGACTGCACCTATGCGGCCATGGTGCGCGACATCTGGGCATTTTGGGAGGTCAACAAACAGCGCGACTGGACCTATTGCCTCTGGCACATTCGAGAGAATTGGTGGCAGGATAAGTACCCAGGCAACTGCCACATCATGCCCAATTCCGCGATGATGATGCTCTCCATGCTCTACGGCGGTGGCGATTTCTCCCGCACCATCAACATTTGCAACATGTGCGGCTGGGATACCGATTGCAACGTGGCAAACGTGGGAACCATACTCGCAGTGCTCAACGGGTTGAAGGGCATCGATTTCAAGTGGCGTGAACCCATCAATGATTTCATTGCTTTTTCCTCTGTGCTGGGTGATGTCAACATCGGCAACCTTGCGCAGGTGGCCTACGAGCTTGCGGCGCTGGGCTATCGGCTCAATGATCAGGAGATTCCCCCGCAGCTGCACCGTATGGTCAGCGGAGAGGCGCTGCGCTTTGACTTTGCGCTGCCAGGCAGCACAATGGCGTTTCGCACGCTTGCCGGCCCGAAGGACGCCGTTCGCCTCGTTCAGACAGACCAGAAGAACCTGATAGGAAAGGGTTCGCTCAAGGTGCTCTTTGCAGCGGAGCGTGATCGTACCCCTGTGAAGGTATACTATCAAACCTACTATCATCCTGATGACTTTAATGACAGCCGATACGATCCCAGCTTCTCGCCTGTAGCCTATCCGGGACAGACGATTAAAGCCATGGTATTGGCGGAATCCGCTGCACAGGCGCGCATGTACTGGCGCGAAGACCGCACGGGAGAATTCCACTATGGGCAGACCGCAGACCTTGCTGCGGGGGACTGGACAGAACTGAATATGAAGATTCCGGCGGGTAAGGGAGAGCTGGTGTGCCAGGTGGGCGTGGAGTTCACTCCAGCCAAGGGCGCGCAGTTGACGGCGTATATCGATGATTTCAGCGTAGAAGGTATGACGGATTATCTGGTGGATTTCAAGCAGGAACGCATCGAACATTGGAACAACCTGCATGAAGAAATCAGTCAATTCATGTACAATGTGGGCTCTTGGACGTTGGAGGAGGGCAGGCTGCACGGCCACAGCGCGTCGCTTGCGGAAACCTTCACCGGCTCTTCTCGCTGGAAGGACGTATGCGTCTCCACTGTGCTTACACCCGTCAACGGAGTGGGTCATAACCTTGAGTTCCGCGTACAGGGCGCTGCGCGCTGCTATGCCGCGGGATTGTACGCAGGCGGAAAGCTGCGGCTCTGCAAAAAAAATGTGTCGTACAAGATTGTGACAGAAACCGACTTTAGTTGGGAATTTGGCCAAAGCTACGAAATAAAAGCGACCGCAGTCGGCAACCATATCGAAATTGCCGTGAACGGCAAGGTGCTGCTGACCTGGACGGATGAAGATCATCCTTATTTGACCGGTGCGGTGGGCGTATCCACTATGGGCCTGGGTCATTGCATTTGGGATGAGATTTGCGTCAAGGAGGGTGCGTTATGCTGAGATTTCCCGGTGGAAAAACGCGTGCACTGACCTTTTCCTACGATGATGGCATTTCCCAGGACATGCGCCTGGTGCAATTGTTTAATCTTTACGGGCTTAAAGGTACGTTTAATCTCAATTCCGGCATTCAGAGTAAGGAACATACATGGCTCAACAAGGATGTGCTTGTACGCCGTATGCAGCCCGATGTGCTTCCTATGCTCTATCAAGGTCATGAGGTTGCTGTGCACACACTGACACATCCTGGTCTATTCAAGCTTTCTGATGAAGAACTGGCCTACGAACTCTATGCTGATAAGCAGAATTTGGAGAAACAGTTTAAACAAACCGTAGTCGGTATGGCGTATCCCTTTGGCGATTATGATGAGCGCATCATGCGCGCAGTAAAAGACCAAGGTCTGTTGTATGGGCGCACGGTTGAGACAACAGGAGGCTTTGCATTGCCCGAGGAACCTCTGGCATGGAAAGCCACCTGTCATCACAGCGACCCGCGTCTGATGCAGTTGGCAGAGGAGTTTCTTGCTCCTGGAAGCGATTTGCGGCTCTTCTATGTGTGGGGGCACAGCTACGAGTTTGATGTGGAACGCAACTGGGAGATCATCGAGGAATTTTGTGAAAAGCTCGGTCGCCGCGATGACATTTGGTATGCCACAAACGGCGAGATCGTGCTGTGGATGAAGCAGAACGGATTGGCTTAAAAGACAGATCAAAACAGCGCATGCTCCTGCGTGGGGCGTGCGCCGCTTTGCGTCTGGTGTTATTTTTTCATCAACTGCTCCTTGAGCTTTTCTAGCCACTCAGGGTGGCGCAGCGAGCGCATGCCGGGGAAGGCGCGCAGCAGACGCTTTTCATCGCCCTTGATGTGGCTGAGCAGCACAGCCTGCTTGGCCATGAGCGCCAGTGTCGCGTCGGATACCTTTTCCCCTATGTCGTCGGAGGCTGCGCGGATGCGTGTGCTCAGACGCTCCAGCTGCTCCAGGTGCGCGTTAAGCTTGCGCACAGAGAGCATGGTTGCAATGGTATCGGCAATCAGCAGCGCAAAGAGAAGAGGCAGCGCTATGGCGCTGACCAGCGGTGGGATCAACGAGATCATCCGTGCAATGCCGGGATGCACCACCTTTAGGATCAGCAGGCAGGCCAGCCCCCACAGCAGAGAGAACTTCAAGCATACGTATCCGCCCAGGTTGAATGGCACGTTGGAATAATCCCACCAGCGCTGATGAAACAGTTTTTCCAACAGCAGGCCCGTGATCCCTTCCAGCGCCGTGGTCAGCACCACCGCGCCTGCAAACAGCAGCAGCGGGTTTTCTCCCAGCGGCCCCAGGCACAGCACGATCAGGCACACGCCAATGCCGTACATGGGGCAAAGGGGACCGTTAAGAAAGCCCCGGTTGACGAATTTTCCGGAGTTGACGGCGGCGAAGCAGACCTCTGAGCACCAGCCCAGGAAAGCATAGACGAAGAAATACCAAATATATTCGGGCATGCGCATTACTCCTTAGAAAAAGAATTGGAAGTTAGCAGGAATTTTTCACTATCACAACGAATATTTAACCAAATGAAGGGGGTGCTTTGATGTCGAAGTATCGGATTATCGCTATTGAACGTCAGTACGCCAGCGGCGGACGCGCTGTGGGCAAGCAGGCGGCCGCACAACTGGGCGTGCCCTGTTACGGACGCGAAATACTGGAAATGGCGGCCGAGCGCAATGGGCAGACCGCCGAATACATCGAGCATTTGGAAGAGACAGCCTCGGGGAGCCTGTTTTATTCCGTTGTTGCAGCCTACAACCGCACGCTGCGCGGCGAAGGCGACCTGCTTTCTCCAGAGGACATGTTGCTTTATACAGAGGCGGAAATCATCCGGGAGCTTGCGGGCGAGGGGCCGTGCGTGTTTGTTGGACGCAGCGCGGGCTGTATTCTGCAGGACCGCTCCGACGTGCTTCGCGTGTTTATCCATGCTGATGACGACGCACGTCTGCACCGCGCGGTAGAGGAGTACGGGCACGATCCCAAGGAAGCGGCAGGCGTTCTGCGCCGCTATGACAAGCGCCGCGCGAACTTCTATAATGTCAATTACAACCTCAAGTGGGGTGACAAGGCGGGCTATCACATCTGCCTGGACAGCGGCAAGCTGGGCATAGATGCCTGTGTGCGCCTGCTGCTCGCACTGGTGAAGGATTAGATAGGAGTAGAGCAGCGTTCCAATTGAGTCTCGGATATAAAGGCGCTGATCAAATGCAGCGCTTTTTTGATTTCGGAAGACCGAAGAGCATATAGACGTGCCACATTTCCGGTTCTACAATGAGCAGGAAGGGAACGCCGGCTCGCTTTCATGCGCAGACCCAGAGAAATGGCGTCGTCCAGCAGCACTTTATCGCCGCCTAAGAAGATCGGTGAGCGTGGCATATCGGTAAAATGTCTGCCCAGGGCGAGATGCCCATACACCTCCGGGCATGGGCAGGCAAGGGAGAATTTTCGCCGGTCACGCCCGTTTCCTCTGGATACCAGTATAATGAAAAAGACCGGGAGTTGCAACTCCCGGTCCAATTTACTGATTTGATTAGGACCACAGACGATCGTGAGAATCCCAGTTGTTCCACTCGTCGGTGGACTGCCAGACATCCTTGGGGTGAGCGGGGTTCATCTCGCGGATGAGATCCTCGTTCAGACCATCGAAGCCCAGGCCAGGCTTATAAGGCACCTCGATGTAGCCCTTGTCGATCAGAGGCATAGGCAGGCCGGTGACCAGCTGAGACCACTTGTCCACGATCTTCTGGCTGTGGAACTCCAGCGCCAGGAAGTTCTCGGTGGCCGCGGCGCACTGCACGCACGCCATCGCGGCAACAGGGGTTTCCGCCATGTGCATAGCCATTGCGACGCCCTTCTTCTGCGCGTAATCACCGATCTTCTTGGTCTCCAGAATGCCGCCGGAGGTCAGAATGTCGGGATGGATGACGCCGACCGCGCGCGCGTCGAGCAAGGGCTTGAAATCGTCGAGCAGATAGCAGTCCTCACCGGTCGCGATGGGCGTCTTGCAGCTCTGCGACAGGCGCACATACTGGTCGGTATACTGCCAGGGCACCATGTCCTCCAGCCAGGCCAGGCCATAGCCGTCCAGGCGTTGGGCGATGGCGATACAGTCCTCCAGACCAATGTGGCCGTAGTGATCAGTTGCCAGCGGCACATCGTAGCCGATGATGTCACGGATAGTGCGCACGCGCTCCTCCAGTACATCCAGGCCCTTACGGGTGACGTGGATGCCGGTAAAGGGATGCGCGACGTTCTGATAATAATACATGTCAGCCTTGGCTTGGCGCAGAGCCATGTCGTCGCCCTCTTCCTGCGCCTTAGCGATGCGCGCAGAGATGGCGCGGCCTTCCTCCACCCAGCCCAGCGGCGCAGTCAGCGTGCCATCGATGCCGATGAGGTTGCCGATGCCCACATCCATTTTAAGGAACGTGTAGCCGTTTTTATGCTGGCGCTCGATCAGCGCCTCTGCCATCGCTTCGGGGGTATCTTTGCCCTCTACGTCGGTATCACAGTAGATGCGGATTTTGTCGCGGAACTGGCCGCCCAGCATCTGCCAGATCGGAATGCCGTAAATGCGGCCCACCAGATCCCATAGGGCGATTTCCACCGCGCACACACCGCCGCCCTGACGGGCGCGACCGCCGAACTGCTGGATGCGGCGGAAGATCTTGTCGATGTTGCAAGGATTTTCGCCAATAAGCACACGCTTGAGCATCTTGACGTACATCGCGGAACCGCCGTCGCGCACTTCGCCATAGCCGTACACGCCCTGGTTGGTGTCGATGCGGATGACGGGGTTGCACGCCCACACGCCTCCGCCGGGATGCTGATACACCTCGCAGATCTTCAGATCCGTGATGCGCAGATCCTTGGGGCTGGAGCAGGTATTTTTGATATTCACATCCATTGTGAGTCGCCCTCCTGAGATTTTGGTGTACTCATTTTAGCACACTCGCTCTGGAATTTCCATATCCGGTGCGAACTTTCGCAAACGAATTGCGCACTGTGGAACGGTATTGACTTGACGGTCCGGGCGTGGTAAAATTTTAGCATGCCGAAGTGGTGGAATGGCAGACACACGGGACTTAAAATCCCGAGGGGGAGACTCCGTGCGGGTTCGAGCCCCGCCTTCGGCACCAGGATCAGTCGACAGATCGCCAAGAGATCTGTCGGCTTTTTTGTCTGCGGGTCGATTTGCCGCCAGGACCATGAAAAACGCCGCATCGCGAAACATACTGGCAGAACGGGAACAGCAAGGCAATGTCTTTTCCGGCATTTGAATGCAGCGCACAGGTTTGCATATTCATTTGAGCACCTGACGGATCGCCCAGAACTGAACCCTTTTGGGCAGCGCGTTCAGCAGAAGGAGCAGAGGGTTCCGGTTGATGGGATAGGCGTAGCCGGGATGCTCTTTCTGCAGAATGTCCAACGCTTTGCGCGCGATCCTTTCCGGCGGTATGCGGCGGGCTTCCACGCTCGCGACGATGGCTTTGAACCGGGTGGCGTTGCAGGCGTACAGCTCTGTCGTTTCGCAGAATCGATCCAGTGCGCGCGTAGAGATGCCGAGCATGCCTGTATCCACCGCGCCCGCACGGATGACGGAAACGGAAATGTGCAGCAGCTGCAGCTCCATGCGCAGCGCATAAGCGTATTTATCCAGCGCGGCCTTGGTTACGGCATAAATGCCGGTAAAAGGCAAAGGATCGAGCGGAGCCAGCTCACTGGTGGTAATTACAATGCGGCTGCCGCTTCGCAGCAACGGCAAAAAGAACTTATTAACGCAGAATACGCCGAACAGATTGACCTGAAGGGCATGCGAAAAGCGCGCACTATCGACCTCTACGAGCGAGTCCAATAGATAGATGCCAGCGAAGTGTACGATGGCGTAGAGCGTATCCGTGACAGAGCGCACCTGTTTCAGCGCGCGCCGCACGCTCGCCTCGTCGGTCACATCGGCCTGCAGCGGGATCACATTCGGTTCTGCCGCGCCGACTTCCTGGTCCAGCGCAAAAACGCAGAAGCCCTGCTGTTTCAGCAGGGCTACGGTCTTTCGGCCCATCCCGCCGTGAGCGCCTGTCACCAATATGTATCTCATTTGTAATCCCTCAATTTCCGTGAACGTATTGTGAAAAATGTCTTCTGAGATTATATCACTCTGCGCGGAGAAAGCAAAGAGAAAGAGGGATTTTTTCCTTTTCCGTTGCGCGTGCCGCCTGCTCGGTGTATAATCGCAGGCAGAGATTGGAAAGTAGGAGCGTACCCAAAAGATGAGTATCAAAAACGAGCCGAGCATCAAAAACCCACTGATCGCGGCCATTCGTGAGCAATTGGAGCATCGCGCGCTGTGGATGTATCTGCTGTGCGACGAGGCGCGCAAAAAGGGGTTGGAATCGCAGAACTTTGCGCCCGACGCCATTCGCCGCTGTGGACTTTACCAAGGCGCCGGGTTGCGCGGGAAGGCCGGCGGCGGGGCCTCGCTCAAGGGCCTGAAGCGGACGCTGTTCACAAAACCGGCACAGTAGGTCTTTGAGATGAAGGTGCTGCGTTGCACCGACGACAACCTGGATATTGATTTTCACTACTGCCCACTGGTCAAGGCATGGCAGAAGCAAGGCTGCTCGGATGAGGAGATCCGTACACTATGCGACCATGCGATGTGCGGGGATCGAGGTATCGCCGAAAGCTTTGGCTGCAGGCTGGATTTGCCCACCACCATTGCACGGGGTGACGGCATTTGCCGCATCCGCTTTGTGCGCAAGTGATTTTTGCGCACGGCTGACGGAAGTGTTTGACAAGGGTGGCTTCGTGCTTCTATAATATAAAATACGGGCAGACTGTGCATAGAGAGGGTTGCCCGTATTTGCTTGAATGGAGAGGCGGAAAAAAGATGGGACAGACGATCCGAGAGATGGGCAGACGGGCGCGGAAGGCTGCACTGGATATGGCGGCATGCGGCATCGAAACACGCAACCATGCGCTGGAGGTTATGGCGTCGGAACTCATCAGTCAGATGGATAAAATACTTGCCGCAAACGAGGCGGACATTCGCTTGGCGCAACAGAAGGGGCAGAAAACTGCCTTTATCGAGCGGCTGACGCTTACAGAGCGCCGCGTAAAGGACATGGCGCAGGGCTTGCGCGACGTGGCGGCACTGCCCGATCCCATTGGCACGGCGGACCGCATGTGGACGCGGCCGAACGGGCTTAGAATTCTGCAAAAGCGTGTGCCTCTGGGCGTCGTGGGGATCATCTATGAATCCAGACCCAACGTCACCAGCGATGCGGCCGGCATCTGCATCAAGTCGGGCAATGCGTGCATACTTCGCGGCGGCTCGGAGGCCATCGTCACCAACAGCGCCATCATGGACGCACTGGAGCAGGGCGCGCGCCTTGCAGGACTGCCCGATGGTGCGGTGAGCCTAGTGCGCGATCCTTCACGGGAGGCTGTCAATGAACTGATGTGCCTGAATGAGTCCCTCGACGTGCTCATTCCGCGCGGCGGCGCAGGACTCATCCGCGCTGTGATGCAGAATGCCACCGTACCGGTTATCGAGACCGGGACAGGAAACTGCCATGTTTATATCGATAAGGACTGTCGCGACCTGGCTATGGCGCAGCGCGTGGTCTGGAACGCCAAGCTGCGCCGCGTTTCTGTCTGCAACGCAATGGAGACCTTGCTCATCCACAAGGATGTCGATGCTGCCTTTGTCTCTGCGCTGCTGGGAAAACTGCATGACGAGGGAAAGGTGGAGATTCGCGGCTGCGGTCGAGTGCGCAAGCTCTGCCCGTGGGCGATGGAAGCCACGGAGGAGGACTGGGGTACGGAATACAATGATTTCAAGCTTGCCGTGAAGATCGTGGATACGCTCGACGATGCCATCGATCACATCAATGCACATGGCACGCGCCACAGTGAATCCATACTCACCGATGATGTCGGCCGCGCGCAGCGCTTTCTGGACCGCGTGGACGCCGCTGCGGTCTATCTCAATGCTCCCACCAGCTTTACTGACGGGGGTGAGTTCGGCTTTGGCGCGGAGATTGGAATCAGCAACCAGAAGCTGCATGCCCGCGGTCCCATGGGGCCGGAGCATTTGACTACCATCAAATATCAAATCTTTGGCAACGGTCAGATTCGCCCCTGAATCGGCCGTTAAAAAAGTGTAAACGCATTTTTTCCAAATTGTTGCAGAAAAGCTGGAACTTGTTTCCCAATCATTTCGTTTGAAAGGTGGTGAGCAGATGCAGGAGCAGAACAACATCGACATCGACCGTCTGGTTCGCCAGTATGGTTCCCTTGTCTTGCGGCAGGCCTACTTTTATCTCAGGGATCGCTATAAGGCAGAGGATGTGTGCCAGGAAGTCTTCCTCCGCATGTACAAAAAGCAGCCTCAACTGCCGGATGAGCAAAGTGAAAAGGCGTATCTGCTGCGTGTGACCATCAACCTGTGCAAAGATGTGCTCAAAAGTGCATGGCACCGGCGGGTTTCGCCTATGATAGAAGGGTATGATGCCCCGCATCCACAAAATGGACCCGAGGCGGAGGCAGTGGAGAATGAGGAAAAGCAACTGCTCTATGAAGCGGTGCTCGACCTTCCGCCCATCTACAAGGATGTCGTGCTGCTGTTCTACTATCACGACATGCCCACCGGCGAGATCGCGAAGGTACTGCAAATCCCGGAAGTGACCGTGCGCACCCGTTTGATGCGCGCACGCACGCGGCTGGGAAACGCCTTGAAGGGAAGATTGAAGGATGAAGCTTGAGCAATTCAAAGAAATTGCGGACGAAAACCTGAAGGATCTAAACGTTGACGAGCGCATGGTGCAGCGTATCCACCAGCGACTGTGTACCGACAAGGTAACGCGTCGTCGGTCGCGTGTGCCGCGCGGGGCATTTGCTTTGGCGGCGGCTTGTCTGGTGATTATGCTCGTTTCCGGCGGTGTGCTGATGCGCACGCTTCCCAAGACCATGGCCTGTAAAGACGATGCGCCCAGCGACGTCGGCGCGCCCACCGTGCAGTCTCTGCCGGATGTCGGCCAGGCCAGTACGCTTTCGTCGAGCCTTTCCACCTCGCAGTTCATTGACGGCAGTACGCTTTCCTATGGCATCGCGCAGGTAGGCGCCTATAATGAGGGGTTTGCGCCAGCCATGGCCACCAACGGTCTGTACGGCTATGTCAATGAGAGCGGCGTTTGGGTCGTCCGCGCGATGTACGATGAGGCCGAAGAAGTGTTTGATGGCAAGGCGACGGTCATGGTGCAGGGCATGACACAAATAATTGAAATTCCGTAGCTCAAGGGCTTGAACTTTACGAAACAATATTGTAAAATACTAGTAAGATATTCTATGGGAGGTAAGGAAAGTGAAGAAGACTGCAAAGATCGTTTCTGCGCTGCTTGTGCTGGTGCTCATGATGGCGCAGGTCGTATGCGTGAGCGCTGCCACAACTGCGTATGTCAGCATTACGGCAAAGCAAACCGACCACTATGAAAAGACCGTTACTGCGAGCTTTACTAACGCGAGCAAGGTTACGGAGGTAAATGTTAGCCTGGAAGATGCCGACGGCAAGCAAGTCAACACCGAAAAGCACACGTTTGATAAGACATCAACCTTCTCTCTTTCTGTAAAAGTTCGTCCTACGGAAGTCAGTAAGGTTATCGTGACCTACAAGGATAATGGCGAGGAAGTCAAAAAGACCTTCACGGTTGGTCAGAACGGCTACTATGATATCAACTCCGGTTCCGGATCTACTTCCAACAATGGCGTCTACGACGGCCTGGTCAGTTCCGGTTCTTCCAACAACGGAAACTACTGGTACGGTTCCAATAATGGCTCCAATGTTTGGGACTACTACGATCCCAATGCTTGGCACGGTTACTATGAAGAAACCCGCAAGGATACCACTACCTATTTTGTTACCTGCCGTACGCTGAATGTCCGCAAGGGCGCCGGCACCTCCTATGGCAAGGTGGGCACTTTGTCCCGCAACACTGCTGTTGAGGTCTATAGTATCGAGAATGGATGGGCGGTCGTCGAATTTAATGGCCATCTGCGCTATGTCAGCGCCAGGTATCTGAGCAGATAAATGCGCTGTAAGTAAGAAGGCGGTCTCCGCTCTCGCCGGAAGGGAGAGCAGAGACCGCCTTCTTTGGCTTGCAAAGGACGAGTCCAACCAAAGTAGAGAAAAAAGACCCGGTTGCGGAATGATTACCCGCAATCAAGCCTTTTTCGATGTCGCACATTCGATTCTGAGGATGCTTTTCAGGTCACACGCGCTGTGGCCTTACTTGCCGCTCATCTGCTTTTCGTAGTCCTCGATCATCTTCTTGACCATGTAGCCGCCAATGTAGCCGGCCTCACGGGAAGACAGATCGCCATTGTAACCCTGCTTGAGGTTTACGCCCAGCTCATTGGCAATCTCGTACTTCATGTTGTTCAGGGCAGCCTTCGCTTCAGGCACGGAGACCTTGCTCTTGCTGGTGTTGGAATTCTGCTGATTCATCATGCTTGTTTCACCTCCTTGCTTGATCTGGTTCTATTGTTGCCCGTTTGAAGCGCTTTACACTGGAAGTTTTTGAACGAAAAAAGAGAGTTATGCTTGCAGCGCGGCTCATCTTGCGCTACACTTAAAAGAGCAGAACATGTGGGAGGTCGAACAAATCATGCTCAAAACAATGCCCATTTCGCAAGAAAAGAATATCGCCGTTCACGGACGTACAACACCTTGCCGCCAGCCTCTGACACTTTTTTGGTCTGCCAGCAGCGTGGAGCTGAACTTTCGCGGCACGGAGCTATGGGTCGAGTGCGAGACAGACTATGCGTTTTTTGAACAATGGCTTAGCGTTGTGCTCAATGGCGCGCACGTGGCACGTATTATGCTGCCCAAGGGTCGCGCATGGATTCCTCTGCTGCGCGGATTGAACCCTGAAAAGACACAGCATATCCTCCTTGTGCGGGATGTACAGGCCATGCCAACCGATCCGGACTGTTCGTTTAGGCTTCATGCGCTGCGTCATGACGGCGAGTTGCTGCCCGTGCCCGAAAAAAAGCTGCGTCTGGAGATCATCGGCGACAGCCTGACCAGCAGCGAGGGCGCGATCGGCGCCAAAGAAGAAGAGGATTGGATCTCCACTATCTTTTGTGCAGCAAGAGGCTATGCTTTCCGCACGGCGCAGCTGCTTGACGCGGATCTGCGCGTGCTCTCCCAGAGCGGGTGGGGCGTGCTTTCTAGCTGGGACAACGACCCAAACTGTGCGCTGCCAATGTATTATGACCAAGTCTGCGGCGTCCTTAAAGGCGAAAAAAATGCCGCTCTGGGCGCATTTGAACCCAACAACTTCGCAGCTTGGCAGCCCGAAGTCATAGTCGTGGCACTTGGGCACAACGACTCCAGCGCCTTCCGCACCCCCGCGCACACTGATCCCGTTACAGGTGAAACCTTCAAGCAGCACATGGATCCGGACGGTAGTCGCAATGCGCAGGATGTGCAGCGATTGGAACAGGCGATTATTGCCTTCCTTTACAAGCTGCGCGCCCGCAATCCGCAGGCGCACATCCTCTGGGCGCATGGCCTGCTGGGGGATCCGCTGCGAGAAGAATTGCAGCGTGCGCTGAACGCCTATTGTGCCCAAACAGGTGACACAAAGTGTGAATATTTCGCATTGCCCTACGGTCCGGAAGACGGCATCGGCGCACGTAACCATCCAGGCCGAGCCATGCATGAGGCTTCCGCGCAGGCGTTGGCGCAAAAAATTCGCTCACTGGTCTGACCGCGCCATTTGGGAGAAAATACATCCGCAGTAGTTTTGGCGGTACAGATCATATTGACGAGATAATTCGATGGAACGATTGTAACCATCATGCTTTTTGAAGTCGGAGTGGAGATAGGGCACACCGGTCTCCGCTTCGATTTTTGCTCCCAGCTCGTTGAGCAGCCTGGCGTCCTTCTTGGAGCCTACGGTCAGCGTCGTGGTAAACCAGTCCGCGCCGATTGCCTTTGCCACTCGTGCAGCCTCGCGAAGGCGCATTTCAAAGCAGATTTGACAGCGTGCGCCGCCCTCAGGCATTTCCTCCAGCCCACGCACGGCGGCAAAATAATCCTCCGGACAATAGTTTCCTTCCAATATATGTACGGGATGGACATGCGGCTGTTCCGCTATAAGGCGCTTTTGCTCTGCTAACCGAGCCTCGTACTCGCCCCGAGGGGAAATGTTGGGATTGTAGTATAACACTGTAATTTCGAAAAAAGGCGAAAGATATTCCAGTACATAGGAAGAACATGGCGCACAGCAGCTATGCAGCAATAGCTTGGGTGTGCCCTGTAGCCCTGCAAGTGTGCGTTCAAGCACTCTTTGATAATTGATCGCGTTCATTGCACACCTCCTGTACGAGCTAGTATAGCATATTTTCTCGCTATTGCCAAACGAATGAAAATATCGTAAAATAAAAGAGAGGAGTGTGTTGTGGCATGCGCAGAAAAATATTCAGAGTATTCTCTCTCTTGCTCGTATTTTTGATGCTCTTGGGCACCTCGTCCGTGGCCCTGGCAGACGCGGGAAGTTTTGCTGGTGATTCCGATTACGGTGGAGGCTGGGACAGCGGTTCCGATTGGAGCAGTTCCGATTGGGATTCTGACTGGGATTCTGATTGGGGATCGGACAGTTCTGCCCACTATTATTACGACAGCGATTCAGGTTCCGATCTTACTATCGATAGTCTGAAATACGTACTGCTTTTTGTGGGGGTGGTCATCGTGTACTTCATCTTCCGCAATAAGAATAACAAGAACAACAGGAATGGCGGCGGTTCGGGCGGAGGCACGACGTCCGCGGTCCCCAGACCACAGGGCGGAGCGCCTTCCAACAAGCCCACGGTCGATCCCAAAGCGCTCAAAGAGAAGGATCCCAATTTCTCCGAGCAGGAGATGCTGGAAAAGGTATCCAATGCCTATGTACAAATGCAGAACTGTTGGCAGGATAAGAATTGGGAGCCCATGCGTCCGTTGATGGCTGACGCGCTCTATAGCCAGTTCGACCGCCAGCTCGAGGCCATCAAGCGCAATGGACAGACCAATTATATTGAGCGCATCTCCGTGCTGGGCGCGCGCATTGTGGGGTATTATCAGGATAAGGTTAACGACAACCTTGTGGTGGAACTGCGTACTCGCATCGTGGACTATACCGTTGACGATACTACCGGGACCGTGGTTTCGGGCAGCAAGACGGCAGAGAAATTCATGACCTACGAGTGGACGCTCATCCGAAGCCTGGAACACAGCACACGCAATAAAGACGACGTGGAGAGTCTGCATTGTCCCAACTGTGGTGCGCCGCTCAATGTCAACCACAGCGCCAAGTGCGAATACTGTGGCCAGGTCATTACGGTGGATGACTATGATTGGGTTGTTTCCGCTATTAAGGGCATCTCGCAGGTGACTAGAGGGTAATCGCAGGAGCGTCATTCTGGATGGCCGTCTTTGAGGCGGTCATCCAGTTTTTTCGTAAAAATAAAATCATGGGAGTGGAACAAATGAGATTTATGAGCCGAGATAAGCAGTTTTATAAGACGCTGCTGACGCTTACTTGTACCATCGCGCTGCAAAATATCGTGGTTAATGCAGTGGGACTCGCGGATAACGTGATGCTGGGTGGATATAGCGAGGCCGCACTCTCGGGTGTGTCGCTGGCCAATCAAATTCAGTTTGTGCTGCAAATGGTAGTGCTGGGCCTAGGGGAAGGACTCATCATTATTGGTTCGCAGTATTGGGGCAAACGGGAGACGCTACCTATCAAGAAAATCATCAACACCGGCTTGGTGTTTGCTGTGATCACAGCGTTGCTGTTTTTCGTGGTGGTGTTTAGCTTCCCGAGGTGGGCCATGTCGCTGTTCACCGGTGACGAAGCCGTTATCGAGCAGGGCGCGATCTATCTGAAGATCGTCTGCTTCTCCTATCTGTTCTTTTGCGTGACCAATACACTGCTCAATGGACTCAAAGCGGTTGAGACGGTCAAAGTGGGACTCCTCATCTCCATTGTGGCGCTGGTGGTCAATGTTTGCTTGAACTATTGCCTGATCTTTGGTCGTTTTGGTTTCCCACGCATGGGCACGGCGGGCGCTGCGGTGGCCACGCTTGTTTCGCGCATTGTGGAAACGCTCATTGTGGTGACATATTGCGTCTGGTTTGATAAAAAACTGCGTTATAAACTGCGCGAGCTGTTGATGTTGGACCGCACGCTGGTGCATGATTATATCCGTGTTGGCACGCCTGTGGTGCTTTCCAATGCGATGTGGGGCGTCGCGATGGGCATTCAGTCCTCTATACTCGGACATCTTGGCGGACCCATCATCGCTGCAAACGCCATAGCATCCAACATCTTTGGCG
This sequence comes from Christensenella sp. UBA7102, assembly GCA_002492415.1. Classification (GTDB taxonomy): domain Bacteria; phylum Bacillota; class Clostridia; order Christensenellales; family UBA1750; genus Spyradocola. The sequence continues at coordinate 31,460 of DKYK01000007.1, forward strand.
TCATCTCCGTAGCGGCCTACGGCTGCTCGGGTGCGTCGTCTGTAGTCATTGGAAAAACCATCGGATCGGGCGCATCCATGGACAAGATCAAAGAATATGTGCGTTCCATGCAGATCATCTTCCTATGCATCGGCGCGCTGTCGGGCACGGCGCTGTTCGTTGCACGGGACGCCATCATTGCGTTGTTTTCGGTCTCCGGCCAGACATTGGTGCTGGCGCGGCAGTTTGCCACCGTACTTAGCGTCACGCTCATGGGCACTTCCTATCAGGTCGCCTGCCTGACGGGAATCGTGCGCGGCGGCGGAGATACCAAATTCGTGCTCTACAACGACTTCATCTTCATGTGGTGCATCGTACTGCCGCTGTCCGCCATGGCGGCGTATTGGTGGAACTGGCCGCCGGCTGCAGTGTTCATTTGCTTAAAGTGCGACCAGGTACTCAAGTGCTTTGTGGCTGTGTTCAAGCTCAATAGCTATAATTGGGTGCGAAATCTCACGCGTTGATGGTCGGCACTTGACAATGCTTCATTTAAACTTTACAATGGAGATGGAGACATCCAAGGGAAGTGGTCACGTGTTCAAGGCGACGAATATGGGCGCGGTAGAGGGAATGATGAACGGGATTTGTGCTCACAGGCACGAGCAATCTGCGGCGCTTTCTCATTGACCATCTGGATACTGTGCAGCTGGCCGCGGCAGCTGGTATGCCAACGTGCGATGCAATGGTCAGCATGGAAGCGCGCGGCGCTTAAACTGCTCACGTATACTCCGAATCCGCTTATCACGGGCGGCCGCAGGAGGGGGTGCTCATTAGGGAGGCTCTGTTCCGCAGCGACGGTCTGTGCCTAATGCTGCGGCGCAGGGGAGAGGCGTTTGTGCTCTCACTCGCCGCGCTTATCTGGAGAAGTTGCTGGGCGCTTATCCGGAGGAGCTGCTGTTTGGACAGCCCGGCCGTACGCCAGAGGAGCTGCTTTGGCATATTTTCAACGAATACATGCGCGATACCTATCGCGTCAAGGTTTCTTCCGTGATGGTGCAAAAGTTCGGCAGCAATCTGCGCGTCACGAAAAAAACAAAGAACGAAGATCATAGAATGTATACGGTGCATAGGCGCCGTATACATTCCTGTGTTATGGGGGAACTGCAATGAAGATCACGCTGGGCATACTTGCCCATGTAGACGCCGGAAAAACCACGCTTTCCGAGTCGATGCTCTACCATGCGGGCAGCTTACGCACCATGGGGCGCGTAGATCATCAGGATGCCTTTCTAGACGCGCATCCACTGGAGCGTGCGCGCGGTATCACCATCTTTTCCGATCAGGCCATGATGTCGCTGGGAGAGAGCCAGGTATTTCTTGTCGATACCCCGGGGCACGCGGACTTTGCCGCCGAGATGGAGCGTGCGATGGCGGTAATGGACTACGCGGTGCTCGTTGTTTCCTGTGCGGAGGGCGTGCAGAGCCACACCGACACAGTCTGGCAGCTGCTGCGCCGTGGCCATGTGCCCACATTCTTCTTCTTGAACAAAACCGATCGCGCGGGTGCGGAGCCTGACCGCGTACTGTGCGAGTTGCGCCGCAAGCTCTCGCCCGACTGCGTGCCCTACGAGGAGTTGACAGAGGCAGCTGCCGAGCGGGACGAGGATCTGCTGGACGAATATCTATCCGGACAGGTAACCCGGCAGCGGGTGGACACCGTCGCACGCAGGCTCATTGGCGAGGAAAGGCTGTTTCCCGTGTTTCGTGGATCAGCGCTTCAGGATGCGGGCGTCGAAGAATTCCTGAGCGTGATCTCACGCCTGATGGAAACGCACTACGATGCGGACGGTCCGTTTGGCGCGAGGGTGTTTCGCATCCGGCACGATGCGCAGGGTAGCCGCTTGATCTTTCTGAAACTCGTGAGCGGCCGATTGAGCGTACGCGATGCAGTGACAGTGGGGGGAGAAAGCTTCCGAGTCAATGAACTGCGTCTATACAATGGAAGCCGCTTCACCTCTGTGCAGACTGCGCAGGCCGGCCAGCTTGTCGCGGTGACCGGTCTGCCCGCTTGCCGCATCGGTGACGCGCTGGGGGATTGCGCGCCCGCTCCGCAACCGGTCACGCAGCCTCTGCTGTCGGTAAAGGCGATGTTTCCTCCGGAGGTTTCCGTCCAAACGGCGCTCACGGCACTGCGAAGGTTGGAGGCTGAGGATCCCGCGCTGGGCGTGCAGTGGAACGAATCGCTGCGCGAGATCCACTTGCGTGTGATGGGCGCTATTCAGCTGGAGGTGCTGCGCGAACTCGTCCGTGAGCGTTTCGGGCTGGCGGTGGAGTTCTCCAGGCCTGAGATCATGTATCGCGAGACCATCGCCGCTCCAGTGCGCGGTGCGGGGCACTATGAGCCGCTGCGTCACTACGCCGAGGTGCACCTGCTGCTCAGCCCTGTCCCGCGCGGTACAGGTATCACTTTTTCTAGCCGCTGCCATGTGGACGAGCTGTCTCTGCAATACCAGAACCTCATCCGCACGCACGTGTTTGAAAAGGAACACCTGGGGGTGCTGACGGGTTCTCCGCTGAGCGACGTGCACATTGAACTGCTGACCGGGCGCGCGCATCTGAAGCACACAGAGGGAGGAGATTTCCGCCAGGCAACCTATCGCGCCATCCGCCAGGGGCTGATGAAAGCGCAGCCTGTACTCCTCGAGCCTTATTACGCCTTTACGATCGACGCGCCGCAGGAGCATCTGGGCCGTATATTGAGCGATATCCAGCGTCTGTATGGAGAGTTTGAAGTGCCGGACGCGGATGACAGCGGTCTGCATGTGCGCGGGCGCGGTCCAGTATCCACGCTTATGGACTATACGCAGGAGCTAACGGTATTCACTCGCGGCAAGGGGCGTCTCTCCGTCCATTTCGACGGCTACGAGCCCTGCCACAATGCGGAGGAAGTCATCGCAAACCGCGGCTACGACGTCGGAGCCGACCGTGAAAACTCTCCCGACTCTGTTTTCTGCGCGAAAGGCGCTGGCTTTATTGTACATTGGGATAAGGCCGACGAATGGATGCATTGCGAGGTGCCTGCTGATGATGAATGAAGCCTTCTGGCTTGCCTTGGATGAGCTCATTGCCACCTCCCGGCTGGTAATCGACCGGCCGAAAGGCAGCGCACATCCGCGCTATCCCGAGCTCGTCTATCCCTTGGATTACGGTTACCTGCAAAATACTGCGTCTATGGACGGTGATGGCATCGACGTATGGTTGGGCAGCGACCCAGCCCGCCGCCTCGACGCGCTAATCTGCACCGTGGATCTGATCAAGCGTGATTCCGAGATCAAACTGTTGTTGGGTTGTACAGCGAAGGAGAGAGAGCCATTGCCCTGCAGCACCACAACAATTCCGCATTCATGAAAGGCCTGCTCATCTGCAGATAAAAGACGCGCACTGCGTGAAATTGCTTCACACAGCGCGCGTGCGCTTTCAAATCCACAGTTCCATTTCACCGGAGGGCTGAAAGCCAAGCTTTTCATACATGCGCTGACCCGCTCCGGAGGGCTTGAGTTTAATGTTATGAACATCCCGTTCACGGAGCCATGCCACAACCTGCTGAACGAGCTGCGTGGCATAACCTTTTCTGCGCGGCGCAGGTTCGCAATAGACGTCCATGATATAGCCGTAGCACGGCGTCTTAAAGAAGCAGAACGGCACATCATCCTTAATGGCCGCGCCGCCGCAGGCTACTGCGACGCCCTCTTCTTCGACGATAAAATGGCAACATCTCTGTTGGCGGTATAGATCGCTGTATGCTGCAGCAATACGTTCTTCCACACCGTCCTGCAGAAGCTGGATCGATCCTGCTTCACGGAACATAGCCATCTTCATCGCCACAATCATCGGAATGTCCTGAAGGTTTGCCTGACGAATTTGCATTGCGCTTCCCCTCTCAATAGAGTGCCTATGTGTCGAAGATTACGGCACGATGTGCTCCTCGCCCTCTTCCCAGAGCAGTTCTTCGTTGAAACCGGCACACACCATGGGGCCGCGTGCATTTTCATGGGGATATTGCACCTCGGGGCCGTAGAGCACTACCTTGTGCGGTGGGCGGTCAGGGAAGAGCTGCATACGTTTCCAGCCGATCTCCGGATTGCCGTTCAACAGCGAACGGTACGCGCCGATGAGGTTGCGCACCACCGCAATGTCGTTGGCCTTGACGTCTAGCGTACCGCAGTAGGTGCTGTGTCCGGTAAACATGCGGTCGTAGAGTATGCCGTACTGGCTCTCAATGCGGAGTAGGCCGCGCAGCACGGTACTTACCGCCACATCGCGGGAGCCCAGATTATAATTGCAGCAGTCGCCGGTGAAGGCGATGCGGCTCATATCGTCGATGAGGTACATGCAGCCCTTGGTGTGGCCAGGCAGAGCATAGGCAGTGACCTTGCGGTTGCCCAGGTCAAACACATCACCCTCGTGCAGCGACAACACCTGGGTATCCTTGTGACCACGGTTGACCATGTCTTCCGTGACCTCCCAGACCTGCCAGTCGCCCACGTGCAGCCGATTGTTCCAGACGAATTCATCCAGGTTGAAGTCGGTCTTGGCGGCCCAGGGCAGCAGCGGCAGGTCAGCCTCGTTCATGTAGACTTGATCGAATTGGTGCATCATGCCTGCATGGTCGGGATGACCATGGGTAATGACCACATCATAGGGCTTATCGGTGATGGTGGCGATTAGCGCGACCATGTCATAGTAGCCCATACCGCAGTCGATGACCAGCGCGCGCTGGCTGCCCACCAGCACATAGTGGTTGCACAGGCCGAATTCGTTGATCAAGTAAGTGTCCCTTGCGATCTCATGCACGAGAGGATGACGGATGCCCATATGCAGTTCCTCCTGTAGATTTGGAATGAGTAATCGTTTGCATTCAGTATAGCACCATACCATCCACTGTTGCAAGCACAAATTGAAGGTACCTAAACAAGCTCTTTGCCGCCCACCAGCAGCCGCAGCGCAGTACAGCGCCCCGCGTTGCACTGGCTCTCGCTGACGCTGCAGGCCGCCACTGCGACGCGCGCATCCATCTTCGCGCGCAGCACCAGTCGGTCGCCCGGGCGGGAGATCGGCGCTAGCACGGCAATGCTGCCGTCTGCATGGATGCGCGTGTTCATAAAAACATTGAGTGGGTGGAGGATGGCGTATTGTCTGCCCAGGCTGCGGTTGAGGTTGTCCAAGCAGTTGGGATGACCTTCGCCGTTGTGGTAGAAAAAGTCGAACATCTCGCGACGACAGCTGGGATGGAGCAGATCGTGCTCACCCACGTCGTCGCACACCACGTCAAACATGGGATTATAGTAATTGGTGTAGAGCATATCGCCTACCTTCAAGCGCAGCGATTCATTGCAGTCTATGGTCACACCGGTGGAGAGAAACTCTTCATCCTGTCCCAACGCCTCAGCAAAGAAATCCGCGACTTGACCGCCGTCTATGTCCTCGACTGCGACATACTGCCCCTTGTTTACCTGTACCATTGCGCCCGTGCACGGTGCAATGATGATCTCCTGCGGCATAAATGCACCTCATTTCTTCAAAAATGCCCCATCCGAAAGATGTTTCCGGATGGGGCAGGGGATAGCCTATAGGATGACAACCTTGCAGCCATCAGAGGACTCCGCCGTGAAGGGAATCTCCTTGTTATCGGCTTCCACTTCGATCACGTCGCCCTTGCGGGTGGCCACAATGCGCTGTACCAACTTGGCTTCACTGTCGTAGACCTTGCATTCTGTTTGCTTGCCATCCTCCAGCTGGTAGATCACGAACTTTGCGTCGCGCGCATAGTCGTACACCACATCCTTGCCAAACGAACCGTAGGCGATGATGGAATTGGGTCGGGCGAGCAACGGCATGGAGAAATAGTCATGCTTCGTTTCGTAGAACTTGCCGCCCTCGAACACCTCGCCAGTCTGGATGTCCGTCCACTTGCCGGCGGGTACGTAGTACAGCGCCGTACCTTCTTCGTTGAAGATGGGCGCGACCAGCAGGTTGTCACCCAGCATGTACTGTCGGTCGAGGTTCCAGGTAGCGGGTTCGTCGCCAAAGTCCACAATCATGGCGCGCATCATGGGGATGCCGGTCTCATGAGTCTTGACGGCATTGGCGTAGAGGTAAGGCATCAGGCGGCCCTTGAGATTGACAAAGTGGCGAACTACGTCGCAGCTCTCTTCATCAAACAGCCATGGCACACGGTAAGAGGAGGAGCCGTGCAGTCTGGAATGCGTGGACATCAGGCCAAATGCAGACCAGCGCTTGTACAGGTCGGGCGTGCCGGTGGCTTCAAAGCCGGAAATGTCGTGCGAGAAGAAACCAAACCCGCTCAGGCACAGGCTCAGGCCGCCGCGCAGCGTCTCAGCCATGGACTCGTACTGGGAGAAGCAGTCTCCACCCCAGTGCACGGGATACTGCTGACCGCCCGCAGTCGCTGAGCGTGCGAACAGACAGGCTTTGTTCTCACCATAGTATTCCTTGAGGGTGTTGAACACCACACCATTATACAGATGGGTGTAGTAGTTGTGCATTTTGAGGGGATCGGAGCCGTCGTGCCAAACCACATCTGTGGGAATGCGCTCGCCAAAGTCGGTCTTGATGGCGTCCACTCCCATGTCGCACAGCGCGCGGATTTTATCGGCATACCATTTACAGGCCTCAGGGTTGGTAAAGTCTACAATGCCCATGCCGGGCTGCCACATATCGGTTTGGAACACGTCGCCGTTCTTCTTCATCACCAGGTAACCCTTTTCCACGGCCTCATCGAAGATCGCGCCCTGCTGGCCGATATAGGGGTTGACCCACACGCAGATCTGCAGCCCACGGGCTTTCAGGCGCTGGATGAACCCCTTGGCGTCGGGGAACATGCGCTTGTCCCACACAAAGTCACACCAGCGGAATTCCTGCATCCAGAAGCAGTCAAAATGGAAGACCTGCAACGGGATATTGCGCTCCGCCATGCCGTCCACAAAGGAGGAGACGGTTTTTTCGTCATAATCGGTGGTAAAGGAGGTGGTCAGCCACAGGCCGAAGGAGTAGGCCGGGGGCAGCGCGGGCTTGCCGGTGAGGTTGGTGTAGTTGACCAGCACATCCGCGATGTTTTTGCCGCCGATAATGACATACTCCAGCCTTTCGCCGGGAACCGTGAAGGATACCTTGGACACGGTGTCCGAGCCCACTTCAAAAGACACCTTCTCAGCGTGGTTTACAAATACGCCGTAAGAGCGGTTGGAAACATAGAAGGGGATGGACTTATAGCTGAATTCGGTGCATGTACCGCCGTCAGAGTTCCACATCTCCACTTTCTGGCCATTCTTAACAAACGTGGTAAACTTTTCGCCAAAGCCGTAGATGCTCTCGCCCACGGAGAGATTGAGCTGGCCGCGCGTGTAGGCGGTTGCCTCATCCTGATCCTCGGCAAAGAAGCGGTTGAAGTTCTTCTGCGCCAGCATGCGCTCCTGCGTGTGGTAGGGCGCCTCGGTGATGTAAGAGGTGGAGCGCCAGCCCTCCTTGGTCAGCAGACGATCCTCATAGTAGTATTCGATGAGCCAGCTGTTGCCCTTGTGGATACGCACGCGGGTCTTGCCGGACACCAGTTCTGCGTACTCGTCGGTTTCAGTCGTCGTAGGCGCAAAGCCTTCCTGTGCGTAGAGATCGAAGGCAGGACCTTTTTTGCGCGCGCCACGGTAGTGCTCTACCTTGATCCGAATGGCGTTCTCAAGATTGGAGGAAAAATAGATGTCCAACACAGGACCGGCGAGCGTATCGCCGCGGGAGTTTAGCACCTGCGTGGCCAGCACATGGATGGCATGCTCGGTCACGTCGATCTCGTAGGGCACGCTGGCGTAGAACAGATCGTAACCCGGCTGATTCAGCCAATATCCGTCAGAAAACTTCAAGTTGGGTTCCCTCCTTGGCTAAAATAACAGTTCACTACTGTTTTATTTTACGGAAAATACTCCGCAATGTCAATGCGTCCGCACGTTCTGATTCACTTTTTATAAATTGAACGCTGAACCTAATGCGTCGACACTGCGGTCGATCTCGTCCTCGGCAAGCCCTGCATAGCCCAGTACCAGTGCAGGCGGTTCATTATATGTCTTTGGATCAAATGTGTATTCTCGCAAGCTGTGCACTTGGATGCCCGCTGCTCGTAGACGGGTCATGAGTTCCGCTTCGTTTCCCAAACCATGTATGCGCAGCAAAAAGTGCAGTCCTGCGTTTTCACCAAGGATTTCCAGATATTGAGCTATGGAGGAGGCGCGCAACGCTGCCACAACGTACTCCTTACGCCTGCGATAGAGCGAGCGGACGCGGTTGAGGTGCCGTGTGTAGTGCCCATCCGCAATGAAGCGGGCCAGCGTCTGTTGTTCAAAGCGAGACACTGTGGACGCATACAAACTGAACGCTTCGTGATACGGCTGAAGAAGCTGCTCAGGCAGTATCATGTACGCAATGCGGATGGAAGGGGCGAGCGTGCGTGAAAAAGTGCCCAGGTAGATTACCTTGCCCTGAGCGTCCAGCCCCTGCAGTGAGGGAATGGGCTTGCCCAGGTATCGGAATTCGCTGTCGTAATCATCTTCTATGATGAAACGTTCGGGTTGCGCGTGCGCCCAGGTCAGCAAACGCATGCGCGCAGCGATGGGCATGGTTGCGCCCGTGGGGAACTGGTGAGAGGGGGTGACATAGGCCACCGTTGCGCCGCTGTGCTCCAATGCGTCCAAATCCATGCCCTGTGCACGCACTGGGATTGGAATGGCTGGACGTCCGTGATTGTGCACGATCTGCCGCACCTTGGGATAGCCTGGGTCCTCCAACCCAAACACCGATTGTGCACCCAATAGCATGCAGATCAGCCCCACCAGATACTCCATGCCCGCGCCGATCACAATCTGCTCTGGACTACACTGTGCGCCGCGGTATTCGTGCAGATATTTGCACAGCACCTCCCGCAGTGCTGAATCGCCGCGCACGTCGCCGTGATTGAGCAGTTCCTTGCTTCCGTGCAGCACCTCTCGCTGTATGCGCGCCCAGGCCGAGTAGGGGAAGAGCGTGGTGTCCACTGCATTGGTGCGAAAGTGAGCTTGAATAAAGACTTTAGTCTGTTCTTCTTTGGCGATAGGTTGCAGCAGCGGTTCCAGATGCGCGGCGTAATATCCGCTACGCGTCCGTGCAATCAGATACCCTTCCGTCACCAGCATGGTATAGGCATTTTCTACGGTAGTCTGGCTCACGTGAAGGTGTGCCGCAAGCGCGCGCTTGGAGGGCAACTTTTCTCCCTCGCGCAGCCTGCCCTCGCTCATTTCGCGCACAATATGGCGGTAAAGTTGCTGATAGATGGGCAGGCAATCCTCTGGATTGATGGTAAACGGACTCATGTACGCCTCCACATACAAAAGGAGCGGCGCATGCCGCTCCAAAGAAATTAATTATTTGCTCTGTATGTATTCATCCATGGCAGCGGCCGCGGCTTTGCCCGCGCCCATCGCTAGGATCACCGTGGCTGCGCCGGTCACGGCATCGCCACCGGCGTACACGCCTTGGCGAGAGGTCAAGCCGGTGGCCTCTTCGGTCACGATGCCGCCCCATTTCTGCGTTTCCAAGCCAGGGGTAGTGGAGCGGATGAGCGGGTTGGGTGATGTGCCGATGGACATGATCACGCAGTCTACCTCCAGTTCGAACTCGCTGCCCGGTTTTTCTACAGGGCGGCGCCGACCGGAAGCGTCGGGCTCGCCTAGCTCCATTTCAATGCAACGAATGGCGCGCACGCACTTGTGCTCGTCGCCCAATATCTCCACGGGATTGTTGAGCAGCTTAAATTCGATGCCCTCTTCCATCGCATGCTCAACCTCTTCCTTTCGAGCGGGTAGCTCGTCCAGCGAACGACGATAGACGATGTATACCTTTTCAGCACCCAGACGCATCGCGCAGCGTGCCGCATCCATTGCGACATTGCCGCCGCCTACGACCGCCACCTTCTTCACCTGCTGGATGGGGGTGGGGTTATCCTTACGGAAGGCCTTCATCAGGTTGACGCGCGTGAGGAACTCGTTTGCGGAGTATACACCCTTCAGATTTTCACCGGGGATGTTCATAAACCGAGGCAATCCGGCACCCGAGCCGATGAATACGGACTCAAAGCCCATCTCAAACAGTTCGTCAATAGACAAGACCTTTCCGATGACCATGTTGGTCTCAATCTTCACGCCCAGCGCCTTGAGTGTTTCGATCTCCTTTTCCACGATGGCCTTGGGCAGGCGGAACTCGGGGATGCCGTA
>DKYK01000007.1:42058-47002 GCA_002492415.1 Christensenella sp. UBA7102
CCGTAGACCAGCACGCCGCCGGCCGTGTGCAGCGCCTCGAATACCGTCACGGCGTAGCCCTTGCGCGCCAAGTCACCCGCACAGGTCAACCCTGACGGGCCCGCGCCGATAACCGCGACCTTGTGACCATTGGGCACGGGGCACTGAGGAGCGTCCGTCGCATGCGTGTTGTGCCAATCAGCCACAAAGCGCTCCAGACGGCCGATGGCCACCGGTTCTCCCTTGATGCCGCGCACGCACTTGCTTTCACACTGCGTCTCCTGCGGACACACTCTGCCACAGACTGCGGGCAGGGAGGAGGAGCGGGAGATGATCTGATAAGCCGCTTCAAAGTCCCCTTCCTTCACCTTTCCGATAAAGGCGGGAATATCGATGGCGACGGGACAGCCGCCTACGCAGGGTTTGTTTTTACAATTTAAGCAGCGGTTGGCCTCGTCGATGGCCTGCTCGGGCGTATACCCCAGCGCAACCTCGTCAAAATTGCGGGCGCGCACCGCGGGCTCCTGCGCGGGCATGGGATTTTTTTTAAGGCTCATATTCGGCATCGCTTACACCCCCTTGAACAGATTGCAGGTTTCTTCGTACTGCTGACGCTCGAAGTCACGATACATACCTGCGCGCTCGATGGCCTCGTCGAAGTCCACCTCATGGCCGTCAAAGTCGGGACCGTCCACGCAGGCAAACTTGGTTTTGCCGCCCACGGTTAACCGACAGCCGCCGCACATACCCGTGCCGTCAATCATGATGGGGTTCATGGATACCACGGTCTTGACGCCATATTCCTTGGTCAGCTTGCAGACAAACTTCATCATCACGAGCGGACCAATGGCGATGACCTCGTCGTACTGCTCGCCCGCGTCCAGCAAGCTCTTGAGCGCGTCGGTCACAAGACCCTTCTGGCCATAGCTGCCATCATCGGTCATAACCTTCATCACATCCGAGCACGCGCGGAACTCGTCTTCCAGAATCACCAGGTCCTTATTGCGGAAACCCACAATAGTGTGCACTTGCGCGCCCAACGCGTGCAGTTTTTTTGCAATGGGGTAGGCGATGGCGGACCCCACGCCGCCGCCGATGACCGCGACTTTTTTAAGCCCCTCAACGTGGCTGGCCACGCCCAGCGGACCCACAAAGTCGTGCAGGAAGTCGCCCTCCTTCAGCCGATTGAGCTTAGCCGTCGTGGCGCCTACGATCTGGAAAATAATGGTGACGCTGCCCTTCTCACGGTCAAAATCTGCGACCGTCAGCGGAATGCGTTCACCCGCTTCGTCCACGCGCAGGATGATAAACTGCCCCGGTTCCGCCTTTTTGGCAATGAGCGGCGCGTCGATCTCCATCAGCGTCACGGTGGGATTGAGCTCTTTTTTTCTGATGATTTTGAACATGTTCGCCTTCCCTTCCTGTGTCGGTCGTAAAAACAGTGTATCCGTATGCCTTCAGTCGCATTCACTGTGCATGCGCTTCGTGCGCTCAAATGTGGGCTTGCGACCTTAACCTGCATTCGCTATAATCATACCATAAGGAGGTGCAAAATGAAAGAGATTTTAGATTTTCTTCCGCATAATGAAACGGAACCTTCTGCCATACGGCAATGGGTGGAGCAATATGGTGAAAAACTGCTCAGCCGCATGCCGGAAGGTCACTTCACCGCCGCCGGTTTCATATTCAATCCTGAGCGCACCAAGACCTTGATGATCTATCACAACATCTATCAATCCTGGGCATGGACGGGCGGGCACGCCGACGGCGAGCGCAATCTGCTGTCCGTGGCGCTGCGCGAGGCATGGGAGGAGACGGGCGCCGTCTGCCGCCCCATCGACGGCATCGCCTGCACAGTGGACATTCTCCCCGTGCAGGCGCACATCAAGCACGGCCAGCCCGTTGCGGCGCATGTCCATCTCAATTTCTCCTTTGCGCTGGAATGCTCCGAGGACGCCCCGCTGCGCACCAAGCCCGACGAGAACAGCGGCGTCGCCTGGATCGAAATCGCGGAGCTGCCCCACAAAGTATCGCCCGAGGACGCGCGTTTAATGCTGCCCATCTATGAAAAGATCGTGCGCCAATACAGTCCTATACGCTGGTCTTCGCAAGCCTGAATGCCTGAAGATGCAGTTTTTTGCGTGTTGTTCGAATTATTTTTTTGCTTTAAGTAAATTTTGCATAATTTTATGCAATGAAAAACATTTTAGAAATTCTCGTGACAAATTTCCTCCAACGTGTTATAATAGACACAGAAAGAAAGAGCGGGAAACCGCAAAATTCTTGCGTTTCACATGACAACTACAAGGAGGCGCCGAGCATGTTTCTTCGCAATGTGGAGAGCACCTGGGGCAACATCTTCCAAATGAATCTTTTGGATAAGCTGGTATTTCCTTACGCTGTACCCGCACGTGAGATGGCGGAGCTGAGTGATCTTGGCCCGCAGGAGGAGAATTTCTACCGTACCGAAGACTTTCTCAGATCATAGATCGACATAGACCGACCCAAAAAGGAACTGCTCACCTAAGCAGTTCCTTTATCTGTTTTCAAATGTCTCATCCCTTATTGCGGCGGATTTTGTTCAAAAGCCAATCTTCCAGGCAGCTGCCATACTTGATGGACAGCGCCGTTGCCGCAAGTGCCGCCGCACCAATGGCGATCCAGCCCCACAAAGGCATGGACAGCACCCCCGAACCCACCAGCGCAGAGAACACCAGCCCCCAGGGCCTCGTGAGCAGCACCATGCAAGCAAACCATCCCCAGCTATACCCCGTGAGCCCCGCGAGCAGACAGAGTACATCGTCCGGGAAAAAAGGGAACAGGAAGAGCAGCGCCAGCGTCAGCCGCTGCCGAGTGGCCAGCACCACCAGGTACTTGTCCACAATGGCGGGCGAGGCAAGGCGATAGATGACAGGTTTTCCGCACCATCTGCCAATGCCGAAAGCAATCATGGAACCCACGAACACGGCAAATACACTGTAGGCCATTGCGGGCCAGAATCCGAACATCGCGCCGCCCGCAAGCGTGGTGACATTGCCCGGTATCGGCGCGAAGATCACTTGCGCGATCTGAAGCAAGATAAATATCAGCGGAGCCCAACCCCCAAAGGAATTCACAAACTCCTGCAGAGATTCTATGGACTCAAAGATCTCCAAGTATCCGCGCGCATCCATCCACAAGTACAGGGCGACAAGTCCTGCTATCACCGCGCCCATCGCAATCCAGCCAAGGATGCGGCCCTTTTTGTTCGTACGTTTTTGTTCCATTTATCCACCTCTGCGCGGCCTCGTGTTTCTGCTACGCGAATCGGGGTTCCGGCGGGGGCGCTCCTGGTCGTAGCGCTGAGAACGGGGCAGGGGAGAGGTTTGCATGTGCGCGGCATCGCGCTGGGCGCGCCTGCGATTGACCTCTTCGGTGCGGCGGCGACGCTCCGCTTCGCGTCTGGCCGCACGCGCACGTCGGATCTCAACGATCAGCCAAATGATTAGGATGAAGAACAGCACCACCGGTATGATGACCAGCAGATACAGCGATGACCATCCGCCGGTACCCACATCCGAGGTGATGACCATCACGCCCGAACCGGAGGAGGACTGCGGCCTTGCCGTCTGCGTGGGCTCCATTGAGGTGATTACCGACGCTACGGTGCGCGATGCGGATAGATCGAGCACGATCTCATCCATGCCCTCATAGTTGAAGTGCAGCTGTCCCACGATGTCGCCCTGCTGCACCGGCGCTGTCACAGTGCCGGTCGGATAGGTGATGCTCGTGTACTGCGAAAAGTTGGAACGAATTTCTGAGAGTTCAGCGTCGGAAACCAGCGGCGCGACAGCCGCGTCGTCATTTACCACCAGCGACAGTTCAGCATTCTCCGGGTCGTTTGCATTTTGTACCTGCACGGTGAACTCATTCTCCGCGCAGATACCTTGCAGATCCAGCGGCTGATAGACTGCGAATGCGTACTCGGCCAGCCGCTTCGTATCCCGCCATTTATCCTCCTGCAGCGAGCCAAATACCACGGTGACAACCCGCATGCCATCTTTTTCACTGATACCGACAAAAGCGTTCTGCGCTGCGTCCGTGTAGCCCGTTTTGCCGCCCAGCATATATTCGTAGGCAAATTCTCCACCGGCATCGGGCAGCAATTTGTTGCCGTTTGTAATGGAATATTCGCGCGTGGTGCCATCGGGTTTTTCGGCGTGCAGGGTATATTTGAGCGTGCCGATGATGTGCATAAACTCTTCATGCTGCGAGGCTGCGATCATCACCTTCGCGTAGTCTGCCGCCGTCGTATAATGATTGTCATTGGGCAGTCCGTGCGGCGTTTCAAAATGCGTATTTTCACAGCCCAGTTCCTCAGCGCGCTCGTTCATCATCTGCGCAAAATCGGCCACGCTGCCCGCAACGGCTTCCGCCAGCGCCACGGCTGCGTCGTTTCCGCTCTTGAGCATCAGCCCGTAGAGCAGATCCTCGACCGTGACCTTTTCACCCTCGGCCAGGTAGACTGAACTTTCACCGACCAGGCAGTTCTTGGAAACCGTCACCACTTCGTCCATGTCCAGATGTTCCAGCGCCAGCAGCGCCGTCATCACTTTGGTAGTGGAAGCGGGGAATATTTTTCGGTTGGGCTCTTTGCTGAATAATATGCGACCGGTATTGGCGTCCACCGCCACAGCGCTGGTTGCAACCAGCATGTTTCCGTTTAGTTTATCGGGGCGCGAGGAAGAGTAGGAAGCCGGGTCACGATTGGGTGAAGCCTTGTAACTCTCCGCAAAGCACACCTGGGGTAGCAGCGTCAGCAGCAGCGCCAGCGCCAGCATGATCGTCAGTTTTTTCTGTATCTTTAGCAAGATCATCCATCCTCCTGGCAAGGCATTATGAATGCAGTATAGCATAAAATACGCATTCTGTACAGTTCCAGTCGTTTCAAATTTGTTACACAATGTAGGAGTGTCAAACAAAGGT
>DKYK01000001.1:0-686 GCA_002492415.1 Christensenella sp. UBA7102
TCTCCAGGAAGGGGATCATGGCCGAGGCCACGGACACCAGCTGCTGGGGCGAGACGTCCATATAGTCGATCTGGTTGCGGTCGATTTCAACCGTGTCGTCGGAGGAACGCGCGGTAACGCGCTC
The DNA here is from genome assembly GCA_002492415.1 of Christensenella sp. UBA7102. GTDB lineage: Bacteria > Bacillota > Clostridia > Christensenellales > UBA1750 > Spyradocola. The sequence continues at coordinate 125 of DKYK01000001.1, forward strand.
GTTGACGAACCAGTGGTTCTCATCCAGAGGCTCGTTGGCCTGGGTGATGATGTAGTCCTCTTCCTCGTCGGCGGTCATGTAGCGCACCTCGTCGGTGACGCGCTTTGCGACCTGATCCACCCTGCGATAGGGCGCCTCGATAAAGCCGTAGCGGTTGACGCGCGAGTAGGTGGCCAGCGCGCCGATCAGGCCGATGTTGGGTCCTTCAGGCGTCTCGATGGGGCACAGGCGCGAGTAGTGCGAGTGGTGAACGTCGCGAACGTCCATGGAGGCCCGGTCGCGGTTCAGACCGCCGGGGCCCAGCGCCGAGGTACGGCGCTTGTTGGTCAACTCGGCCAGCGGGTTGGGCTGGTCCAGGAACTGGGACAGCTGCGAGGAGCCGAAGAATTCCTTAATGGCCGCGGAAACGGGGCGGATGTTGATGAGCTGCTGGGGCGTCACGGCGTCAAGGTCGGTAATCGCCATGCGCTCGCGCACCGTGCGCTCCAGACGGGACAGGCCGATGCGGATCTGATTCTGCAGCAGCTCGCCCACCGAACGCAGGCGGCGGTTGCCCAGATGG
>DKYK01000001.1:982-13938 GCA_002492415.1 Christensenella sp. UBA7102
TTGCCCAGATGGTCGATGTCGTCGCAGCGGCCGATGCCGTAGTTCAGGCCGATGCAGTAGCTCATGGAGGCCACCACGTCGTCCACATAGATGTGCTTGGGGATCAGATTGTCGATGTTCTGGCGGATGGCGGCCTTGAGGTTCTCCTCGTCGGGATTCTCCTCCATCAGCGCGCGCAGCGTGGGCACGTGCACCTTTTCGGTGATGCCCACCTGCTCGAGATCAAAGGAGAGGAAGGCCGAGGCGTCGGCAAAGTTGTTGCCCAGCACCTTGAGGTCCTTTAAGCCCTTTTCGGTCTCCACGCGCAGCACCACGCAGTTGATGCCGGCGTTCTGGATCTTATCGGCCATTTCGCGGGAAATGGTCTGCCCTTCGGCCACCATCACCTCGCCGGTGTCGGGGTCCACCACGTTCTGCGCGGCAACCCCGCCCGCGATGCGCGCGGACAGCGCCAGCTTCTTGTTGAACTTATAGCGGCCCACCTTGGCAAGATCGTACCGCTTGGGGTCAAAGAACAGGCCGTTGACCAGGGAGCTTGCGGTCTCCACGGTCGGGGGCTCGCCGGGGCGCAGTTTTTTGTAGACCTCCAGCAGGCCCGCGTCCACGCTCTTTGCGGTGTCGCGCTCCAGGGTTGCCAGCAGGTGCTCCTCGCTGCCCAGCAGCTCGAGGATCTCGTTGTCGGTGCCGTAGCCCAGCGCGCGCAGCAGCACGGTCATGGGCAGCTTGCGCGTGCGGTCGATGCGCACCCACATCACGTCGTTGGAGTCGGTCTCATACTCCAGCCACGCGCCCCTTCCGGGGATGACGGTGGTGGCAAACAGGTTCTTGCCCGTCTTATCGATGGTCTTGGCATAGTAGACGCCGGGGGAACGCACCAGCTGCGAGACGATGACGCGCTCGGCGCCGTTGATGATGAAGGTGCCCGAATCCGTCATCAGCGGGAAGTCTCCCATGAAGACCTCCTGCTCCTTGATCTCGCCCGTCTCCTTGTTCATCAGCCGCACGTTGACGCGCAGCGCGGTGGCGTAGGTGTAGTCGCGTTCCTTGCAGCGCTCCACCGTGTACTTGGGGGTGTCGTCGAGAGAATAATCGGTGAACTCCAGAACGAGATTTTCCGAAAAGTCGGTAATGGGAGAAATGTCTCTGAGCACCTCGCGGAGATCTTCCTTCAGAAAGCGTTCGTAAGAGTTCTTCTGCACCTCGATCAGATTGGGCATTTCCAGGACTTCTTCGATCTTGGAAAAACTCATTCGCGTGCGCTTTCCCATCTGAACCGCATGAACCATGTAAGCACTCACCTCTCCTGATGTTTTGCGGCGGGACGTCGTCCTGCCCGGGGATCAGTCTGACCTGGCCCTGACTATTTTTTCCAAACCGGAAAAAACAACTTGCATTTCCAGTCAAAACGTTGTACAATACTGCATATAGTCGGTCCGGTGGGCGATTGCGCGCACTTTACCGCATTATGCAGATTATAATTTTACCATGCGCGTCCCCCACCGTCAATCAACGTGGGAGCTTTTTTTTGCCCAAAAAGACGGCCGTTCTGTTAATAATTTGAAAACCCACTTGACAGGCGCCCTCAAAATGTGATATTAGGGTTTTATTTATGTTAAACTTTCATTAATAGCAACTCTCGTTCGTGTATAAGGCTGATTTAGGGGGAATGGAACCCATGCGACAAATCGTGCTTCGCTTTCTTAAAAAGGAACCCGTGCTGTGCATCTCGGCGCTGTGCGCGCTGGTCTCCTGCTGCTTTGCGCCGCCATCGGCGGCCTATTTTTCCTATGTTGACTGGCGGGTGCTGGTGCTGCTGTTCTGCCTGATGGCGTCGGTCGCAGGGCTGTCGCGCGCAGGGCTGATGGAGCGGCTGTCGCACGAGCTGCTGCGCCGGGCGGGCACGCAGCGGAGCCTTGCGTTGCTGCTGACGCTGCTGTGCTTTTTCTGCTCCATGGTGATGACCAACGACGTGACGCTGGTGGCTTTCGTGCCGCTGACGCTGCTGCTGCTCACGCGCGCGGGGCTGCCCCGCATGACCATACCGGTTGTGGCGTTGGAAACGGTGGCGGCAAACCTGGGCAGCGCGCTGACGCCCGTGGGCAACCCGCAGAACCTCTACCTCTATTCGGCCTACCGGATGACGCCCGGCGAATTCTTTTCAGTGACGGGGCCGCTGTGCGCAGTGTCGCTGCTGTTGTGCGTGCTGGCGGCTCTATTCGCGGGGGGCAAGGAGAAGGTCGCGGTTGCAGCCGGCTCCCCCGCAAAGCTGGACGGCAGACGCCTTGCGCTGCACGGCGCGCTGCTGCTGCTGAGCGTCGCCACGGTGTTCTCCTGGGTGGATTGGCGGGTGACGTTGGGCGCGACGGTGCTGTGCCTGCTGCTGTTTGACCGGGAGATCCTGCGCCGGGTGGACTATGCGCTGCTGGCCACGTTTGCGTGCTTTTTCCTGTTCTCGGGGAACCTTGCCTCGCTGCCGCCCGTGCGCGCGCTGCTGACGGCGTGGATGGAAAAGAGCGCGTTTTTCGCGTCGCTGCTGGCCAGCCAGGTGATTTCCAATGTGCCCGCGGCGCTGCTGCTTTCCCCCTTTACCGACAATGCCCGCGCCATGCTCCTGGGCACGGACGTGGGCGGTCTGGGCACGCTGGTGGCCTCGCTCGCCTCTCTGATCTCCTACAAATATTACGCCCGCAGCGAGGGTGCGAACAGCGGGCGCTACCTTGCGCACTTCACAGCGCTCAACCTGCTGCTCCTGCTTCCGCTCATCGCGCTGTCGCTGCTGTTGCTCGCCTGATCGCCCGCTCCGACGCAGAAAAAGCGTCGGATTTTTTTATTCCCAAAAACCTCCCCGGCCGCTCAGGGGTCTAACAAGCGACCGGTCAGAAGAAAGGAGCTGAAAACGCCCGATGACGGACGAGGAATTTACTCAGCGCATCACGGGGATGACGCAGACGCTCTTCCGCGTGTGCTACGCGCAGCTGCGGCAGGACTGCGATCGCGAGGACGCGGTGCAGGAGACGCTGCGCAAGTGCTGGCAAAAGAGAGGCCAGCTGCGCGACGACCGCTATCTGCAAACCTGGGTCATCCGCGTGCTGCTCAACGAGTGCCACGACATTCAGCGGCGCGCCAAGCGTACCCAGCCCGTGGACGCGGTACCCGAGCGGTCCGTGACCCTGCAGCCCATGGCCCATACCCGCGTGCACGACGCGCTGCTGCAGCTGGACGAGCGACTGCGCATGCCCATTGTGCTGCACTACATGGAGGGGTACTCGGTATCTGAGGTGGCCTGCGTGCTGCGCGTGCCGCAGGGCACGGTCAAAACCCGTCTGCGCCGCGGACGTGAGCAGCTCCGACAACTGCTTAACCAACAAAAACGGGAGGTGTACTTCAGTGAGACCCTTGGATGAACTGCGCTCCGCGTTCCCGGAGCCCGACGAAAACTTCAAAGCCTGCATCCGTCGCACGCTGGACGACCTCTCCGTTCCGCCCGAAAGGAGAATCATCCCGATGAAGCAGAAAAAATACGGAAGCAAGGCGCGCGTCGGCGCGCTCATCGCGGCAGCCACGCTGGTGCTGAGCACCATTGCAGCCGGCGCCGCGGCTATACACTACAATGTGTTCGATTTTCTAAATCCCACCCTGGAGCAGCCGCTGCCCCAGGCCACCCAACTCATCCAGACCCCGCAGGCCACCGCGCAGGTGGAGATGAAGGCGCCCACAGCCGAGGATCCGGCAAGCACCAGCGCCGTCACCTTCTCGGTGCGCGAGGTGCTCTATGACGGCGTGAGCGTCAACGTCATTGTGGCCGCTACGCCGCAGGCCGACGACGTGCTGCTGCTGCCCGCGGACTCCGCTCCCGAATTCTCCGTCACCGATCTGGGTCTGGAAGGCACCCAGACCATCGCGGAATACGCCGCCGAGCATGGCAAGACGCGGCTGTACAGCCTGTCCATCATCGATCAGGGCACCCTGGACGGCACCGGGGGCCTGGTTGGCTCTCAGCAATTCCGCATGGAGCCCGACGGCACGCTGGTCATCCACGTCAGCAACGAACACGCTTCCATCGATCCCAGCGTGCCCGTCGAACTGGTCTGCACCTCCATCCCCGTGGATGTGCAGACGGGCCATCGCGATGTGGACGCCATCGAGCGCGCCTCGCTCACCTTCGCGCTGAACAACACCGCCGATCTGCAGCAGCTCACCTTCAGCACCCCTACCGCCTATGAGCACGCCGGGGTGACCATCCAGTCGGTGGAGCTCAAGAGCACCGCGCTGGGCCTGTACTACACCATCCACTGCAAGGTGGACGACCAGCAGACCTTCGACGCGCTGGAGGGCGGCCTGTTCTTCTGGTTCCTCGACGAAAACGGCGCGCAGCTGCCCGGCGCGGCGGCCGCATCCAGCGGCTCGGTCGGCTGTCCCGACGAAAACGGCGAGTTCACACAGGAGGGCGCGCTGGCTCCCACCGAGACCCTGCCCGACTCCCTGATCATCGCTGCGGTCAACATCTGGGACGAAAAAACCATACTGGATACCCACACCGTCCGCTGACCGTTAAAGACGGCGCGGCTCCTGCAAAAATGCGCAGGAACCGCGCCGTTTTTTATCTATCCAGCTTCCGTCGGCTCGTTAAGGAGAAGGCCGGGGATTACGCGCCCGCCAGCGCGAGGGTGAGGGCCTCGACCTGCTCGCGCTTCCAGGTGTGGGAGCCCAGCGCGGACAATTCGTCGCCGGTGAGCAGGAAGCGGCTGCGCAGGCCGCCGCGGTCGGCCGTGGCATCCAGGTAGAGCCACTGGCCGTCGATGAGGGCGCAGTTCCACATGTGGTTCTCGCCGTAATAGCTGCCGGTCACGTTGACGCAGGGAATGCCCGCCTTTTCCAGCAGCAGCTTCAGGGCGTGGGCATAGCCGCCGCAGATGGCCGTGCCGTCGCGCAGCGCGCCCAGCGCCGTCTGCGATTCGTAAGGCATGCCGCTGCGGTCGGAATAATACCGCTGATCATAGCGCACGTTCATGATCACGTAGTCATAGAGCGCCTCGGCCTTCTGCCGCTGCGTCATGCCGGGGGTGACGACGCTGGCCACCACCTCATCCGCCAGCCGACCGGCCTCGGCCAGCGCGTCCCGGCAATCGGCCAGTGTGTAGCCCATCGGCGCGCTGAAGGTGATCTGCGTGGCGTCGGCGCTCAGGCTGCACAGCACGAAGCCGCCGCCCGCCTGCTGCAGCGCGCGAGCCATCTCATCCGGGTCCAACGACGAGTCGGTGAGCCGTACGGACACCGGTTCCTCGCCAATGCTGCGCTCCGCCAACGCGATCAGCTCGCCCAATCCGCCCACCTCCGCGCCCGCGAAGCCCTCGGAGAACTGGCCCGTCTTATAGGGCATGTAGCGCACCGTGCAGGTCAGCTGTGCCTCCTCTGTCTCCGCCGTCAGGTCGTAGGCATAGCGCAGCTCTGGCAGGTCCGCCAGTATCTTGTAATACAGGTTCTTGACGTCCAGCGCGGGATCGGAGAGCCCGGCTTCCGTGATGTCCATCTGCCGCGGCTGCTCCAGCGCCTGCATCGCGCGGACGAGCTCTGCGCGGATGTCGTCGGGCGAGAGCGCGCGCAGAGCCTGCTCGGGCATAGTTGTGGCGGGGGGCAGCAGCGAGGTCATTTCGGTGGTCTGCGGCGCGGGGTCCGGCGTCGGCTCCATCGCCGAATCAGTCTGCACCGGGACCGTGGGGGCGGGCGTAGCCGTCAGCTCCACCGTGGATGACGGCTGCGAGCAGCCCGCGGCCGTCAGCAGCAGCGCCGCCAGGCCCAGTGCGTATGCACTGCGTACAAACCGTGTGTTCATGGGAAGGTCATCTCCTGAAAGTGCTTATGATTTATAAACCTTTTTTCGGTTTGGCACCCATCATAGCACACGGTTTTACCCCTGTCAACCGGGGCGCTCACTCAATCAGGCCGCTCTCCCGCAGCAGGATCTCCAGGTCCGTGCCCTTCACCTTCCTGAGCACAACCTTGAGCATCTCGCGCTCCTTGAAGCCCAGCTTCACGTCGGTGATCGGCTTTTGGTCGATGGCGTAATAGCAGGCGCGCAGCAGCTCGCGCACGTCATACTTGCTGCCCCAAACCTCCGGCACGCCGCGATCCACGTTCAGCAGCGTATAGACCGACTCCATGCCCGTGCGCATCGAGTACTCGATGGTGAAAATGGTGTCGCGGGGCGTCTCGGTGAACTGGCCCAGGAAGGCAAAGTTGACGGAGCCCTCCGGTACCACGCGCGGCCGGTCCTCGTTCTTTCTGGGCTGGAAGAAGGCGTTGATGTAGGGCATGAAGCAGGTGGTGGTGTTGCAGGCGTCCGCTGCCAGCACGTCGATCCGATCCTCCGATACGCCGATATGGTACAACCACTCTTTGCAGATCTCCTCGCCGGTGCATTCCCGCATGGGCTTTTTCACGTAATTGCCCGGCTTATTGGTACTAAGAGCGTAAAGCCAGATCAGCACCGTGTTTTTGTCCTGCGCCTTGAACTGCGGCTGGCGGTTGATGGTCCAGGAGAGATACCAGTTGTCCACGCTGTCCTTGACGGTTACGATGCCGCCGGTCGTCACTTTCCCGGCGCGGGGGTCGCGCTGGCAGATGTCCATAATGCGGCGGATGATCTCCTCGTTGGAGGTGGCGACTGTCGCGCTCATCCAGTTGGTGGCCTCAATGTCACCGCAGAAGGCGTCTGGGTTGCCGAACTCGCCATGGGCGGACTGGGCAGCGATCGCCTTCCACAAATCCCAGGATTCGCCGCGCCCGTTTTCCAGCCTGCTCAAATCCGGGGCATGGGTCTGGTCGCCATAGCAGGTGGAATCCGTGCAGCAGCCGTTGGTGATGAACACCAGATCATCCTCGATCAGGTCGATGGTCTGCTGCTGTCCGTCCTTGACATAGACGATCTGGCGGGCAATTTTCCGATCGCCCACCGTCTCGATCACCACGTTCTTTACGTCCATGCCGTATTCAATCCGAACGTCGTGGGCCTCCAAATACTTGACCAGCGGCAAAATCAGGCTCTCATACTGGTTGAACTTGGTGAACCGCAGCGCGCTGAAGTCCGGAAGGCCGTCGATGTGATGCACATAGCGGCAGAGGTAACGCTTCATCTCCAGGGCGCTGGACCAGCGCTGGAAGGCGAACATCGTCTGCCAATACAGCCAGAAATTCGTCTCCCAGAAGGAATCGGGCAGCACCTCGGAGATCTTTCTGTCCTCCAGGTCTTTTTCCGGCGTGATGAAGAGCTTGGAGAGCGCCATGGCGGATTCCTTGTCCAGGCCGAACTTCCTGTCGGTGTGCGCATCCTCGCCCCGGCGGACGGTGGCGCGGCACAGCGAATAGTTGGGGTCGTGCTTGTTGAGCCAATAATACTCGTCCAGCACGGACGCGCCGGGCGTCTCCAGCGAGGGCACATCGCGGAACATGTCCCACATGACCTCAAAGTGGTTGTCCATTTCCCGGCCGCCGCGCATGAAGAAACCCTTGGTCACATCCCTGCGGCCGTCGCAGCTGCCGCCCGCAAGTTCCAGCTTTTCCAGCAGGTGGATGTGCTCTCCCTTCATCTGGCCATCGCGCACCAGATAGAAAGCGGCGGTCAGACCGGCCAGCCCCGTGCCGATGATGTAGGCAGATTTCTTGTCAACGCCCTCGGGCTTTTCGGGATGGGCAAAGGATTCATACGTACCAGCGGAATAATACATCTTCGCAGCCTCCTGTTGTTCTGTTGATATCTCTATTATATCCGGACGCAGGGAGTTTCCAATAAACAGAAGGCGCCGCGTGATGAAAGTTCCATCACGCGGCGCCCAGTGCAGAATTTTTTATCAAAACCGGCAAAATGCTCAATCACACGCTGAACCGCTGCAGGCCCTGTACCACATTTCCCTTGATCAGCGTCGCCAGACGGCTCACCAACTCCCGCGGATCCTGCTGCATGTCGTCCTTGATCCAGTCCAGCATCAGCCCGACAAAGACATAGGAATACACGCGCGCAATAAACGCCTTGTCCTCGTCTCGAACGGTCATGCCGGCGGCCTCTTCGTTGATGACGTCCAGCAACAGGCGGTCCACCAGCGGCTTGAGGTATTGCTCCACCTGTTCCTGATGCACGCAGCGGTACACGTTCATAATGAAGGGCTTGTTGGCCTGCACGGCCTCAAAAATCTGCAGAAAGCCCTCCTGCCAGGTGTCGTAGGTCCTCTTTTCCTCCAGCGCAGCCCTCGCGTCCTCCAGGCACGCCCACTCCACCAGGTCGTAAATGTCCTTGAAGTGATAGTAGAAGGTCATGCGGTTGATGCCGCAGTCCTCGGCAATATCGTTGATGGTGATCTTCGTCAGGGGCTTTTTCAGCAGCAGTCGCTTCAAGGACTGCTCGATGGCCCGCTTGGTGATCTGGGACATATCCCATTTCCCTCCTCCAAAAAACGGCAGCGCAGCCTCCGGAAAGCGGCTTTTCCCGCTGCTACGGCCGCAGAATTTCTTCCACCAGCGCGTCGACATGGATGCGCAGCGTATCCAGGCAGGGTACGGGCGTCACCTCGTCGCTGAGCAGCAGCGGCAGCTCCGTGCAGCCCAGCGCCACCGCCTCAATGCCCTGCTCCGCCTGCATTTTCTTGATGATGCGCAAAAATCCTTCGCGCGTCTCCTCCCGCACCGCGCCGCGCTCCAGTTCGCCCTCGATGTGCGCCTGGATCCATTCCCGCTCGGCCGCGTCCGGCGCCGCCACGCGGATGCCCGCCTTCTCAAAGGGCTCACGGAAAAAGTCGCCCTCCATCGTAAAGCGCGTGCCCAGCAGCCCCAGCGCGCGCACACCCCGGCGCAGCGCACCGTCGCGCGCCGCATCCACAATGCTCACCAACGGCAGGCTTGCCCGCCGCGCCAGGCCGTCGAACACCACGTGCGGCGTGTTGGCCGACAGCGCCGCAAAGTCGCAGCCGCAGGCGGTCAGGTTGTCCAGCGCGCGCAGCAGATAGTCGGTCAGCTCGTCATACTTTCCCTGTGCACACAGCCCCAGCACAGTGAATACATCCACGCTTTCGATGGTCAGCGGCGGAAAGACGTCGCGCCCCAGCCGCCGCTGCACGCCGTAGACGATGCCCATGTAGTATGGCACAGTGGATTCCGGCCCCATGCCGCCCACCAGCCCCAGCTTTCTCATACCAAAACAGCCTCCCTCTTCCCGCAGGGCGCGGGGATGGAAGGCTGTATTCGACGCAGCGGGAGCGCATTCCTTCTAATCGGCGTACATCGCGCGGAATTCCGAGGGCGTCATGCCCTCCAGGCGCTTGAAGTTGTAGCAAAAATAGCTGCTGTTCTCCATGCCCACCTTCTGCCCGACCTCGGCAATGCGGTATTCAGGGCGGATCAGATAGCGCTTGGAGATCTGGATGCGCCGTTTGAGTATGTACTGAAAGGGCCGCTCGCCCGTGCAGTCCTTGAACACACGGCAGAAGTGCTGCGGCGTCAGATTCATCTGCGCGGCGAGCTCCTCCAGCGTAATGACGTCGGCCAGGTGCTCCTCGATGTAGTCCAGCACGGGGCGCAGCTTGGGCGCCTTGTGGTACTGCTGCAGCAGCTGCTCGCGCTTAATCATGCTGTATTCCGTCAGGATCCGGTAGACGTAGGGGCTGGCCTTGAGCTGGCCGAACACGTGGTCCGCATGCAACTCGGTGAAGATGCTGTGGAAGATCGCGTCAAAGCGGGTGGGATCGGGCAGCTCCACCACGCAGGCCTGCGTAAGGCCCAGGTTGCGCAGGGTCACGTCCAGGCAGGTGCCGTCGATGCACAGCCAGTTGGTGCTCCAGTCGCCGGACACCGGCCAGTAGTCGTGCGGCACAAACTTGGGCAGCAGGAAACAGGTGCCCGGGTGGATGTCGTAGATGCGGCCGTCCACCCGCAGCTGGCCCTCGCCCTGGGCGCCGTAGATGATGTGGGTGTTGGTGTTGCCCTCGTCGCGCTTGCGACGCATCTGCCGCTGCGCCGAGCCGATGGCATGGATCACAAAGGGGAGTTCAAGACTGCTGTGGTTGGGAAACATGGCCTCCGGCTTCATCGCGTCCCCCTCACTGCTGCGCGCGGAGCAGTTCGTCCTGCGCCTGCATTCGCTTCATCTCGCGCATGGTGCCGATGACCAGCGGAATGCTCAGGCCCAAGGAGAGGATGTCGGCCACCATCTGGCTGATCTGCACGCCGAACAGGTCGAAAACCTGCGGCAGGATGAGAATGGCGGGCACGAAAAACAGCCCGCTCCTCGCCGCCGCCACAATCGAGGCGCGCACGGGCTTGCCGATGGTCTGCAGCATCATGTTCGCGCCCACGATAAAGGCTGTAAAGGGATAGACGACGCACTGCAGCCGCAGCGACAGCGCGCCGATCTCGATCACCTCCAGGTCCTCCTTGCGGAAGATGGCGATGATGCTCGGCGCAAAGACGATGCCCACCGTGCAGAACACCACCAGCAGGCAGAAGCCCAGCGTCACCGTGAACCAGAAGGCTTTGCGCACGCGGTCAAAACGGCGCGCGCCGTAGTTGAAGCCGCACACCGGCTGGAAACCCTGCCCAAGGCCGATGACCGCGGAGTTTGCAAACATCAGCACGCGGGTGACGATGGACATGCCCGCAATCGCCGCGTCGCCATAGATGCCCGCTGCGTAGTTCAGGCAGATGGTCGCGACCGAACCCAGCCCCTGGCGGAACAGCGAGGGCGTACCGCCGCGGATGATCTCCTTATAGATGGCCCAGCTGGGCTTGAACTCCCGAAGATGGATGGCGATGTTGCCGCCGCGGGTGCAGCCGCGCAGCAGCAGGCAGAAGGACACGATCTGGCTCAGGATGGTGGCCAGCGCCGCGCCCGCCACGCCCATGTCCAGCACGAAGATGAACAGCGGGTCCAGCGCGATGTTGAGGATCGCGCCCGCGCCCATGCCGATCATGCCGTAAAATGCGCTGCCCTGGAAGCGCAGCTGGTTGTTGAGCACGAGCGAGGCGCACATAAAGGGCGTGCCGATGAGGATGAAGCGCGCATAGTCCCTGGCGTAGGGCGCGATGGTTGGCGTGGCGCCCAGCAGGTTCACCAGGCCGCCCAGGCACAGCAGGCAGCAGGCGCCGAACACCGCGCCGGCAATCAGCGCCGAGACAAAGCCCGTGGTGGCCATGCGGCGCGCGGAATCCACGTCGCCCTTGCCCAGCGTGCGCGAGATGTAGTTGCCTGAGCCGTGTCCGAAGGTAAAGCCCAGCGCCTGAATGATGCTCATCAGCGGGAACACCACGCCCACCGCCGCCGTCGCCGACGTGCCGATGCGCCCCACAAAAAAGGTGTCCGCCATGTTGTAAAAGGATGTGATGAGCATAGAGATGATGGAGGGAACTGCCATCTCCAGCACGAGCCTGGGCACCGGCTGTTCGGTCAGATAGATGCGCTTCTCTTCCGGGTCTGTGAAGGTCTTCAATGAATCATGCCTCCCTGCGTCTATGAGTAATCGTTTACATTATTATACCTAAATTTTTCTGAAAGCGCAACCCATCCGGTTGTCAAAAAACAGGCAGGTACGCTTGGGGGGGCATGTAGGGGCGCAAGCCCCTTGACCTCCATTCGCAGGCGGGGGCAGATTTATGTGCGGCGCGGCCGCGCGCGAATTTTTCTGCAGCACGCATAGAGTCCGGCTGTTTTTCGTTTTTCGTTTATTGTTGAAATAAAGCGGATTTTATGTTAAAATTGTCGCAACAATCCCACAGAAAGCGAGTGCTGCTATGCTGTTTACCCGAAGCGACGGCCGACTGGTGCGCACTATGCCCGCCATGCAGAAGATCATTCCGTACATCATGCGCTCCCGCGCCGCCTCCATCAATCTGTTTCAGCACCGGTTGGACTGCGCCGGCATCGACAGCTACATCACCGCTCACGAAGTGAACGGCCGCAGGACCATCTCCGCCATGCACATCATCATCGCGGCCATTGTGCGCACCATCGCGCAGCGCCCACAGCTCAACCGCTTTGTGATGCACGGGCGCGTCTATGCGCGCAGCGCCATCGTCGTCAGCTTTGTCATTCACCGCTCGCTGCGCATTGAGGACGGCGGCACCACCGTCAAGCTGACCTTTGACGGAACCGAGTCGCTCCCACAGGTGGCCGCCCGCATCGACGAGGCTGTCGCGCGGGAGACCGCCTCTATGGACGTGCGCAACCCCACAGACGAGCTGGCCGAGTGGTTCATGCGCTTGCCCGCCTTTTTGCTGCGCCCCCTCATCGGCTTTGTGATGGGTTTGGACCGCTACAACCTGCTGCCCGGCCCCGTGCTGGACGCCAGCCCCTTCCATGCTTCGGTGTTCCTGACGAACCTGAAATCCCTGGGCATTGACTCCGTGTATCATCACCAGTATGAGTTTGGCACCAACGGTTTGTTTTTGTCCATGGGCAAGGAGCAGCCTGCCGTCGTAGCCTGTGCCGACGGCACCGTGCGCGTGCGACGCATGATGAACCTCAACTTCTCCCTGGACGAGCGCTTCTGCGACGGTCTCTACTTCGCCCGTTCCGTCAAGCTGCTCAATAAATACCTCAAGGACCCTGCCCTGCTCGACGCTCCGCTGGATCGCATTGAGCAGGACATGCCCTGACCTTTGATTTTGAAAGGAGCTTCCCTCCATGGCCGTAGACATCAAGGCAAAAGCCGAAGAAATCGCAAAGAAGATCGCATCCGATAAAGCGCTGCAGGCACAGTTCCAAAAACAGCCCACTCAGGCCGTGGAATCGCTGCTGGGCATCGATCTGCCCGACGGCGCCGTGGAAAAGATCGTCGAGGCCGTAAAGGCCCGCCTGACCGCTGGCAAGCTGGGCGACGCGCTCTCCTCCATCAAAAAGCTGTTTTAATTTCGTCTCAAATGGGCCGCATCGCCATTCCGCGATGCGGCCCACAGACTGTCAAAAAACGAGAAAG
>DKYK01000043.1 GCA_002492415.1 Christensenella sp. UBA7102
TCGGCGCGCTCGGCGAGTATTTTTTCCACGTCCTTGGCAAGAATTGCGGAGGAATAGGGCGTGATCTCGATACCGAAGTTGCGCAGCAGCTCATCCTCGTTGCAGATGACGGACAGGAAGGGCTGCGGGCGGGAGCCGACCTGCAGGATGCGCATGCCGCGGCCCTTCTTGACCACGGCCGCCACCGCACAGAAGTCGATGAAGCCCTTTTTGAACATCTCGCAGTCCACGTCGCTGTTGATGATGTAGCTAAACGGCACGCGATAGCGCTGCAGGCACTTGGTAGAGGCCAGCGTGCCGCACTGGGTGTCGCGGTCGCGCGTGCCGGGCACGGGCAGCGGATCGCGGTTGCCCCAAACGAGCACGGGCAGCTTCATCATCGCGCCCAGACGCCCCACGACCTCCTCGCAGCCGAAGTCGCAGTGCGGCATAAACAGGGCGTCCACCTCCTGCGCACGCAGGAATTCGACGACGGCGTCCAGCTGGTCGGCGGCGTAGAGTATGCCTTCGGGCAGCACGCCCTCCAGGTCGCAGGAATCCACCGCATCGGGCAGGATCTCCTTGACTTTATTCAAAAACAGATTCTTCTGCTCCAGCGCGGACACCATGTCGGTGCCGCCGCGCTTGATGGGCACGATACCGATCTTTACGAACTTTTCCATATTGGCCCTCCTTTTTCCATGTGTGGCGTATCTTGTTTACACTCCGAAGTTGGCGTAGAGCTGCGTCTTTTCCTCGATGAGGGTGCGGTCGCAGGTTCCGGTTTTCATAAAGTCCTCCACCATCTCAAGGGTGGGGGTGGCTGCCCGACCGCCGATGCCGGTGCACTTGATGGCGGAAACGGCGTTGGCAAACTGCGCGCACTCGTCGGGGCGCTTGCCCTGCATCAGGGCGAAGATGAATCCGCCGTGGTAGACGTCGCCCGCGCCTAAGGTATCGACGACCTCAACCTTGTAGCCGGGCGCAAAGTAGTAACCATCCCGCCCCCAGGTGACGACGGAACCCTTGTCACCCAGCGTGAAGACCACGATGCTGGGGCCCTTCTCCATCACGGAGCGCAGGTTCTTTTCATACTCGGTGCTCTCGCCAAAGAGCTTCGTGTAGTAGAACTCCGAGCCGATGAACACGTCGATTTGGGGCATAAACTCCTGCGTGGCCTCGGAATAACCGTCTCCATCAAAGCAGACGGTGCCGCCCACCTCGTGGATGAGCTGCGCCAGCCGCTGGGAAACCGGGTCGGTGTTTTCCAGGTGCAGCACGCGGTGCTGCTTTACAAAGTCCTCGTCCAGATCCTCCAGCGTGTACTTCCTGGTGGTGCCGGGGCGGCCGATGATGTTGCGCCCGTGGGTGACCTTGTCGGAGAGCACGAGGGAGAAGGAATTGATGCCGTCGCGCACCATGTGGCTGGTGTCCACATTGTAGCGCGCGTAGTCGCGGATGAGGAACTCTCCGTAGCTGTCCGCGCCGGCCACGCCCAGCATGGTCGAATGGCCGCCCAGCTGACCGAAGGCCGTCAGCGCGGAGGACACCTTGCCGCCGCCCTGCCAGCTGGTCTGGAGGATGCGCGCCCCCTCGTCCTTGCGCGTGGGCAGGTGGTCGATGTGCACCAGGTTGTCGATAAACGGCGTACCGTATGCAATCAGTTCTCTTTTCATGGATGCTTTCACCCTTCCTGAGAGAATTCCGGATATTTCTGCACGAACTCTTCGCGCGTCATGCCAAACTCAACGTCGTCACAGTACTTGCCGCGGGTGAAGTAAACCTGCCTGCGCAGGCCTTCGCGGGTGAAGCCCAGGTGGTCGTGCAGGCCGAGGGAGGCCTCGTTGAACGCGTAGACCGCGGTGTTGCACTTGTTCATGCGCAGCTCCATAAAGTAGTAGCGCATCAGCAGCAGCACGGCCTCGCTGGCATAGCCCTTGCGGCGAAAGTTATCGTAGATGCCCAGCCCGTAGCTGAACGTGCCGTTGCGCATGTCCACATCATGTGCGTTGATGGAACCCACGATCTGTCCCTCCATGTTCTCAATCATGAAGCGGAAGGTCTCCATCTCGCCCTCGCGGCGCATACGGTCGGCAAAGCCATCGCGCACGCGCCACTCGCCCTTGGGCAGGTAGATCTGGTCGTCGGCCCGGGCGCGGTCGGTATCACGATTGATTTCATCCAGCACGAACTGCTCGACGTCGCGCGGCTCCATAGAGCGCAGGCGGACACGCTTGCCGGTAAAGGTATTGTTCATTGTCAGTCTTCTCTCTTTCTAACCCCTTACACCACGCGCAGACCCTTTGGGTTGACCATGCGGATCTTGTGGCGCACGACCTCCTTGCAGGCTTCCTTGCAGTCGCACAGCACCTTGAGGCCGCCCTTGTTCGCCTCGTCGAGCGACGCCTTCATCGCATTGGAAAGCGCCATGTTGTATTCCGTGAAGATGTTGAACTTGCTCATGCCCTCGGCAGCGCAGCGGCCGAACTGGTCGTCCGGAATGCCGGAACCGCCGTGCAGCACCAGCGGCAGATCCAGCGCCTGGCGCAGCTCCTTGAGGCGGTCAAATGCCAGATTGGGCTTGGCCACGTAGTTGCCATGCGCGTTGCCGATGGCAATGGCCAGGCTGTCGCAGCCCGTGCGCTCGACAAACTCCACGGCCTGATTTACGTCGGTATAGGTATCGGGGTTGTTGATATCGTTGACATCGCCGGCGTTGCCCACCTTGCCCAGCTCCGCCTCGACCACGATGCCCATCTTGTGGGCGACGTCCACGACCTGCTTGGTCATGCGCACGTTTTCTTCAAAGTCATAGTGCGAGCCGTCGATCATCACGGAATCGAAGTGCTTCATGCGGCTGATGCAGATATCCGTGGTGGGGCAATGATCCAGGTGCAGCGCGACGGGCACTTTGGCCTTGCGCGCGTAGTGCTTGGTGACAAGCTCCGCAATGGCGGGATCCATGTTGGTCTCAAAGCCGTAATAGTGGCCGATGAGCACGGGCATGCCCTCTTCCTCCGCCGTCTCAATGGCCCAGCGGATCATCTCGTAGTTGATGCAGTTGAACATGGGCGTGCCGTAGCCCTGCTTCAAACCGTCCTGATAGATCTCCATCGTCGATACGTAAGGCATAAGTGTACCTCCCCAGAATTTATATTTCTAAACTTGATTTTAACACAGATGGAAACGACATTCAATCAGGGAAAATAAATTAACAAATTTTCGTTTCAAACCGCGCAACGATGCATCGACATTCGTATTTATATCTGTTGTATCTGTTTTTTAATTTTAATATTTATTAGGATTTTATTGACAAAATCATCCAAGATATATTATACTGTATCTGACAAAGAAAAGGACGTGATTACAATGTGGTAACAAGTAAGTCTCATTCTCCCCCCAACGACATACTCAGGAGGAATAATCATGACAAAAAAGTCATAACTTTCGCGCTCTTGCTGGCAATCATTGCTCTCCCATTTGTTCAGGTAAATGCCGCAGGAAAGACCGTTGCTGGATTCAAGAACAATAGCTATGCTAGCCAGGGTTATTCCGATGCCAAAATCGTTGTAGACGGAGTATATGCTAAGGACTCCGCCTACAGCAAGAATTATAAAGAAGGGTATGATGTCTCGCAATCTGACTTTTTCTCTAAAAATCACACGATCAAATATTGGTCTAGCCATGGTTCTTCCGCTGGATACGTATATGGTGACGCAAACGACGTTTCCGCGCAAATGACATCCTCGACAAAATTTTCAGGTGGAAACCTCGAGTTTCTATTCCTGTGCGCATGCTATCAATTAACCGGAGATGGATCGAATCCAAGAGCATGGTATGCCAATTCCATGATTGGAAACAATGCAGTACGTGTAATTTGTGGTTACCATGAACAGGCTCCAAAAAAGTCTGACTATATGGTTGCTGAAGAGTTCATAACCACAGCCAAAACCGGTGAGTCAGTAAAGTCCTCTTGGATGATCGCAAACCTAAATGTTTATACCGAGCATGGTTATACCGCTCCCAAAGATTTCCTTGCATTAACACACAATAACAACTCGCAGTATTCTCGTTTTGAAGGTTTTCCCGGGAATACCTACAGTAGACCCGGAAGTAGCAGCACCAGTATTCTACGTTTTTCCTATGTGAATCAAAGTGGTACGAACCAACCGTATTCAAGCGGTTCATCTGATGCATTCACATCGCTCAATAGCATTGTGGTCCCAAGTTACCGTATACAGGTTCGTCCACTGGCTACAAAGACAGATATTTCTGGTGAAATTGGGCATACGGCGATCACTATGGATTCAGATGAGGCCCTTCACGCATCTCAAGAATGGTTGTTCGCGCAAGCAAATTCAATGGCATCAACACTTGATGGAATTACCTCTTCCATTTCTCCAATCGCTTCCAATCCTGTCCCATCAACGGGTTCCATTGTTATGGCTGAAGTAAAGGAAAAATCTTCGCAGGAAGTTGAAGTACCCATCGCACATGTGGTAAGCTATGATAATACCTATAATGGAGTTCCATTGCTTGGGGATACATTTACTACTATAATCGATGATACCGGAGTAATTTACGGAAATTACAAGTGGCACGAAGTAATAGGAATCGTTCCCGTTTCTACAGCAGAAAATCTGACCACTGTTGATTTTCAAACCGCCCTTAATCAGGCACAAGCTTTTATTCAAGCGCACAGTTCTGCACAAAGCGCATACGTAGATGCATGTGAAATCACCCGCGCGGCATTGGTGTTTAGCCCTTCCCAAACCGATGGAATTTATACTCCAACTTGGGTTTTTGATACTACTGATGAGCAGAGGGTTCTCGTCGATTGTATCACTGGTTCTCTCTCAGAAGCTTAACCCAACAGAGGGCAGGACAAGCGCATTGTTCTGCCCCGACTTTTTTATGGAGGAATTCTCATGCGAACCTTGGACATACTGTTCGCGCTCCTGCTCACACTCACGCTCTGCGCCTGTGCTTCCCAGCGCGTGCCCGACCCGGCAATGCCGGTAGCGACCCTGGAGCAGGCCGCATCGGCGGCCGACCCGGCCAGCCAGGTTCCGGCCTTGTCCGTGCAGGAGGTCTCCCTGCGCAGCGGCGGCTCGCGTCTCCCGGTGGGTTCGGTCGAAATGGTGCGTTTCTCGGACTACGTCACCAGTTGCGCGGAACTGCATCTGGGCCCGCCGGAGTGGGACGAGCTCTCCGCATTGCTCAACACCGTCCCCGAAGCCGATGCGCAGACGCCGCACGATGGCGCATACCTTGGCACGCGACTACAGATAGACTTCACTCCCGATGTGGGCGAAGGGCCCTATACCATCCGGCTGGATCCCATCTCGGACGGGCGCGTCAACTGGATCGGACCGCAGGAGGAAACGCACGTCCTCTTCTCCCCCGAGTTGGTGCAGTGGATTCAGAGCGCGACGGGCTGGGGAATCCCCTCTGTCGAGCGGATAGCGGCCATGCAATCGGCGTTCTGTTTGGGCACAGCGAGCCGACCACAGGAGGCGCAAACAGTCGACCCCCAGATCGTCAAACAACTGCGTGCGCTCGCAGTGGAGGCAAACGCCATTCCCTCGGACGGTCTTTCCGATCCTGTGTATCTGACGATCTCACTTACAGATGGTTCCACGCTGCGTGCCGCCGTTGATGCGTGCTGTGGAAATCTCTTTGCGCTGGAAAATCAGGTCTATCAGGCTCCGGAGAATTTCTATCTTTATGACATTGCCACCGGATCACTCCTACCGGTATAACACCAAAAGGCCCGCCGGATGGCGGGCCTTTGCTGTTGCTGTTTTTTCAGAAGCGATGCCGGTTGACGTACTCCTTCACGGCGTCGAAGGTCTCCTCGCTGAGGACGTGCTCGATGCGGCAGGCGTCGGCGTCGGCGGTCTTGTGCTCCACGCCCAGCGCGGTCATCAGGAAGCGGGTGAGCACCTGGTGGCGCTCGTAGATGGCGCAGGCCCTCTCCACGCCCTTAGGCGTCAGTGTAATCTGCCCCGAGCGGGCGATTTCGATGTAGCCCGTCTCTTTGAGGATGCGCATGGCGCGGCTGATGGACGCCTTGGTATAGTCCAGCGCATTGGCCACGTCCACCGAGCGCACAAAGCCGTTTTGCTGCTGCAGCAGCAATATGGTCTCCAGGTAATTTTCTCCTGACTCATGGATGGGCATGGCGCATGTCTCCTCTCCCGGCTGCAGCAATCTTCCTTTTCTTTCAGTATAGCATACCCCGTCTGCCCAGGGCAAGGGGCGCTGTGCGTCACTTCCCGGCGAGCTGTAGGACTACAATACATCTTG
>DKYK01000075.1 GCA_002492415.1 Christensenella sp. UBA7102
TGGGCGGCGCGGAATACCTCTCGCTTCCCCAGGGGTTCCGCACGCTGAGCGTGGCCGAAGGCGCCATCCTGGGCTATGACGACGGCCAGGGCCTGCGCATGGGGTTCCAGTTTGTGCCCGAGGCCCATGACGTGGAGGCCAGCGAGATTATCGGAAATTTCCTGTGGCAGGTGGCGGGGCTACAGCCCGTCTACAGCTGCGAGAGCTATGCCGCGCAGATGGTGGCTGAGCTGCGCGCGCGCGTGGGCGACGGTCAGGCCGTGTGCGTGCTTTCCGGCGGCGTGGATTCCGCGACGGCCGCCTGCCTTGCCCGCCGCGCTGTGGGCGACCGGCTGCACTGCCTGGTCATTGATACCGGCCTCAACCGCGCGGGCGAAATCGAGCATATTCAGGAGGCAGACGGGCAGATGGGCCTATCCATACGGCGCATCAACGCGCAGGGGCGGGTGATGGAGCAGCTGCGCGGCTGTGTGACGCCGCAGCAGAAGCGCCAGGCTGTCGCGGGCTTTTTGAACAGCCGCGTCGCCGATGAAGTGGCGCGGTTGGGCGGCCACGTGGTGGTCATCGAGGGCGCCAACTATGCGGAGATTCTGCATAACGAACAGACAGGCGGTCTTCCAGGCGACATTCCCGTCGCGCGCCCGCTGGAGCTGCTCTTCAAGGACGAGGTGCGCGAACTCGCCAGGTTGCTGGGTGTACCGGGGCCGATCGCGCAGCGGCAGCACTACCCCAGCGCCGGAATCGCGCTGCGCTGCGTGGGCCCAGTGGATGCCGACAAGCTCAGCGCGCTGCGCACTGCCGATACCCTGCTGCGCCAGACGCTGGAGGAGGCTGGTCAGCGTCGGCAGAATGTGCTGGCCTTTGCCGTGCTGACAGATTTGACAGACGCCTTTTTGAGCGAGGAGAAACGCTATGTGGTGGTGCTGCGCGCGGTTCACGTCGCATCCTCCGACCACGCCAGCGTGCAGCGTCTGCCGCAGGATGTGCTGGAGCGCGCCGCTGAACGCATCATGGAGCGAGCGCCCGGCGTTTACCGCGTGGTATTCGACGTCACCTCTGTGCCCCCTGCGACCGTCGAATGGGAATGAATCGAGGAAACAGCATGAAAGAAATCAGGAAAAAACGGGCGATTGCCACCGCAGTGTGCGGGAGAAGGGATGTGATGTGAGAAAGAAACAGAAAGGACTTTAAGCATATGAACGGGATTCCCAACCCCAATGTGGTCTTTCCCAACGAATATAAAACCTCCTGCTTTATCAAAAATGTCATTACCGCCCCGAACATCACGGTGGGCGATTACACCTATTACGACGACGCGTCCGACCCCACCGGCTTTGAAAAGAATAATGTGCTCTTCAACTATCCGGAGTTTGGCGACAAGCTGATCATCGGTAAATTTTGTCAGATTGCGTCCGGCGCGCAGTTCATCATGGATCCGGCGAACCACCGACTCTGCAGCGCGACCACCTATCCCTTCAACGTATTCGGCGGGGCATGGGCGGAAAGTACGCCGCCGCACATGGATCAGCTGCCCCGCAAGGGCGATACCGTCGTCGGGAACGACGTGTGGATCGGTCGGGAAAGCGTCATCCTGCCCGGCGTGAAAATCGGCGACGGCGCGATTGTCGCCGCCTATTCCGTGGTGACCCGAGACATTCCTCCTTACACCGTCTACGGCGGAAACCCCGCCAGGTTCATCAAAGCCCGCTTTGACGGGGAACTGACGGCACTGCTCCTCCGCTTCCGCTGGTGGGATCTGGATCCCGAGCCGTTGACGGAATTCCTCCCCCTGCTCTGCGATCCGGATCTGAAAAAAGTCAAGCAGGAATTGCTGAATCGATTGCAATAAAAAACTCCCCGCCGCAAAGCTGTCGCTGCGCGGCGGGGAGTCTGCGTCGCTACCTGCGAGGAAGGAATCCATAGAAATGGGGAATCAGCATGTCCTCAGGCATGTCCAGCCCATGAGAGCCCAGACCGCCGTCGATGGGGTGGCAGCCATGATCGGGCGCGAAGGCGACCAGCGCGTCGTGAGCCGTCCAACACTCGTACGCCCGCGCGCATAGACTGTCGAACGCTGTAATATTGCTGCGCAGGGCTCCCAGTGCCTCTTCGCTCTCGGGCGAGAAGCGGTGCATCGTGGCATCGTAGTCTCCGTTGTACACCACCAGTATGTCATGCTCGTCCTCTTCAATGAGCTGCGCGGCCTTTTCATTGACCTCTTGCACCGTATCGAAAATGAAATAGTCCATCGCCCGCTCCAGGAAGATCTTAGAGATGCTGTCTCCCGCGGTGGAGACGATGGCGGGCCGCAGCCCGGAGCGCAGCGCCGCGTCAAAGAGCGTGTCCGCCGTCAGTACGGGCTTTGCATACGAGCGGATGCCGTGCACCTCGGGCAGCGCGCCAGTGTACATCGAGGCGAAGCAGACGGGCGTGACCGACGGCATTACCGACTGCATGGGCAGCGCCAGCGGCGCATGACGCAGCACGGGCAAAAAGTCGTCCGTATGGCGCGCGAACAGGTAATGTGCGATGGCGTCGGGGTTGTAGAGCAGCGCGCGGTCGGCAAAGCGGTCGTTCAGCGCCCGTCCCGCCAGGTCCAGCAGCGCGCGGTTGGGCGCGCCCGCCGTGCGCGGCGCTTCAAAGCCCATGACGCGCGCCACCGTGGGCGCCAGGGAGGTGATGCAGTTGAAGGCGTGAGCATTCATGTCGTTAACCTCCTTAAATCAGGTTCAGGACAACCGGTGCGTATGCGGCGGATTGCTTTACGTCCGCGCAAATCCCACCGAGGCCAGGAAGCGCAGGAAGCCCTTGCGTCCCGCGTCGGTCTGCTTGTAGACGCCCGCGTCCATCAGCACGCGCGCGCACTTGTCGGCCACGCCTTGCCGCAGCACCTCATGCGCGTTTTCCGGCGTAATGTCGTACTTGGAGCGCAGCGCACCCACCCACGGCAGGTGCTTGTACAGCGGCGTGTCGGGGTCGATGGATGCCTCTGACTTGCCTGAGAGCAGCCCTTCCAGCGCCGTAAGCTCGGCCTTGAGCCGCCCGGGCAGTATGAACAGCCCCATCACCTCAATCAAGCCGATATTCTCCATCTTGATGTGGTGCAGATCGGCGTGCGGATGGAAAATGCCCATCGGGTGCTCGGCGGAGGTGCGGTTGTTGCGCAGCACCAGGTCGAATACATAGTCCTCTCCCTCGCGGCGCAGAATGGGGGTGATGGTGTTGTGCGGCGCGTCGGTATAGGCCAGAATGTCGCAGGCCGGGTCGCTCCACTGGCGCCACGCGGCGAGCACTCTTTCCGCGACATCGAGGAGCTTTTCGGGCTCAGCCCCACGCAGGCGCAGCGTGCTCATCGGCCAGTTGAGGATGCCCGCGCAGACCGCAGCGTCCGGGCTGTGCAGCGGCACGTCGATGGGCGCCGTTGTCATGGGGAAAATGTAGTTGCCGCCCTGGAAGTGGTCGTGCGACAGAATGGAGCCGCCCACGATGGGCAGGTCGGCGTTGGAGCCGATGAAGTAGTGCGGGAACTGCCCAATAAAGTCGAACAGCTTCTCAAACGTCGAGCGGTCGATGCGCATGGGCCGATGCTTTTCGTTGAATACGATGCAGTGCTCATTGTAGTACAGATAGGGGGAGTACTGGAAATGCCATGGCTCGCCGCACAGATCCAGGTCCACAAAGCGATGATTCTGTCGGGCGGGAAAGGCCGCGCCGCGCCCCGCATAGCCGGGATTCTCCACACACAGCATGCAGGGCGGATAGCCTGCGGATTTCTGCAGCCGAGCCGCCGCGATGTCGCGCGGATCCTTTTCGGGTTTGGACAGATTGATGGTGATGTCCAGATCGCCTACCATCGTCGGGGCCTTGTACTGTATGTTGCGCGCGATGTCGTCCACACGGATGTAGTTGACATCGCGGCACAGCTTGTAGAACCAGTCGGTGGCGTTCTTTGCACCCTCGAGATTTCGCCTGTGGTTGAATTGACGGCACACCTCGGAGGGCCTGGGCGTCACGCAGCCCATTAGCCGCGCGAAAAAGGCATCGCGCTGGCCCTGCGTGTCGGCGCATACGCCGCGTTGCACGGCATCCTCCGTCAGCGCTGCGAGGAAGGGCGTCGCGGTGGGAGGAAGCTCGATCTGCTCCGCCTCATAGGGAGCATAGGGCTCCTGCGGCGCGTCCAGGCCCAGCGCGTCCAACAGCAGATTACGGCAGAAGGGTAGGTCTTGCCGTTCGATAAGATGATTGCGCAACGAGAAGGCCAGCAATCCCTCCAGCGGATGATTTGCCATAGCCATGACCTCCTTTGCATTTGTTTTCTTTATTATAACGCGCCGCGCGGCAAATGGAAAAGGAAATTTGTTGTGATGGGATGGAATTATGTTGGAATTCCCCTCTCGCCCGCTTGACGGATGGCGGATGGTCAGTGCATAATAGCAGGTAACGAGGCGGCGCGGCAAAGCGGCGCGCGGCGGATCAGAACGGACGGAGGCAAGCGCTATGTTTGACAAAAAGGCTCTTGTGGAACAGCTCGATACCCAGGCGGCTAAGAAGGAATTCCACCTGCTCTACGGCGGCGGTGAGGAGACTGCGGCCGAGCAGCGTGCGCGCTATGCGGCGCTGCTGGACGACTATACGGCGCACTTCGGGGAGCAGGGCGCGCAGCCCGTTTTCTTTTCCTCTCCTGGGCGAACCGAGATCGTGGGCAATCATACCGACCACAACAACGGCCTGGTGCTGGCCGCGGCGGTGACGCTGGACACACTGGCCGCCGCCGCGCCCACGGACGACGGCGTCATTACCCTCTACTCGGCGGGCTACGACAAGCCCTTTGTGGTGGATACGGCCGATCTTGCGCCGCACGAGGAGGAGAAAAACACCACCTTCGCGCTCATCCGCGGCGTGTGTAAAAAGCTCAGCGATCTGGGCTATGTGGTGGGCGGCTTTAACGCCGCGGTGACCTCCCGCGTGCTGGGCGGCAGCGGCCTGTCCTCCTCGGCGGCCTTTGAAGTGCTGCTGGTGTGCATACTGGACGGCTTGTACAACGGCTCAATTCTCGACGGCGTCACCCGCGCCAAGATCAGCCAGTGGGTGGAAAACGTCTATTTCGGCAAGCCCTCCGGACTGATGGATCAGTCGGCCTGCTCCATCGGCGGACTGGTGGGCATTGACTTTAAGCATGCCGACCCCAAAATTGAGGAGTACAACTTCGACTTTGAGACACGGGGCTTTAACGTGGTGGTGCTGGCCACTCGGTCCTCGCACGACGACCTGACCGACGAGTATGCCTCCATTCCCGCCGAGATGAAGGCGGTGGCGCAGGCGCTGGGCGGCAAGGTATTGCGCGACTTCCACGCCGAAGATCTGCTTGCGCGCATGGCCGAGGTGCGCGAAAAGACCAGCGACCGCGCTGTGATGCGCGCGCTGCACTACTATGATGAAAACGAGCGTGTCAAGGCCATCTACAAGGCGCTGGCGGCGGGCGATCTGGAGGCCTTCCTCTCGGGCGTCATCGCGTCGGGGGAGTCCAGCTGGAAGCTGCTGCAGAACCTGTACGTGGGCGGCAGCACTGCGCAGAGCCTTGCGCTGGCCTGTGCGCTGTCCGAGCGCATCTTAAAGGGCTGCGGCGCCTGGCGTGTGCATGGCGGCGGCTTTGCGGGAACCATACTCGCCTTTGTGCCCCATTACAAGTTGGACGCCTACGTGCAGCAGATGAACGCCGTGTTCGGCTCCGGGGCTTGCACGGTGCTGGGTATCCGGGCCGTGGGCGCCAAGAAGGTGGCGCTGTAAATGCTGCGCTTTGAGACACACAGCCCCGCGCAGACCGAGGAAGTCGCCGCGGTGCTTGCGAGTACCTTGCGCGCCGGACAGGTGCTGCTGCTGTCCGGCGGGCTGGGCGCGGGCAAGACGGCGTTCGTGCGCGGCCTGGTGCGTGGCCTGGGTGGGGAGGAAAACGAGGTTTCCAGCCCCACCTTTGCGTTGATGAACCAGTATGAGGGGCGGCTGACGGTGCGGCACTTCGATCTCTACCGGCTCTCGGGGCCGGAGGAGGTCTGCGACCTTGGTTTTGATGAATTTTTCCGTGCGGGCGACGGCGTGTGCGCTGTGGAATGGCACAGCGTCGCCGGTGCGGACTTTTGGCGCGGTATGGACATCCTGCATGTGCGGCTGTCCGGCGAGGGCGAAGAGCGCGCCATAACGGTGGAGGGAGAACATGAACCTGTTGATGTTGGACGCCTCGTCCAGCTCGGCGTCGGTGTGCATCGCACGGCCTGACGCTCTAATCTTCGAGAGCTATCTCAATAATGGCCTGACACATTCGTCGTCCTTGATGCCCATGGTGGAGGACGCGCTGCGCCATGCCGGCCTGGACGTCGGAGATATCGACGTGTTCGGCTGCGTCGTGGGGCCGGGGTCGTTCACCGGCGTGCGCATCGGCGTGGCCACCGTCATGGGCCTTGCGGGCGACAAGCCCTGCGCCCCGGTGGACGGCCTCGAAGCGCTTGCCGCGCAGGCTGCGGCCTTTGGCGGCATCGTGGTGCCCATACTCGACGCCCGGGCCGGTCAGGTCTACGCCGCACAATTTGAGAACGGACGGCGCATCGCTGCCGATGAACCCGTCAAATTGGAGGAGCTGCTGGACAATCTCGCCGCTACGGGCAAAAAGTGCCTGTTTTTGGGCGACGGTGCGACGGCACACCGCGAACGGCTGGAAAAGGCGGACTTCGGCGTCATCGCCCCGCCCGCGCTGCGCGGCCTGTACGCATCCGCCGCCGCGCGCATCGCCTTCTCCCGGCAGGAAACCTGGCTGCCCGCTTCGCAGCTGCGTCCCCTCTACCTGCGCGCGCCGCAGGCCGAGCGGGAACGCGCCGCCCGCCTGGCAAAGGAGGCCGAACATGCCTGAGATTCTGACCCGCCCCATGTGCCCCGACGACCTGGACCGCGTGATGGAGATCGAGCACCAGGCCTTTGCCATCCCGTGGACGCGCGCGGACATGGAGGGTGAGCTGAACAACCGCGCCGCCCGCTACCAAGTGCTGACCGAGGACGGCATGGTGATGGCCTACGCGGGTACCTGGTTCGTCATCGACGAGGGGCACATCACCAACATCGCCGTCGCGCCCGAATGCCGCGGGAAGGGCTACGGCACCCGTGTCATGGCCGCCATGATGCGCAACGCCGTGGACCTTGGCGTCACCTACATGACGCTGGAGGTGCGCGTGGGCAACGCGCCCGCCCTCGCCCTCTACAAAAAGATGGGCTTCAAAAAGGCCGGCGTGCGCAAAAAATACTACGAGGACAACGGCGAGGACGCCTACATCATGGTCAACGACCGCCTGCAGCTCTCCATAGACCGGGCGATGCAGGAGAAAAAACTGCTTAAAAACCGATAAATTCCCGATGAAAAACGAAGATAAACCGCTTGTATGAGCCTGAATTTGGAGCTGTACAGGCGGTTTTTTCAGGCATTTCAGAGCGTTAAAAACGGCAAAAACGGGGCAGAATAGGCGCATGGAGGTGTTGCGAATGGATCAGAAACGACCGCGCGACGTGGCGCTGCAGAGGCTGCTGCAGGACGACGTGCGCACCGCGGAACTGTATGCAATGCTGCCCATCGAAGTGCAGTCCATGGTGCAGCAGAACGCCCAGCGCCTGAGCACAGTGGAGGACGTGGAGCACATGACGGGCGACTATATCGACGGGATATGAGGGGGAAAACGTATGGCTAAGAAGCGCAAAAATGAGGAAAACGGCCTGGACATACCGCAGGGACTGAGCCAGATGTTGGCGAAAAACCCGGATAAGCTGGCGGTTTTTGGCCAAATGGATGACCAGACGCGCAGCGCGCTGATTCAGCAGGCGCGGCAGGCACAGTCCCGCGATGAGATGGAAGCGCTCGTGGCGCGTATAGGAGGCCCGCATCATTTCGAGTGAAAATAGGAATAAAAATGCGCAGAAACGCGGTAAAATCGCTGCGTTCCTGCGCGTTTTTATGTTGCAAAAGGAATGGTGTTTGCCTGTTAAATGAGGAGAGAAAGCAGGTTTTCCAGGTTGGCGCAGGTGTCGGAGAGAGCCTGCGCAGCGTCCGCAATGGGCAGTGCATTCTCGTCAAAGGCGAGTGAAAGGTGCAGCACGGGGTAGAGTTCCAACGCGTCGCCGTCGGGACGAAGGGCCTGCTGCGGGGCAGGTACGATCAGGCGCAGCGCGCCGTCGCCGGGGGCATGAACGGCGGTGACGGCGGTGGCGGACAGGTCGATCACGTCGGGCAGAGGGGAGAGCGCGTCGAGCTGGCGCAGGGTGACGGCCTCCGCGGGGGTGAGCAGACCGGCCAGCGCGGTGTGCATGGCGGCAAAGCGTACCATGGACACGATGCGCACGCCCGTGCGTTGCGCGATGTCCATGCAGGCGGTCAGATCGGCGTCAGCAGTGAGACAGGCGGGGCGGGAAACCCCGGCAGAGGGGACTTCCACAGGGGCCTGCGCAGCGGGTTCGTCGCTTTCCGCTTCGGTAGCCGGCTCAGCGGCTGTGGCGGACTCGTCAAGGGCTTCCAGGTCGTCGGTTTCGTCTTCCACATATTGGAGGAACTCTTCCTCAGAGAAGTCGGGACCATCCTGCGCGTCCGCTTGGGCGGGTTCGTCGGGCGCTGCGGAGGGCACGGGCGCTTCGGGCGCGTCCGCGGCGGCAGGGGTAGCGTCGGAAACTGGCTCTGCAGAGGGCTCCGTTGGGACGTCTGCCGTTTCCGGAATTTCCTCTGGGATTTGCACGGGAGAAGCCTCGGGAAGGGCAGGCTCCTCGGGGGCGCTTTCGATTTCCTCTACGGGTTCCGCGGCGGGCGCCTCGTCCAGGTAGGACTGACGGCCCAGATTGAGCACGGAATCGGGCGTGGGGGCGGAGAGCATGCCCACGTCGGCGGGGCAGTGCACCAGCTCGCCCTCGGGTACAAAGATGGCGACCAGTCGGCCTGCCTTCTGCGATTTTACGGTGTAGGTGCCATCGTCCGTATCAAAGGAGAACAATTCGTCGCCCTGCGCGACCCAGTCTCCGGTCTTTTTGTACCAGTTGGTGATCATGCCGGTCTCGTCCTTGCCGCCGCGGCTGGGCATCTGGATGACTGCCATAAGCTGTCCCTCGCTTTCCGATAAAAGGTTCACAGGTTTGGGTTTGATTATACGCGGGTTTTTGCGGGGTGTCAACTTGGGGAAGAAACGGCGGCTGGGGATGGCTGGGGTAACAGACTTCGGTGACGAACTCGTCGGGGTTGCTGGTTTCGTGGGGACTGACGTGGTAGAGGTTGAAGGCGGGGCCAGAGAGGGTGTAGCCGTTGTCCAGCACCCAGGCGGCGACGGCGGCCATCACGTCGTTGAGCTGAGCGTAGGAGCCGTGGCAGACGGCGGTGGCGGCGGTGACGGGCGGGAGGGTGCAAAAGTGCACGCCGTCCGTGTCGGGATAGGCGCCGCGGACGGTCTTTTGGGCCTCGACATCGACGTCGGCCTCGCGGAATTCGCGGTCGTGGAACACGACGGCGCACAGGCAGGGGTCGTCGGGGACGAGATGCAGCGGCGCGGTGCGGCGCACAAGCTCGCTCCAGAGCAGGCCTTCCTGGTCGTAGGAGGGAATGGTCATGCGCAGCGTGGCGGCGTAGCGGGCGGGGAAGGTTTTGATGGTGACGGGAAGTTTCATGGTGATACCGTCCTTTCTCAGGCGTTGCAGCGCTGTCCCGAGCAGGCGCAGGCGGCGGGCGGTCTGGCTTTGCAGCTGGGCGAGCTCCGCGCGGCGCTCGAGCAGGTGGCGCTCGAGCAGCGCGGGGTCGTCGCAGGCGAGCAGCTCGCCGATGGCGGAAAGGCCAAAGCCCATGTCGCGCAGCGCGGCGATGCGGCTGGCCGTGGGCAGCTGGCTCTCGCGATAGTAGCGGTAGCCGGTGTCCGGGTCGATGCGGATAGGGCGCAGAAGGCCCAGCTCGTCATAGTGGCGCAGCATGCGGATACTGACGCGGGACAACTTGGAAAATTCTCCGATCTTCAGCATGGGATACCTCGCAGATCTGCAGGATTTTTCAGCTCAAGGGTATTGTAGCGCCTGACACGGAGGGAGAGTCAAGAGACGAATGCGCTTTTTTCTCCGGAGAGGGCATCCGGCACAAAAATGCGTGCATCCGGGCGCATTATATGGTACAATGAAAACCGTATATGGACGGACGATCCCGGGGAAGGGGAATTTTTTGTATGATCGTAATGCAGACCAATCAATTGACCAAGGCATTTGGCGTCAACGAGGTGCTCAAGGGCGTGACGCTGACGATACAGGACCGCCATCGCGTGGGGCTGGTGGGATCCAACGGCTCGGGAAAATCCACGCTGCTCAAGATATTGGCGGGCCAGGATCATTATGACGGGGGGACGCTGTCCGCCACGCGCGGGCTGCGCATCGGATTTCATACGCAGCTGGACGACCTGACCTCGCCGCTGACCGTGTGGCAGGAGATGGAAACCTGCTTTGAAGGAACCTTCAAAATGGAAGAGCAGCTGCGGCAGATGGAGCAGCGCATGGGGGAGATGCACGACAGCGATCCCGAGGCCTATGCGCGCCTTGCCGAGGAATATGCACGGCTGACCGACCGGTTTGAAGAGGAGGACGGCTACGCTTGGCGCTCACGGCTGCAGGGAGTGCTCACCGGCCTGGGATTTACCGCGGCGCAGTACGACCAGACGGTGGCCTCCCTCTCGGGCGGGGAGCGCACGCGGCTGAAGCTGGGCAAGCTGCTGCTGATCAAGACCGACCTGATTCTGCTGGATGAGCCCACCAACCACCTGGATCTGAACTCCATCCAGTGGTTGGAGGACTATCTGCGCGCGTACAAGGGCGCGGTGGTGGTGGTGTCGCACGACCGGTATTTCCTGGACGCGGTGTGCAACTCCATCGCAGAGCTGTCCTTTGGGCGCATTGAGCAGTACGAGGGCAACTACACGCGATACCTCAAGCTGCGCGAAGAGGTCATGGTGCGGCGCATGAAGGAGTACACGCTGCAGCAGAAGGAGATCGCGCGCGAGGAGGCCATCATTGCGCAATTCCGCGCATACAACACCGAAGCGGCGCACATCAAGGCCAAGAGCCGCGAAAAGCGGCTGAATATGATCGAGCGGGTGGACAAGCCAGAGGAGGAGCACAGCGTGTATTTCTCCTTCCATGCGGGGCGCGGGACGGGTAACGACGTGCTGATGTGCGAGGACCTGTCTAAAAGCTACGGGGACAGGACGCTGTTTCAGGGATTGAACCTGCACGTGCGCGCGGGCGACCGCATTGCGCTGCTGGGAGCAAACGGAGTGGGCAAGTCCACGCTGCTCAAGATCCTCACGGGCAGGGAGCAGGCGGACGGCGGCTCGGTGCGGTTTGGCTCGGGCGTGGAGATCGGGTACTACGACCAGCAGCAGGAGGGGTTGACGCCGGACAAGGATGTGCTGGGCGAGGTGTGGGACGACTTTCCGCGCATGGAGCAGACCACCATCCGCAATGCGCTGGCAGGGTTTCTGTTCACCGGAGAGGATGTGTTTGCGCCCGTCAGCACGCTGTCGGGCGGCGAGCGCGGGCGCGTGCTGCTGACCAAGCTGATGCTGCGGCAAGACAATTTCCTGATCCTGGACGAGCCCACCAACCACTTGGACATGGACAGCCGCGAGATGCTGGAGACGGCGCTGCTGGACTTTGAGGGAACCATCCTGACGGTATCACACGACCGGTACTTCATCAACCGCATCGCGGATCGGGTGATCGTAATGGAGCCGGGCGGCGTGACGGAATACATTGGCAACTACGACGATTACCTGGAAAAGGCGGCGCAGAAAAACGCGCCCGATGAGGAGCTGACCCAGGTTAAGACCAAAACCGCGCTGCGCGAGGAAAAAAAGCGCGAGAAGGCGGCGCAGGAGGCTGCGCGGCGAGAGCGGGAGCGCATCGCGAATTTGGAGACGCGCATCACCGAATTGGAAGAAAAAATGACGCAATTAGAGATTGAGATGAGCGATCCGGACACCTATGCGGACAACGCAAAGGCCCAGGCCCTGAGCAAAAGGTACACCGATTTGCAGAGCAAGATTGCGCAGCTGTACGAGGAGTGGGAGCAGGCGCAGTCCTGACTGGGAAACGGGGGGATGGCATGGACGCGGAGCTGTGGAAGAGCGTGGCGGCGCGGCTGCTGGAGCGGCTGCGGGTGCGCGCATTGATGAGGAGATGCATCCTTATGCGCCGCAGCAGAAGATTGTGATGCGTTGGGAATTCATGCTCGGCGTGGAGGCGTATCTTGCCGGAATACGGGCGCGTTGCCGGACGCTTGAGGACATACTGGCGCAGATGAATGCGTACCCGGAGACGATGCGGCGCTATGGAGACGGTCTGCTGCGGAACGCGTGGGAGGCGCACAGCGCATCCGGCGGCGAGACAGAATACCGGGATGCGCTGCGCGTGCGGACGGCGATGCGCAGGGAGCTGCTGGAGCAGCTCGCGCCCTACGACGCCTGCCTGATGACAGGGCCGACCAACTGCATGCATTTTGCGGGACTTTCGTCCGTATGCGTTCCCTTTGACGTGAACGAACAGGGCGTTCCGCGGGGGACGATCCTATGCGGCGCGGATGAGAGGCGGTTGTGTGCCGCGGCGCGGACGATTGAGCGATTTGCGCGGCCGCTTCCGCTGCCGAACCTGCCGTAATTTGACGAAAGGCTCCATCCGGACAGAAAAAAGAGAAGGGATGAGGAAGATGAAATACGATACGCTGTATTATCCGTATGCGTCCAGACGCAACCTGGTCTATGGTCACAGAGGCATGGTGGCCTCGTCGCATCCGCTGGCGACGCAGGCGGGGCTGCACGTGCTGCACGAGGGCGGCAACGCGGTAGACGCGGCGCTGGCGGTGGCGGCGGCGCTGACGGTGGTGGATCCCGCCAATAACGGCGTGGGCGGCGACTGCTTTGCCATCGTGTCCATGAAGGGCGAGCCGCTGCAGGGACTGAATTCTTCGGGATTTTCGCCCGAAATGCTGACAAAAAAGCGCGTGGAGGCGGAGGGGCACAGGGACGCGGTGCCTTTCAAGGGTTGGCTGCCCGTGACGGTGCCCGGCGCGCCCGCGGGCTGGGCGGCGCTGCATGAGCGCTATGGCAGCAAGCCCCTGATCGAGCTGTTCGCCCCGGCGATGGAGCTGTCGCAGGGCTACGCGCTGTCGCCGGACAACGCGCCCATCCTCAATGTGTTTACGCGCAATGCGCAGGGCAGCAAGGACCCCGTGCTGCGCAGGTGGCTGGAGGGTTTCAACCCACAGGGGCGCACGCTGCGCGCAGGCGACGTCTGCGCGGTGCCCGAGATGGGGAAGACGCTGCGCAGGCTGGCGGAAACTAAATGCCGCGATCTGTATGAGGGCGATTTAGCGGAATGCATCGACGCCTACAGCCGGCAGACGGACGGCACGCTGCGCGGAGAGGACTTGGCGGCGTATGCGGCGCGTTGGGTGCAGCCCGTGTCCACCTCCTTCCGCGGACACGAGATCTGGGAACTGCCGCCCAACGGGCAGGGCATGACGGCGCTGATCGCGCTGAATCTGTTTGAAGCGCTGCCCACGCAGGGCGCGGACGTGGTGGAAAAGCTGCATCTGGAGATGGAGGCCATTAAATTGGCGTTTTCCGACGCGCTGCACTATATCGCGGATCCCGCGTTCATGCAGGTGCCGCCCGAGGCGCTGCTGAGCAAGGAGTACGCGGCGCAGCGCGCGGCGCTGGTGACAGATCGAGCGCAGACCTATGCGCCGGGAAAGCCCATGCACGGCGATACGGTGTATTTCTGCTGCGCGGACGGGCAGGGCAACAGCATCTCCATGATCCAGAGCCTGTATCAGGGATTTGGATCGGGGGTGTACATCCCTGGCACGGGAATTTGCCTGCAGGACCGCGGCGCGTGCTTCTCCATGCAGGCGGGCCATGCCAACGAGGTGGGGCCGCGCAAATACCCGTATC
Organism: Christensenella sp. UBA7102; assembly: GCA_002492415.1. Lineage (GTDB taxonomy): Bacteria > Bacillota > Clostridia > Christensenellales > UBA1750 > Spyradocola. The sequence goes on from DKYK01000075.1 coordinate 13,995, forward strand.
ACACCATCATACCGGGCTTCCTCACGCGAGAGGGCGAACCGGTGGGGCCGTTCGGCATCATGGGCGGATACATGCAGCCCCAGGCGCATATGCAGGCCATGATTCGCCTGCTGGACGAGGGCGTCAACCCGCAGGCCGCGCTGGATGCGCCGCGCTTTTGCTGGACGGAGGGGCTGTGCTTTGACGTGGAACCCACATTCAACCCCGCAGTGCTGGATGCACTGCGCCGCAAGGGACATGTGCTGAACGTCGTCTCCGGCGGACAGTACGGGCGCGGGCAGATGATCCTGCGCGACGGCGGCAGCTGGGTCGGCGCGACGGAGCCGCGCGCGGATGGCTCCGTCATTGGATTCTAATGGAGGGGAGCATGAAGGAGAATCATTACGACAACCCGATATTTTTTGAAAAGTACGCCCACATGACGCGCTCGCAAAAGGGGCTGGCCGGAGCGGGCGAATGGCTGACGCTCAAGCGGTTGCTCCCCGATTTTACGGGCAAGCGCGTGTTGGATCTGGGCTGCGGCTACGGCTGGCACTGCGCCTGGGCTGCGCAACACGGTGCGAAGAGCGTGCTGGGCGTGGACCTTTCCGAGAGAATGCTGTCCGTGGCGCGGGAGAAGAACGCTGCGCCCGGCATCGAATACCGCCAAAGCGCGATGGAGGAGCTGGAGCTCCCGGACGGCTGTGTGGATGTGGCGCTCAGCTCGCTTGCGCTGCATTATGTGCGCGACTACGAGGCGCTGATGGCGCGTGTAGCGCGGTGGCTGGCGCCGGGCGGGGTGCTGGTGTTCTCAGTGGAGCATCCGGTGTTTACGGCGCAGGGGCCGCAGGACTGGGTATACCGGGAGGATGGCTCCATCGCGCACTTTCCGGTGGACGACTATTACATCGAGGGGCCGCGCGACGCGGTGTTTCTGGGTGAGCATGTGCGCAAATACCACCGGACGCTGACCACTTATCTGGGGGCGCTCACGCGCGCGGGGCTGCTGCTGCGCGCGGTGGTGGAGCCGCAGCCGCCCGAAGAGATGCTGGACGAGCCTGGCATGCGCGATGAGCTGCGGCGCCCCATGATGCTGATCGTACGCGCGGAAAAGGCATGGTGAAGGAGGCGGCTGCGCCGATAGGCCTGCAAAAGGTGAAGCATTTCCCGTCGGCAGTCGCGCCGCAGCGAGGAATACGTCCTTACCTGCGGATGAAACTGGGATCCCTCTTCCCGGAAGCGGGGAGAGGGATCTGTGCGCATGTTCGGAGGGGTCAGCGAGCCCAGTGCGTCTTAGAGCACACGAAAAAGGCAGACAATGTTGAGGAAAAGAAAATTTAGTAATTTATCATGATAAAGCGTTGACATAGAAAAGTGGACGTGATATACTGTCCTCATCGATCGCAAAAGCGGTCAGTTCAATGAAAAAGAGGTAGGAGTTATGAAAAAAATACTGGTCGTATTGCTGGCTGTCGTACTGCTGCTGGGTTGCACCGCCTGCTCGGGCGGGGAGCAGAAGGACCGCCTGACCCAGATCAAGGAAAAGGGCTACATTGAGATGGTGACCGAGCCTGCCTGGGCGCCCAATGAGTTCATTGATCCCTCCAAGACGGGCGACGACAAGTACGTGGGTCTGGACATTGAGCTGGGCAAGTACATCGCCGAAAAGATCGGCGTGGAGCTGAAGGTGATCCCGCTGGAGTTCACCGCGGTGCAGGCCGGCATCGTGGATGGCAAGTACGATATGGCGATCTCGGCAATGGCCTACTCGCCCACCCGCGCCGAATCCATGACGATGAGCGACGTGTATCAGCCCAGCAGCGACGGCTACGGCTACCTGTGCCGCGCCGAGGACGTGGATAAGTACACCTCCATCGAGTCGGTCAAGGACGCGGTGGTCATCACCCAGTCGGGCTCGGTGCAGGAGTCGCTGTTCAACGACCAGATCGGCAAGGACAATGTCAAGGAGTTCAAACTGGTCTCCTCCATGACGGATGGCTACCTTGCGGTCGCCGAGGGCAAGGCGGATGTCTGCATCACCGCCATCAGCTCGGCCGACTTGTATGCCGCGGCCAACGGCGGCCTGGATACCCCGGATTTCCTGCTGGAAGTGGATCCCAACATGAACGGCACGGTTGTGGCCATGCCCAAGGAGGGCTGCGACAGCCTGTGCGAGATCGTCAACCAGTGCATCGCCGAGCTGACCGAGCAGGGCAAGTTCGTGGAGTGGGAGGCCGAGTTCAAGGCCTACGCCAAGCAGCTGGGCATCGAGTAACGGAAAAACGACAGGGTAGGAGCTAAGAGGGCAATGGATAAGATCATCGGGCTGCTGGAAAAGTATTTTCCAATGTATCTGGAAGGTCTGTGGGGGACGCTGTGGCTCTCCGCTGTGACCGTGGTGCTGGGCACTGTGCTGGGCATGTTTGTCGCGCTGCTGCGCATGGGTAAGGTCAAGGTCTTTAAGTGGATTGCGGACGCGTACATTGAGGTGCTCAGAGGCACGCCTACCCTGTTGCAGCTGTATTTCTTCTGGATCGGGCTGCCAAAGCTTCTGCCCTTCCTGAGCCTGAGCGACACCGCGTGCATCCTGGTGGCCATGACGGTCAACGCCTCGGCCTACATCAGCGAGATCATCCGCGCGGGCATCGGCGCGGTGGATCGCGGACAGTGGGAGGCTGCCCGCAGCATCGGACTGTCCGAGACGCATGTGATGACGCACGTGATCCTGCCGCAGGCGGTCAAGAACATACTGCCCGCGCTGTGCAATGAGTTCATCTCCACCATCAAGGGCACGTCGCTGGCGTCGGTGTTCTTCGTGGGCGAGTTGATGACGGCGTACAAGACCGTGGCGTCTGCGACCTTTCTGCAAATGCAGTCGCTGCTGATCGCGGGCGTGATCTACTTTACCATCACTTTTACACTCTCTAAACTGCTCAAGCTGCTGGAAAGGAGGCTGACCGTAAGTGACTGACAACAACATCATTCTTCGCACGGAGAACCTCCACAAGAGCTTTGGCAAGCTGGAGGTGCTAAAGGGAATATCCACTGCCATTCACAAAGGAGAGGTGGTGTCCATCATCGGGCCGTCGGGCGGCGGCAAGTCCACTTTTCTGCGATGCCTGAACCTGCTGGAGGAACCCACTGACGGCAAGGTGTATTTCAAAGAGCAGGACATCACCGACCGGAAGGGGAGCATCGCCAAGTTCCGCCAGTCCATCGGCATGGTGTTCCAGAATTTCAACGTATTTCCCAATATGACGGTGCTGGACAATGTGATTCTGGCGCCCACATTGGAGAAAAAGGTGCCCAAGGCGCAGGCCAGGGAAGAGGCGATGGCGCTGCTGACGCGCGTGGGCCTGGCGGACAAAGCGGACGAGTATCCGCGCAAGCTCTCCGGTGGGCAAAAACAGCGCCTGGCCATTGTGCGCGCGATGGCGATGCACCCCGAGGTGATGCTGTTTGACGAGCCCACCTCGGCGCTGGATCCCGAGATGGTCAAGGAGGTGCTCAGCGTCATTGAGGACCTGACGCGCAGCGGCATGACTGTGCTCATCGTGACGCACGAGATGGGCTTTGCCCGAGAAGTATCCGACCGCGTGCTGTTCATCTGCGACGGCGTGATCAAGGAAGAAGGCGGACCCGATCAGATCTTCACCTGCCCGCGCGATCCTGCGACCATCAAATTCCTGAGCATGGTATTGTAATCCGGGGCGTGGTTGTGGTATTGTATCAGTGAAGGAAGGCGGCGCGCTGCGCCGTGAAAAGGGAGGGCGCATATGACGCAGATCGAGGAGATTAAAAAACTCATCGCAGACAAGGCGGACGTGACGAAACGTCTGGCCAGCGAGATTTGGAGCTACGCAGAGCTCTCATACGAGGAGACGAAGTCCGCAGGGGCGCTGATGGAGGCGCTGGGGGCCGAGGGCTTTACCATTAAGGACAACATTGCGGACATCCCCACCGCGTTTACCGCCACCTACTCGGTGGGCACGGGCAAGCCCGTGGTGGGCCTGTTGGCCGAGTACGACGCGCTGGATGGCCTGTCGCAGAAGGCGGCGTGCACGACCGAGGAGCCCATTGAGGCCGGCGGCTCTGGACACGGCTGCGGACACAACCTGATTGGCGCGGGCGCGTTCGCGGCAGCCGTCGCGCTGAAGGACTATATGGCCGAGCACAAGGTGGACGGTACGGTGATCTTCTTCGGCTGCCCGGCCGAGGAAGGCGCGGGCTCTAAGCAGTTCATCGCGCGCGCGGGCTGCTTTGACGATGTGGACTTTGCCTATACCTGGCATCCCGGCACCATCAACGAGGTGGGTTCGACGGGGGATGTGGCCATCATGGGCGCGAACTTTGTGTTTGACGGCGTGGCCTCGCACGCGGGCGGCGCACCCCACCTGGGCCGCAGCGCGCTGGATGCCTGCGAGCTGATGAACGTGGGCTGCAACTACCTGCGCGAGCACATGATTGATGAGGCGCGCATTCACTACGCCTATTCCGATGCGGGCGGAACCATGCCCAACGTGGTGCAGAGCCATGCGGTGATCAAGTACGAGGTGCGCGCACCCAAGGTCAGCCAGGTACAGGAGCTGTTCACCCGTGTGGTGGATGTGGCAAAGGGCGCCGCGCTGATGACGGGCACCAGGATGCGTTATGAAATCACCATGGCGTTTTCCGACTACTACGCCAACCGTACGCTGGGCGCGCTGGTGGATACCTGCATGCGCGAACTGGGTGCGCCCGAATGGACGGAAGAGGATTATCAGCTGGCCGAACAGTTCCTGCGCACCTATCCGCGCTCGACGCTGGTGGGCATCAAGGAAAACCTGACGGAGTACTTTGACGCCGAGCAGGTGGAGGAAGAGCTGCGCAAGCCGCTGGATAAGATCATCCATCCCTTCAACGCAAAGGAGACGCGCTATCATTCCGGCTCCACCGACGTGGGCGATGTGGGCTATGCGACGCCCACCGTGTCCTTCAACGTCGCCACCGCTTGCCTGGGCAACGTGGGGCATTCCTGGCAGAACACCGCGTTTTCCGGCTCAACCATTGGCATGAAGGGCATGCTGCGCGCCGCCGAGGTGCTGACGTTGGCCTCGCTGCGCACCATGGAGCAGCCCGAGCTCATCGAAAAAGCCAAGGAAGAGCTCAAGCGCAAGAACGGCGGGAGATATACCTGCCCGCTGCCCGATTATGTGGTGCCGCCCATCGGCAGATACTGATTTTTTGATTCAAGTGAATGAAGGGTCGCCCCATCCGAACGGATCCCGTCGGATGGGGCGGCTTTAACTTTGGAAAGTATGCTTGATATTTTGCGCTTTGATGTTATATTGAATTTATGGAAAGCAAACTTTCCGTACAAGAGGAGGGACGCATGAAGAACCGGTTGGAAGAACTGCGTAAGCGGCGGGGAATCAAGCAGGAAGATTTGGCAAAGGCACTGGAGGTATCCCGGCAGACGATCGGCTCCCTGGAAAACGGGCGTTACAACCCATCCATTCAGCTGGCGTTCAAGATCGCGAGATATTTCCACCTGCCCATCGAAGAGATTTTTATTTATGAGGAGGAATGAGTATGAAGAGAAGAAGCTGTGTAATCGCAGCCTTGGGAATTGCTTTACTGCTGTGCGGATTTTATTTATTAAAGAGCGCCGAGAAGCCTGACGGATTCCTGATCCCATTGCCCTATCTCTGCATAGGGTTTGGCTACGGTCTTTTTGGGCATGGAACGGGGAATCTGATTGCGAGCAGAGCGATCGGCAGAGATCCCAGCGCACAGAAGCAAATGGAAATAGAAAAAAACGACGAACGGAATGTCGCGATTTGCAATCGCGCAAAATCCAAAGCGTATGACATCATGACCTTTGTATTCGGCGCGCTGATGGTTTCCTTCGCGCTCATGGGTGTGGAACCCGCGATCGTTTTGCTGCTGGTTTTTTCTTATTTATTCGTACAGGGGTGCGCGATCGATTACCGGGTGAAATACGAGAAAGAGATGTAGCCGTCAGAAGGAGGACATATGCCGGGCGCGGTCGCGGGTGATCTCGTGGCGCAGGGGTTCGCCGCGGTTGAGGTAAGCGGCGGATTCCAACAGCAGATCATGGGTGATGCGGCTGTGCAGGTCCACGGTAGGGCCGCCCATGTGGGGCATCATCAGCACGTTCTCCATGGAAAAGAGCGGGCAGTCGTCGGCAGGGGGCTCCTGCTCGTAGACGTCGAGCACCGCGCGGAAGCGGCCCGTGGCCAGCTCTTGCTCCAGCGCGCGCTGGTCCACGATCGCGCCGCGCGAGGTATTGACAAACAACGCGCCGGGGCGCAGCAGGCGGAGCAGGTCGCGACCAATCAGGTGATGGGTGGCGTCGTACAGCGGCGTGTGCAGGCTGACCACGTCGCAGGTGGAAAAGATGTCCGCAAGGGAGGTTTGCTCCAGGCCGTAGGCAGCCACGTCCGCGGCGGGCAAGGGCGCCACGTCATAGACCTTGATGCGCACACGGAAGGGCGCGAGCAGGCGCACCAGGTATCGCGCGATCTCGCCATAGCTGACCAGGCCCACCGTGCGGCCCAACAGGCCGCGGGTAAGGTCCTCGGGGCGCTTCCAGATGTGTTCGCGCTGCAGGCGTCCGGAATAAAAGGGAATGTCGCGCAGAGCGGCCAGCATGTAGCCCACCGTGCCCTCGGCCACAGACTCGGCAAAGTAGGCGTTGCCTGAGATGACACGGATGCCGCGCTCCCACATTTCGTCGCTGACAAACGGCACGACGGTGCCGGCCAGGTGCGTCAGCAGCCGCAGCCTGGGCGCATGGGCGAGTATGTCGGCGTCCAGGCGCGCAGAGCCCCAGAGGGTGACGTAGCAATCGCAGTCCGCGATGCGCTCCGACACCTGCGCCTTGGTCAGCGGCCGAGGCGCGTCGTTCCACAGTATGGAGCCGAGGGAGGAGGCGAGCCGCTCGTTTTCGGGGGTGAAGAAGGTTTCGTACTGCGTGCCGCGCGCAAGGGAGATGAGTGCTTTCATAGAGTAACCTCCTGATTGTACCGTTCATAAGTACAGTATAGCAAACGCAGAAGGGAAATTAAATGAAATTTTGCGTCGGATGGCGATATGTGAATTGCCCTTGGCGGGTCTTGGTGATATAATAGGCGTAAGAGACGGCAAAGGACGCCGTTCATACAGACAGGAGGGGTTTTCATAATGGCAAAAACCGGCGATGAAGTATTGAACGCATTTCAGCAGACCGTCGTAGAGGAAGAGGTCGAGGTGCGCGACGAGGACAAGCTCCGCGTTGGCATCATCGGCACGGGCTGGATCGCAGAGTCGCATATTGAGTCCTACAAGCGCATGAAGGACGTCAAGGTCGTGGCCATGGCCGACCTGATCCCCGGCAAGGCGGAAAAGTTCGCCAAGCGCTATGGCATTGAGAACTGCAAGTTCTATCCCGACCACAAGTCCATGCTGGACAACGAGCAGCTGGACGCGGTCAGCGTGTGCACCTACAACACCCAGCACGCGCCCTGCACCATCTACGCGCTGGAAAAGGGCGTGAACGTGCTGCTGGAAAAGCCCATGTGCGTCACCACCGATGAGGCGGTGGAGATCATGCGCGCGGAGAAGAAGAGCGGCAAGGTGCTCTCCATCGGCTTCCAGCCTCGCTTTGACGAGAACATGCAGATGATCAAGAAGATCGTGGACTCCGGTGTGCTGGGCAAGATCTACTACGTGCAGACCGGCGGCGGCCGCAGAAGGGGCATCCCGAACTCCACGTTTATCGAGAAGTCCACCGGCGGCATCGGCGCGATGGGTGACATCGGCTGCTATTCGCTGGACTGCGTGCTCAACGCCATCGGCTATCCCAAGCCCCTGACGGTGACGGGCTACACCTCCAACTTCTTTGGCACCAGCACCGACTACCAGAGTGAAAAGGACGCCAAGCGCTTCAACGTGGACGACTTTGCGGCCGCGTTTGTGCGTCTGGAGGGCGGCGTCATCCTCGACTTCCGCATTGCCTGGGCCATGCACCTGGACACTCCCGGTGATTCCATCATCATGGGCACCAAGGGCAGCCTGCGCATTCCTTCCACCGACTGCTGGAACGGCTCCGTCGGCGGCCCCATGACCATCTATCACGACGTGGCGGGCGCAATGACCGAGACCAAGATCCCCGTCATCGAGTCCAAGGGCCCCGGCCTGTTCGACCGCAAGATCCGTTCCTTCCTGGATGCGGTCAAGACGGGCGGCGCCGCGCCCATCCCCTCTTCGCAGATCCTGTACAACCAGGCCATCATCGACCACATCGTCAAGTCCGCCGAGGTGGGCCACGAGGTCGAGGTCGTCATCCCCGAGATCTAAGCGCTTAAAAGTCAGAGCAGACCGTCGGAAGCAATTCCGACGGTCTGCTTTCTTGTATATGGGGTGCTCAGCGAAGGAAAGCGGCGAGACGGGACTCCCAAAAGCGCTGTGCGCGGGGGATGAGCAGATCGTAGAGCAAAAAGGTGAGATTGCCCAGCGCCAGCAGGAGCAGGAGCATTCCGGGCTCCAGCGCCTCGGGCACGAGCACCAGCAGCACCAGCGCTTCCAGAGCGACGGCCGCTGCATTGAAAAACAGCAGCTTGCACAGCGGACGCAGCATACGGGGCAGACGCTGCAGCGCGGGACGCAGGATGGGATAACAGCCGAACAGGCACAGGAACATCAGGTTTTGCTCGACATCGGGCACAAGCAGGAAGCTGAGCGCCGACACGACGAGCCAGAGCATCACATGGTATTTGACGCCCAGAAAGCGGCCGGCGGGCAGCAGGCATAGGCCGGCGAGCATGGGCGCAGCGTATAGGCCGATGCCCAGCAGCCCGCCCACGGCCATCAGCACGATGGACAGGGCCGCGATGACGCCGCACAGCGCAACGGCACGGGTGTATTTCATGAAAGGGCCTCCTTTGCGTGGAAAGCTATCTTATATTATAGTGTTTTTGGCCGCAAAAACAACAGGAATATGGGATGAGAATGTAGAATTTAATGAATCGGCAATGGTTATGTTCGGGTATGCCCGAACGGAAAGGTGTTGTGAAGTATGAACAATAATAACGAACTCAAGCTCGTGCGGACGGGCCTGGAGCAGGATCTCAATGCGGTAGTCAAAGTTTCGGGCGTGCTCTCGGCGCCCGAGATTGCGCCGCTTGCCCGGCAGATGGCGGCCGACGGCCTTGTGCTGCTCAAGAACGAGAGGAAACTGCTGCCCCTGCGTGCGCAGGATACCGTGGCGGTGTTCGGTCGATGTGCAGTGAACTATTTCGTGGTGGGCTATGGCAGCGGCGGCGACGTCATCCCGCCGTATCGTTCCAATCTGATGGACGGCCTGCGTCAAAACGGCGTCAGGGTGGAGGAGGAGCTGGCGCAGCGTTATGCACAGTGGTGCGCCGTGCCCGGCAACCTGCCCGATGAAAATGCTTGGGGACAATGGCCCATGAGCTACCCCGAGATGCCGCTGACCGAGTCCATCGTGGCCGACGCGGCAAAGGCTAGCGACGTTGCGCTGGTGGTGATCGGCCGCGCGGCGGGCGAGGACCGCGAAAATCTGCTCGAGCCGGGCAGCTACTACCTGACGAACGAAGAAAAGCGGATGCTGGATCTTGTGACGGCGCGCTTTGATAAGGTATGCGTCATCATGGACTGCGGCAACGTGATCGACATGGGTTGGGTGGAGGATTATGGCGATAAGCTGGGTGCCATTGTGTACGCCTGGCAGGGCGGCATGGAGGGCGGCTATGCGGTGGCGGATGTGCTCACCGGCAAGGTCAATCCAAGCGGCAGACTGACGGACACCATCGCGCGGCGCTATGCGGATTATCCCAGCAGCGCGTATTTCGGCGGCAAGGCCTCCAATGCCTATGTAGAGGACATTTACGTGGGCTACCGCTACTTTGAGACCTTTGCACAGGATAAGGTGCTTTATCCGTTCGGCTATGGTCTGAGCTATACGCAGTTTGAGCTGCAGGCGAAAGCGGAGCGCGAGGGCGATGAGATCAGGGTGTCGGTGGAAGTGAAGAACGTGGGCGATGTGGCGGGCCGGCAGGTGGCGCAGTGCTATCTGACGCTGCCGTGCGGCGCGCTGGGCAATCCGTCAAAGGTGTTGGCGGCCTTTGGCAAGACTGCGCTGCTGGCGCCCGGCCAGAGCGAGACAATGCAGCTGGATATCAACCTTGCGGACTTTGCATCCTACGATGATGCGGGGTCTGCGGGCCATGAGAGCTGTTTTGTGCTGCAGGCGGGCGTCTACGGCGTCGAGGTAGGCCAAAACGTGCGCGACACGGCGCGCGTGCTGGAGTTTAAGCTGGACGCGGACCAGGTGGTTCAGCAGCTGCACGAGAACATGGCGGTCAAGCCCGAGTCGGCCTTCCAGCGCTTCGTCAACCGGGATGGGAAGATTGCGCTGGAGGATGTGCCGGTGCAGCGCAAGGACATCAAGGCGGAGATCCTGGCGCAGATTCCGACCGAGCTGCGCGCCGCCCGGACGGACATCCCCTTTGCCGACGTGCTCAGCGGCAAGTGCAGCGCGGAGGAATTTGTGGCGCAGCTGACCGACGAAGAGCTGGACGACATCACCCATGGACAGGGCCTGATGAACTCCTGTTATGGCCCGGACGGAAACGCGGGCGCGTTTGGCGGTGTGACGGACAGGCTGCGCGCACGCGGTCTGCCGGCGATGATCACCACCGACGGCCCCTCGGGCATCCGTATCCGCGAGACAGTGGCGCTGCTGCCCTGCGGCACGGCGCTGGCCAGCACGTTTGACCCAAAGGGCGTGGAGGCGCTCTACGCGATGGTGGCGCGGGAGATGGCGCACTTTGACACGCACATGCTGCTGGGGCCGGGCATGAACATCCACCGCAACCCGCTGTGCGGCCGCAACTTTGAGTATTTCTCTGAGGATCCGATTCTGACGGGCAAGATCGCTGCGGCGGCGGTGCGCGGTACGCAGTCCAACGGGCGCTCGGCCTGCATTAAGCACTTTGCGTGCAACAATCAGGAGCGCTTCCGCAACCGCAACGACTCGCAGGTCAGCGAACGTGCGCTGCGCGAGATCTATCTGAGGGGCTTTGAGATTGCCGTCAAGGAGGCGCATCCCCTGGCCATCATGACCAGCTACAACAAGATCAACGGCGTTTGGAGCCACTATCATTACGAACTGGCCACCGAGATCCTGCGCAAGGAGTGGGGGTACGACGGCCTGGTCATCACCGATTGGTGGATGCAGGAGGGAGAATCTCGCGAGTTCCCCAACCTGCGCAACGATGCGGTGCGCGTCCGCGCGCAGGTGGACGTGCTGATGCCCGGCGTCATCGGTGAGGAGGGCGACGATTCCGCCCGCACGCTGGTGCCCTCTCTGCACAGCCCCGATGGCGTGACCCGTGGCGAGGCGCAGCGCTGCGCGCTCAACGTCATTCACTTCATCGAGCGCGTGATGCACGCAACCGGCAAGGCATAACATCTGAATCGAGCAAAATTCCCGCTGCGGTGAAGAGACGCTGCAGCGGGAATTTCTTTTGTGGAAATCAGTCAAAATTCATGTTGGCGTAGATACGTTTCATGCGCTCATCAGGGAAGCGGTCGTCGATGAAGGCTTCAAAGGCACTGGAGGCGGGTACGCCATCGAGGCGCTGCGACCAGCGCATCACCGCGATGCTTGAGACGATGCCGTCGAAGATCAGGAAGACAGCCAACGCCCAGGTGAGCAGAATGCCGGCGTGGTTGGGAATTCTGAGAATCCATTTGGACATGCGGGGATAGATGTCCTTGATCCACAGCACGCCCAGCAGGCCCCAGAAGATGGAGTACAGCAGACAGATGCGACCGTTGAGGTTGAAGGGCAGGTGACTGTAATCCCACGAGGTGGAGCCGAACACCACCTCCTGCAGCCAGGAGCAGCCGTATTCCACCGCGCTGCCCACCACAAAGCCGCCCAGGAAGGAAAGCCAGCGCCCACGGTTGCGGAAACGATAGAGCGCGGCGGAGAGCACTGCCGCGCCTACGCCATAGAGCAGGTTGAAGGGACCGTAGACCAACCCTGCGCGGCTCTCAAAGTAGCCATTGGTGACAAAGCACCAGAGAAGCTCCACCACAACGCCGGCAAAGCTACCCAGGATCAGCACCAGCATCATTTTATAGAGATTGAGTCCGCGGGCAAAGTGACCCCGTTCCTGTTCGGCAAGGTCGATGGAGGCGTTGGTGGGCGGGCGGAAGCGGGAAAACTTGCGGGCGGTGCTCTTTTCGGTATCGGTAAGGCGTGCGGACAGCTCATCGCGCAGTTCGGCGGTGCGGGTTTGCGCGTGACGGAACTGTGCTTCGGCACGGCCCAGCGAGGCCAACTCTCCTACGACGCGGCGACGCAGCGCTTCCGGCGGTGGATCCTGGAGCGTACACCGCGCAAGCTCAGTATAGATGGACTGAACGCTGTCGGCGTAGGTCGTTACGGCATCGCATGCCCTGTGTCCGGCGCGTTCCGGATCCGTCATCACTTCAGGTACGGAATGAGAAGCTTTGCTGTTCATGTCGGTCCTCCTTTTCTATTATTATTGTACATCAGCGCACGCTCCAGCGGCAAGAGCTGTGCGCATTTTAACCCATTGGTTCTTTTTTTGTAAATCCGAAAAAAATGCTTGCAATCCGCCATCTGTTGTGCTATCATATATTGCGTCAGCCGATGGGGTTGGCAAAAGGTAATACGGGGCATTAGCACAGTTGGTAGCGCGCAACGTTCGCAATGTTGAGGTCAGGGGTTCGAATCCCCTATGCTCCACCACTTCATCACCTAGTTTTTGATACAAACTGGGTGATGAATTTTTTTATACTTCAAAGGCTCAGAAACCTTGTAATCACAGGGCTTTTGAGCCTTTTGCTATTTCAGGGGTGGGGTAATTTTCTCCCCTGGCAATGAGATTTTCTGCTCTTTTTCCGATCAGAATCTCAAATCTGCTGTTTTCGTTTTACCCCATGACAGATACAGTCACACACAAGAACACATAATCGCACACTTGCCCACACAGGAAAACAAAAGCACTGATACTCCTTGTTTCTGTTTATATCCGCTCTTATGCCCTATGATATACCCATGATATATACTGGAGGTACTCTATGATTTATTTGACTGGCGATACTCACGGCGACTTTCAGCGTATTGCTCATTTCTGTGCTCGCATGCACACCAAGCCCTCTGACATCATGATTATTCTCGGTGACGCTGGGATCAACTTCTATGGCGGCTGGCGCGATCTGCACAAGAAAGAGTTTATCAGTGCATTGCCAATCACGCTCTTCTGCATCCATGGCAACCATGAGAAGCGCCCGGCCACGATTCCCTCCTACGCCGAGCAGGAATGGCACGGAGGGATTGTTTACGTTGAGGAGCAATTCCCCAGCATACTGTTCGCGAAAGATGGCGAGGTCTATGACCTGAATGGTATGCGGGCTATTGCCATTGGCGGTGCTTATAGCATCGACTGGATGCTGCGGATTCCAGGCCGGAGCTGGTGGCCAGATGAGCAGCCCTCTACAGATACCAAGGCTTGTGTGGAAAGCAAGCTCGATCAACTTGGATGGAAGGTTGATGTGGTATTGTCTCATACCGTTCCCTTAAAATATGAACCTGTAGAAGTGTTTCTTCCTGGGATCGACCAAAGAAAAGTCGACAAGTCCACTGAGCAGTGGCTTGATTGCATCGAAGATCGATTGCGGTATGGCAAGTGGTACGCAGGGCATTATCATGTAGCAAAATCTGTCGACCAACTGCAGCTTATGTTCGAGGACTATGATACGCTATGTTAATTATGGGTATCACTAGTTTAGAAACGCGACAAAATTCGTGCGAATATGAATTGGTTCGTGAGAAAATGAATCAAACTATTGCATTGTCGTAGAACTGGTGCTATAATGTCAATAATATGTATATTCACGCCTATGAGGTGGTTTTATGAAAGTAAGCTACAAGAAACTATGGGTTTTATGCGCGGAACGTGAACTGAGCAAATCAGAGCTCCGTAAACGCGCAGGCTTGTCCTCTGCAACGTTCACTAAACTTAGAAAAAATCAGGAAGTGACACTTGGTGTCATGCTAAAAATTGCTGCAGTGTTAGACTGTAATGCTGAAGCATGGATTTGTGCCAGAAGATCATTGCCGACAAGAATGATGGTCTACTCATTACCATTCATCGTATCGGATCTGGCTCAATTCGTTCCGATCAGGATCTCATTTTGGCTGTTCAAGACAGTATTATGAGTGCTCTTGAAAAGCATGGGATTGAAAACCGTGGTGAAGCTTCTCTTCGCGATGCCGCTCTAAAGTGGCTGGATAAGAAAGCCAATCGAGACTATTTCAATACCTTGATTTCTGAAGAACAATATGCCTGGACTTTCGGTGGCAACAATGTTGATGCTATCATAGATCGGCTAAAGAACGGTACAGACGCGCAGATCTCCAAGACCATGCGTGATATCATTACTGTTGCAGAGGATAACGGCATAACCGCACTGAGAATGGATATCCAGGGAATGGCTGCTTGGATTAAAAATGTAATCAGCGAAAACAAAATCAAGGCCATTCTCTTTGTATGGGACGAGTTCACTGAGTTCTTTCAGAATAATCCTAACTCCCTCACCGGTTTCCAAACGCTTGCCGAAGTCAGCTTGTCTCATCCTTTCTATTTCATGATCGTATCGCATGAAAGCCGTAAGCTGTTCCTTAATGCTGAGACGGCAAAAAAGATTCTTGACCGCTTTGTTCCTCCTGTTCGAATTGATCTTCCTGAGAACATGGCGTTCAGGCTCATGGCTCAGGCAATGAAAACCACTCCTGATAATTTGCTTAGATCGGAGTGGGAAGAATACAAAGAAGAGCTCACTGATGACTTAGGGAGCGTCTGTACTTATATTACGGATAGCATGAAGCGTTCTTCTTCTCTGGGACAAAAAACCGTCCTTTCCGAAAAAGAGTTGAAGGCGATTGTGCCGATTCATCCCTATGCGGCGCTCTTGCTTAAACATCTTTCAGTAGTATTCAGTTCTAACCAGCGCAGCATGTTTGACTTCATTATCAGTAACGACATGACTGATGCAAAGGCATTTAAATGGTTTATTAATCAATACGGCCCGTTGGATAGGCCAAATCTGTTGACCATTGATATGCTTTGGGACTTTTTCTATGGAAAAGGTCAAAACGGTTTGAACGATGATGTTCGAGTGATTCTTGACTCCTACGGATTGCTTAGGACGGACAAGATGCTGCCAGAAGAACAGCAGGTGCTTAAAACGATTCTGCTGTTACAAGCAATTTCTCTTCGAATGAACGACGTTGAGCTTCTCAAGCCCAACGAACAGAATGTTGACCTTGCATTTTCTGGCACAGGCTGGCAAAAAGGCAAGGCTCGTTCGATTGCCGAAAAGCTTGTTCGTGATGGCCTTCTCTTTAAGCGTAATGTCGGCGGTGGCAAGTATGAATATACTATTGCAAATAGCACCGGTGATGCGGCCACTATCAAAAAGCACCAAGAGAACGTTATGCGGGAAACGAGGACGCAAGATCTGGTTGCTTCAGCCAATCTTATGACAGCCATCAACCTGCCCGCTCCCATCACAGGAAGATTCATTCTTAATGGATCCGCTAATGCAAACTTCCTTCAGTCGGTCGCGAAGCTATCAGCATCCAATGCAGCAGAACGTTTTTCTGTGCTGGTTACATTTGCAATGAATGACGAGGAAGCAGCACTCGTCAAGAACCAGATCATCCAAGCTGTTCGTGCCAATAAATATCCGGGCATGATGTTTGTTGATACTAGCCTTTCACCTATGGGTAAAGACTTGTATGATCAATATATCGAAAGCATGGCCTATAGTCGTTACTATGCTCAGAATGACAAGCATCGTGCTGGCGAATATCAGCGGCAAGCTGAGAGGTGTCTTGGAGAATGGAAAGATAAGATTTCCAAGGGCGCATTTATGCTGTATTCTGGGGATTATCCAAGCGGTAAACGCCTTGCTAATCTCGAAGCCCTGCACGAAGAATTCTCCAGCATCAATCATCAGAAATACTACAATGGCCTCGAGCGTTTTGATGTAAAGAAGGACTTGTTTGCAGGTACTGCACTTGCGCAAGGTGTGGAATGTGGCTTGACCCAAACGTTGAAGCAGACTTTCAAAGAGCCGAAGCTTGAAAAGGCTCTTGCTGGCGCTTGGGGAATCGAAGAGTATTGGCTCGATCCGACAAAGCGTAGCTTGCCAATCGTGCAAATGAAGCTCAAAGTTGAGGAAATCGTTCAGCGTGGTTTTACTTCTCCTGCGGGCCGCATCAGCATCGGTGAAATCTATGACGAGCTTCAGTCTGCACCTTTTGGCTTCCGCGTGACAAACCTTGCAGCCTTCGTTATGGGCTTCTTGCTCAAAGAATATGCAACGGCTGACTATTTCTGGAGTAACGGATCCGTTAGCGACAACATGACGACTGATAAGATGAAAATGGCAGTCGCTAATGCTATGCGCAACACCATTACACCAGATAAAAAATACACTGGCGAATACATCGTTGCTATGAGTGCTGAGCAACGGGCATGCTTGAGGATTGCCGTGCGGGCAAGATCGATAGAATCATCACCAAATCAATCAGCCGATTTGCCCGTAATACCCTGACTCTCTTGAATACTGTGCGAGAGTTGAAAGAGCTGGGCGTGGATGTCTACTTCGAAGAACAAAACAGCCATCCCAGTATCGAAAAGGGTGGGTTATTTAGCTATGATTTTGAAAAAGGGGAATGTATCAAGCACTATAGCGGTGACTATAGGGGTATGAAGCGGTATGGAAATGGCTTTATTGCCTTAAGAGAAAATGTAGGGATAATTGTCTACGATCAGAATTTAAATGAAGAAAAATGTATCCCTACAAAAAATATGGAAATGCATGGGCTGGGGTTTTTCTCGGATGAACCCAATATAGTTTATGTTGTCGAAACTGCTAAAGATCAAATAGGTGTTTATGATATTAAAAATGGTATTAAAGTACAAGAAATAAAGTTTTCAAGTCAGCGTTATGATAATCGGCACATAAATGATATTTTGGTTGATGAGCAATATATCTATCTGTCGATATTTTCTTTGAGCAGTGCATCTGGTTCGTTGCGAACCATCATTTCCAGTTTTATGACATTCACTTTGGTTTCTCTCTTGGATTTGGGAGAGAATTTCACACTCCAAATCGAGGAAACATCGCCAATATCCTCCTCAATCACATAAGCAATTACTACACCATGGCGTTTAACCTAAGCAACACTTAAAAAGTTCTGACATTGTAACTCTCAGTTTTCTCTGGCCTACACCAGCTGACGTAAGATTAACCTTGTTCGTTTTAAACGATATATCTACTTTTCAAGGAGAATTTCTTATTCAACATCTAAATTGAACTCCGTTATTATATCTTTGCAAAATATTCATTC
Source organism: Christensenella sp. UBA7102 (assembly GCA_002492415.1). Taxonomy (GTDB): domain Bacteria; phylum Bacillota; class Clostridia; order Christensenellales; family UBA1750; genus Spyradocola. Next base: position 31,435 of record DKYK01000075.1, read on the forward strand.
TATATCTAAACCTAGCAATTTCGCCCATCGAACAATAAGACAGCGGATATTTTTTGCATATTCCCTAATACTTGATGCCAATTCGTATAGTTCAGCCTTTTTCAGCGCCTGAGGATATTCTTTAATTGTAATATCAAGTTTCAATGCTTTTGCCCTAATTTTAGATAGCATAATGACTTGGTTATTAAAAGCATTAATATACAATTCATCAAAATCGATATACGATTTTGTATATTCAATTCGTTCTTTTAATAGGCTTACGTGTTCATAAAGGTGATGAACATATCTAAAAAACAAAGTGCTACCTTGTTCAACAAGATTTGCAATAAAAAGGATGTAATCATATCCTATATATAATTTCCCTTTGCTATCCAAATCAAGATAAAAACGTTGTTTAGGTGATATTGTTCCATTAACAAATGTCTTCAACCCTTCAGCAAGTTTAAGCGGATCAAAGGGGTACGTATTATAATAATCAGGAATTGTAAGTGCGATGATGCGGTGTCCCCTTGCCCATTCAATATTCCCATACGATCAATATGAAAATCCTTTCTCCTAATTCTAACTAACGCTCCATCTCTTGATGATACATTCACACTTCCAAACGATTCAAATGCCTAAAGCGCAGAGCCTGCTTCCTGATGATATGATATGCCAGGACCAGGTTCTATTTTTTATTTGTTTTCGATTTTTATGTAGGAATCGCTTCGCAAAGCGACTAGTACGGCGTATTCGTTCAATAATCCTTCGATACAGTGTGAATGTCAACGAATATCTGAGCCATGAGGGAATCAATATTTGAGCCATTTGTGGGAATGAATACTTGAGCCATATGAGCTCAAAGTAGGAATGAATACGAGAGCCACCGCGGTTGCGGGGAGAAGAGGGATGCCTGCAGCGGCGGGAGAAGGGGGGAACGCCCTTCTCCCAAGAGCGGCTTCCCCGTTACCGGGAGCAGACCTCCGCCTGGGTGGATATCAACCGGTAGGATGGGTCATTCATGTCCAGAACATGAGATCGGTAGGTCAACCGATCCACAAGAGCTGAAACCATTGTGGTGTTCTCAAACAGTTCCGTCCATCTGGAAAACGGAAGGTTGGTCGTCACGATCGTGCTGCTGCGTTCGCTGCGGTCAGACAGGACTTTGAACAACAGATCGGATTCATACTTGTTGAAGCTCAGGTAGCTCAGCTCGTCCAGGATCAGTAGATCTGTCCGAGCCAACTGCCGTTCAATCTTTCCCAGCTGGTAGCTGTCCCGGGCTTCTGTCAGTTTCGTCGAGAGGGTGGAGGCATTCCGGAACAGAACTCTATATCCCTGCAGACAGGCCTTGATTCCCAGTGCAATAGCGATGTGCGTCTTGCCTCTTCCCGGATTTCCAATCATGTGCTTACATCATTGATATACAAACGCAAATCCCCAAAAGCTCGGTGAAGTGCGAAGGAGACTCTCAATGGACATCTGGGGGTGAAAGCAGAGAAGCTGACCCGAGCATCCACCGTGAGCACAGCGAGAGTCTGTCAGGGTCCATCGGTGTGTCCTATTTTACGCCTCTGAGAGTGATGGAAACAAAGGGAGACCTTTGCAAACTTTAGGAGGGAAAGCAAATGGACACAATGGAATTCCAGAATCGCATTGAACACCAGTTTGACGGTTATTGCAGGAAGGTGCTAAAGAATGCGCTCAGGACACTGCTGGCAGAACGACGCAGGAGAGCGTCCAGAGAGATACCCCTGAAACCGACGGACATCAATCAGCTGTACGCAGATTTCGACGCCCCAGAAATGATACGAAAGCCTGCACATCAGCTGGATCAATGGACTTGCGCGCTTGTTGATGATCTGATTGCAGAGGCCATCCGCAGCCTGGATGATGAGCAGCGCACCATCATTCTGCTTTATTACTTCCTCGGCCGTAGCGATTATCAGATCGCAGACGAGCTGGCTATGGTTCGGCGCACGGTGTCGCGTCGCAGAATCAAAGCGCTTTCCACCTTGAAAGAATATCTGAGCAAGGAGGAGCGCGATGAACAATAAAAAGAATGCCAGCGCGGGGATCAAATTGATTCCCTATGGGACGATCAGTGCGGCAGTCATGGGCGATTCCATCGCAATGCAGAATGTGCTCCTGTACTACCGCAGATATATCTGCAAGCTGTGTCAGTATACGTTCATCGCGCCGGGCGGCCTGGTGCGCCGGCACCTGGATGATGAGCTCAGGCAGGAACTGGAGATCCAGTTGTTGCTGCGTATTCCGCGATTTAAGATAGAGTAATGTTAAAGGCTGTACCGCTTCGTAACAAGGGCGGCGGAGAAGAGTGTACAATGAATCTGACATCGTTTGAAATGGGAATGGAACTAAGCACGCAGCCCATCTCAGTGAAGCTGATATGCTCCCACTATGAGAGACAGTGAAAAAACCAAAACACTGTCATCATAGGGGGAGTATTTCATATTATCCTACACAGGGGGCTTTTTGTCTATTGTCCATTTTTTCTGGGGCAGTTCACCCTATGTATGGGGATAATTTTTCTGTTAGGGATTCAGTTTGTTGATTTCATCCTCCAGTTCCTGAATATACTGCATGTCCCAAATCAGGAGGATCACAGTGATAGTAAGCAGAGAGGATGAGAAACCCTCTTGGTGCATTTTGACAAGTGAATTATAGTGGTCCCCCTGTCAAGACCACTGTCTGAAAAAAGTGCGTGAACCAGGATTTGGTAATTCTGATTTTGTCGAGGCCCGAGCCGCCTTTAGCAGACATGCACCGAGCCAGCCGCCGCGAAGCGGGCAGCCTTGACGGGGCGGCGATGGCCTGTTACAATGGCCGGCCGCGAGGGTGCGCCCACAACCTTGTTCTGACTTCGCTGCACCCTCGCCGGCACCGGCTCAACAGGCCATCGGCGTTCTGTCAAGGTCGGCGGAAAGCGGCACGAAACTGGACAGATATGCGTTCTCCGGTGTCTCGTAGTCCAGAGCTTCATGGGGTCTCAGAGTATTGTAGTCGTTGACATATTGGCGGATGGCTTGGCGCAGCTCTTTCGGCGAACGGAACTCGTTGACATAGATCAGTTCGGTTTTCAGACTGCGGAACCAGCGCTCGATCATGATGTTATCGGCCCAGCGGGACTTGCCGTCCATGCTTTGGCGGATGCCCAGCGATTTGAGAAGAGCTTTGTAGTCTTTGCCGGTAAACTGGCTGCCCTGGTCGGAGTTGAGGATAGCCGAAGTTCCGAAGCGCTCTACAGCCGTCCGGACTGCGTCCAGGACTGGCGCTGTCTCCAGCGTATCGGACAGCTCCCAGCCCACGATCCTCCGGCTGAACCAGTCGATGATGGCGGTGAGGTACATATGGCCATGTTGCATCTTGATGTAGGTGATGTCGATGGACCAGGCTTGATTCGGGAATGAAATGACTTTATTTCTCAACAAATACGGGACAATTGCCTCCTTGAAATTTCGCTTGGAGAGATTTGGCTTCGGGTAGACCGCATGTATGCCCATCTCCTGCATATAGGCGCGGACCAACTTCCGGCCCGCAGCATACCCCTCCGAGAGCAGCTTTACGGCCAGTTTTCTGGTGCCCATGCAGGGCAGCACGGTGTGCCAGTAATCGATCCTGGACATGATCTTCTCTTTCAACCGCAACGCTGCCTCGTCTGGCTGCTTCGCCTCGTAGTAGACCGTAGACCGGGTGATACCCAACAACTCGCACTGGCGGCGCACCGACAGCTCCTCATTTTTCCGCACCAAGCTCGGGCACGGGTAGCCCGCACTGGCGAAAGCAGCCCTGAAGAAAGTCCCGCTCCAGCGTCAACTGCCCGATGGTTTTCAGCATCTGGTCGCTCTCCTTCTTCAGCCTCTTCTCTTCCCGCTTGGCCTCCTTCTCCGTCTTGCCCGGATCCTCAAAGACCGTGCTCGCCTTGTCCAGAAACTCCCGTCTCCACCCCCGCAGCATATTTGGGTTGATGCTGTTTTCATGGGCGATGGTCCCCAATTCTTTCTCCCCGCTCAATACCTCCAACACTAATTTTGCCTTGTACTGCGGGCTGTACATTGTTCGTGCCATGGTCTTCTTTTCCCATTTCTTTGCCTTTCCTTATTCTACCACGTTCACGATCTTTTTTCTACCCGTGGTCTGAATTACGGGGACC
>DKYK01000027.1:0-12317 GCA_002492415.1 Christensenella sp. UBA7102
GCGATGAGCACGTTGTCCTCCAGGCCGTCGAAGCTTTCATCGAGCGTCAGGCTGGACAGGTCGCACTTTTTGTCCGCATAAAAATCACGGATGAAGGGCAGGGTGCTGCGGCCCATGCAGGTGCCGTCCATCTTGACGGAGCGCCCCAGCGAGAGCAGCACGGTGGCGGCGGTGCCCGTCTCACCGCCGGGCAGCGTATAGCGCTGCGCGATCTCGGCATAGGTGTCGGGCTGCGGATAGTCGCCGTCCAGCAGGAAGCTGTTGGTGCGCAGGATCATGCCGTAAAGGTAGAAATCGTATTTCATATTGTTTACCTCCGGTGGGTTCTGGCGCTATTATACCACATGCGCGGCGCGCTGCCCATCCCCATTTGGCGCGGAAGGGGCGCAAAATGCGCTCACTCGTCGCGGTAGCGCTCCACGTGCAGGCGCAGATGGTATTTTTCGCGCAGCGCGGCGATGCGCTCCATCATGGGCGAGCGATGGTGCGCGTCGAGCGCGGCCTGATCGCGCCAGCGATCGATGAGCAGCACGGTCTCGGGGTCGTCCAGGGGGAGAAAGTAGGCGTAGCCCTCGTTGCCCTCCTGGGCGCGGATGCGCTCGACGAGGCCGATTTCCGTCATCTCGCGGGCAAAGGCGCGGGCGCTGCCCTCCCGGCCGGTGTAGTACAGGTGGATGGTCAGGCTCATGAGTATTCTCCTTTTCTGCGGCAAAACCGCGTAAAAAAGGCCGCCGCGGGGGATGTCTGCGGCGGCCTTTGCATTGAACCGGGTTATTGGGGCTCGTGGATGCCCTCGGCGCGGAAGGTGACCATGACGGTGCCCTTGGTCACGACCGTGCGGTCGGGGGAGCCGGGGAACATGCCGGGCACGGTCTGCGCCTCGTAGTTGCCCGAAACCAGCTCGTCGCAGATGGCGATGAGGTTGGGCATGACTTCTTCATCGAGCGGCGCGCCAAAGTCGCGGAAGTCGTGATGACCGTTGTAGCACTTGTCCCACACCTTGCCCTTGAGGGCGTAGATGTCTTTGAGCGCCTGGCCCGCGGTCTCCACGGAGACGAAGGTGGGATCGCCGGGCACGGTGCCATAGAGCGTGTTGCAGTTGCAGGCGTCACCCGCGAACAGGATGCGGGTGGCGGGATCGAGCAGAACCATGGAGCCGGGAGTGTGGCCGGGCGCGCGCATCGCGGTGACGACTCTACCGCCCAGATCAAAAGTCTGGCCATCCACCAGATCATGGCGCACAGGGTGCGCATCGGCGGGCCAGGGACGGATGTCGGTATCCGGATCGTAGGGATAGGTCTTGCCCGAGCGCTGGGTGATGAAGCCTGCATAGTTCTTGCGGAATTCCACGCCCTCCATCGCATACTTGCCCACGTCGGCCTCATTCATATAGTACTCGTCGAACCAACCCAGGCCGCCGACATGGTCGCCATGCGCGTGGGTGACGAACAGCACGATGGGCTTATCCGTGATGCCCGCGATGACGGCACGCAGGTCGCCAATACCGGTGCCGGTATCGATGACCATGGCTTTCTCCTCGCCTACCAGCACGAAGATGGAGCCACAGTCGAATTCGTCGATCTCATAGGTATTCTTTGCGATTTCGACGACAGGGAGCGCAGTGGTTGCCATACTTGTCATCCTCCTTATTCTATGGATATGTAATCGATTTCTCAGTGATATTGTACCGCTGTGCCGGGGCTTTGTCAAGAATCCCGTTTAGCTGCATCCATTCGCCGTATTTCGTGTTGATTTGACGCTGTCTACTTTACATTCTAATCCTTATATGTTATAATTTTACTCAGTAGGTAACGATACCTGCCCATGTTTTTGAAAGGATGGATAACAAACTATGAAGGACAAGACTACGGCTCTGCTTCTCTCCATCTTCCTGGGTGGCTTTGGCGTTGATCGTTTCTATCTGGGCTACACTGGCCTGGGTATTCTCAAGCTCATCACCTGCGGCGGCTGTGGTATCTGGTTTTGGATTGACCTGATCATGATCGCCACCGGCAAGCTTGGTCCGGCCGATGGCTCCGCTTACGCGCAGAAGTAAGCATCGCTGCAAAAAGTGCGCTTTCCCCTATGGGAAAGCGCACTTTTTTGCCCGTCAACAGACTCGCCGAAACGATGCAGTCCCCTCTTTTGTAAAACGCAGGAAAGGTGCTTTTCAGCCGGATACACGCCCTCGCAGGAAGGGCGGAGCCATGCGCCGGAATGGTTCAGTCAGGTGTTGCAGGCCACGCCGGGCAGTTCCTCAGGGGCGGCCCAGCCGTTTTCCAGGGCGTTGCCGCGCAGGGTAGTGTAGAGTTCGGCGAACGTAGCCTCGACGTAGGGCGAGACGAAGAGCGCGCCCACGCCGCAGGCCAGGCTGCCCAGCAGCAGCCAACCCAGGAAGGAGAGCTGCAGCACGAATATGTTCCACTTGTGGCCGTCGGTCATGCGGGCGGACAGCTCGCGGGCGCGCGCGCCGCTCATGCCGGGGTTTTCCGCCAACAGGTAGGGCACCTGCGACCAGGCCAGGCCCTTGACGATGCCGGGCACGATGAACAGCAGCGACCACAGCCCGATGAACAGATTGGTCACGAACATCGCCGCGGCGCCGGACAGATAGTTGTGCGAAAAGGCGTAGAACAGCTTGCCAAACGACGACTTGACCTCGCGGCTCTCCAGATAGTAGCGGTTCTTGCCCACCTGGATGGGGCCAGAGACGAAGAAGCTGTACGCAAGGCCCAGCAGAAACGCCAGAGCGGCGACGACAAATACCGCCAGCATGAGCACAGTCGCCGTCTCTGGCTCGATCGTGGTGTGGTGTATCGTCCCGTTTGACACATTCACGTGCACGCCGCCCGAACCGCTCGCGCCGCCGCCCGAGCCGTAGAGTATGCCGGCGACAAGCGAGACCAGAAAGGCCATCCAATAGTTGTTGCGCAGCACGTCTTTCGCGTTCTGCTTCAGTTGCGCTCTTGTCCACATGTTTCATTCCTCCTCCATGCTCTAAGCAATTCTCATTATAAGACATGAGCTGCGCGCGGACAATTCATTTTGCACCAAAACCGCCCGGCGGCGCTCCAAAGATACAGAAAAGCCCCGCTCTGCACAGCGCGCAGAACGGGGCTTTTTTGCGCTGGAAACGGGTCATCAATCCTCCTGCTTGGAGAACTGATCCTTTCCCACGCCGCACAGCGCGCAGAACGGAGCTTTTTTGCGCTGGAAACGGGTCATCAATCCTCCTGCTTGGAGAACTGGTCCTTTCCCACGCCGCACAGCGGGCAGACGTAATCGTCGGGCAGCTGCTCGAAGGGAATATCGCCATCATACTCGTAACCGCAGACGTCGCAAACATACTTTGCCATACCTTGATTCCTCCTAATCCTGCTTTTCCGGGAAGGATACACCCGGACTCTGGATATATTCTACGTGCAGGCGCGGATTCCTGCCGCTCTTCTCTACAATACCCCAAATCGTGGCAAATGAAACGGTCAATCCAACGCGTCGGCAAGGTAATCCATGGGATCGAGCGGTTTGCGCAGACGGCGCAGCTCCAGGTGCAGATGCGGGCCCTCGGCGCATTCCACCGCGGCGGAGTCGCCCATGGTGCCAATGATTTGTCCGCGCGAAACCGCTTCATCCTGCTGCACCAGGCCCTCGGTGGCCAGAGACGCATAGGTAGAGATGTAGCCGTCGCGATGCGTAATCTCGATGCAGTGGCCCCATAGCGGGTCCTGCCGCACGTCCGTGACTACACCGTCGGCGATGGCGCGCACGGCGTCGCCCTCCTGTCCCAGAAAATCCGCGCCATCATGCGTCGCATACTCGCCCAGCGTGCGGCTGTACACCAGCGTCTCCTGCGCAAAGGACATGCCGGGCTTTCCATCGCTGGGCAGCGTGAATCTGGTCGGCTCCGTCGTGGACACCGGCGTCACCGCGGCAGACGCAGGACGAGGCGTGGGCGTGGCCTGCGCATAGCGCGTAACCTCGGGCGCGATGGGTTCGGGTTGCGGGCGGCGCGTAAAAAACGCGGTGAGCGCCACCAGCAGCACACAGGCGGACAGCACGCAGGCATAGCCGAAGCGGCCCCAGAACGCACGAATTCTTGAAAACACGATGAAACACCTCCCCCTTGACAAGGGAAGGATGCCCCAAAACCGAAGGATTTATTCACCCAGGTCGGACAGCGTGGCAAGAGCCGCGCCGGTATAATAGTGGGTCAGAATGTCGCGGTAATCACTGCCCTGCCGCGCCATGGCATTGGCGCCCACCTGGCTCATGCCCACGCCGTGGCCATAGCCCACGGTGGTGATCACCGCCTCGCCGTCCTGCCAGTCCACGGAGAAGCTGGCGGAGCTCAGGTCCAGCGCAGCGCGCACCGACTTGCCCGTGGCGGTAACCCGGCCCACCTTGACCGTATCAGCACGGCCGCTCTTTGTGCGGCTGCGCACGAGGAATTGCGCTTCCACATTGTCCGCGGTCAGGCCCGCGCCGCCAAATGCCGCATTGAGTTTTTGGGCAAGCTCCTTTGCGGACAGACGCACGGTGCGCTGCTCGTCGCCCTCGCCCTCGCTCCGGACGGAAGTCAAGTAGGGAAAGGCCGTGCCCCACACCGCCTGCGCATCCTCCGTCATGCCGCCGCTGGACGAATGAAACAGCGCCTGGATGGGTTCGCCATTCCAGACCATCACCTGCCCGCGCGTATCCTGCACGGCGGCGCGTATTTTTTCGTAGTACGCATCGTAGTGGCCGCCCCAGCGGCCGCGCAGCGCCTCGTCGCTCTGGTAGGCCATACAGTGCTCGGAATCGGTGCAGACATCGCCGCCGCGCGAGCAGCCGCTGCCGCCATAGGCCGGGAGCTTCCAAGCGATATAGGAGCGCGCCGCCACGGCCTGCGCGCGCAGCGCCTGGGGCTCATAGGACGCGGGCATCTCCCCGGCGACGACATGGATGAGGTATTCCTCCAGCTCCACGCGTTCAATACTGCCCTCGTTCCACACGTTCAGCCAGACGGGTTCGGGCGCAGAAGGTGCGGCGGCGGGCTGGACCGGCTCATCCTGTGTAGAGACGACCTGTACGCTCACGCGATCGGGTGAAAGCGCAGGCGGGTACGTGGGTCCGGCGCTCGGCTCTGGGGTGGCCTGAGGCGCGGCGTCTCCCTCGCACCACAGCAGCAGACCAAACGCGCAGGCCAGCGCACACAGCAGGATACATAGGCGGCGCACAGCATCTCCCCCTCCCCATTTGATGCTATCACGATACGCTGTGCGTGCACAAATTATTCCACCCTGCGGACGGGTGCGCCCAGCGACGCGAGCGATCCGGCCAGATCCACATAGCCTCGCTCGATATGCGCCACGTCAGTCACGACAGTGCGGCCCTCGGCGGTGAGGCCGGCGAGCACCAACGCCGCGCCAGCGCGCAGATCGGTGGCAGAGACATGCGCGCCATGCAGCTCGCACACCCCGCGCACAATGGCGCTGCGCCCGCGCACTGTGATGGACGCACCCATGCGCCGCAGCTGCGGGACCTGCATGAAGCGGTTTTCAAAGATGTGCTCGGTGAGTATGGAGGTGCCCTGTGCGCGGCAGAGCAGCGCCATCATCGGGGCCTGCAAGTCGGTGGGAAAGCCGGGATAGACCAGCGTCTCGATGTCCACGCCGGTCAGTTCCCCACCGCGTACGCGCAGGCCCGCCGCATCGCGCTCCACCCGCGCGCCACACTCGCGCAGCTTGGCGATGACGGCGGCAAGCGTGCTCTCCTGCGCGCCGCGCAGCAGCACATCGCCGCCGGTGGCCGCGGCACACAGCAGCAGCGTGCCCGCCTCGATGCGGTCGGGCATGGGCGCGTGGCGTGCGCCGTGCAGTGCCGTCACCCCCTCGATGGTCACCGTGCTGCCGCCCGCGCCGCAGATGCGCGCGCCCATCTTGCCAAGAAGTTCCGCTAGATCGGCAATCTCCGGCTCCTTGGCGGCGTTTTCCAGCACGGTGGTGCCCTGGGCAAGTGTCGCGGCCATCATCAGGTTTTCCGTCGCGCCCACGGACGGGAAGTCCAGGTAGATGTGCGCGCCGTGCAGGCGCTGCGCCTCCGCCTCGATGCAGCCGTCGGCAAGCGCGATGTGCGCGCCCAGCGCGGCAAAGCCCTTCAAATGCAGATCGATGGGCCGTGAACCGATGGCGCAGCCCCCGGGGAACTGAATGCGCGCACGACCCAGGCGCGCCAGCAGCGGCCCCATCGCCAGCACCGAGGCGCGCATGCGCTCCACCCAATGCCGTCCGGTGCAGTAGTCCGAAACATCGGCTCCGCACAGCGACATCTCGTCCCGTGAGCGCGTAACCTGCGCGCCCAGGTCGCCCAGCAGCGAGGCCATGCAGTCCACGTCGGCCAAACGGGGCACGCCGGTCAGCCCGATGCAATCCCGGGTCATCAGGCAGCAAGCCATCATGGGCAGCACGGCGTTTTTGGACCGCTGCACCGTAATCTCTCCCCGCAGCGCGGGGCTTTTTTCCACCACATAGTGCGCCATCAGCGTTCACCTCACCTTTTGCAAATAGTATTTTTGCCGCGCGCGCCCTTCATGCACGGCAAAAAACGGCGGGGCTGGAAACGCTATTGACTTTAATTTTATTAAATGCTATACTCAATTTTATTAAAGGAGGTGGGGAGATGACGCCCGAAACGCTGCCGGAATGGCTGACCGGTCTGGAAGAAGAGGATCTCTCCTTCATCAAGAATTTTCTGCTGGTCTCCGGCTCGCTCAAGGAGGCGGCAGCGCTGTACGGCGTGAGCTACCCCACGGTTCGGCTGCGACTGGACAAGCTCATCGCCAAAATTCGCGCTGGCGACGTCTCGGCGGACGAACCCTATGTCGCGCTGGTCAAGCGGCTGGCGCTGGGCGACCGCATCGATTACGACACGGCGAAGCTGCTCATCACGGAGTACCGCCGCCTGCATGGAAAGGAGTATCATTGAATCATGAGCATGAGTTTTGCATTGGTAAATATCGTTCTGGTGATCCTCGCCGTCCTGTTTGCGCTCGCCGTGGTCGCGGCGGTTGTGGTTGGCCTTGTGCTGCTGCTGCGCAAGCAGAGCCGCAAGAGCGGCCCGAAAGAGGATCCGGAAGGCAAAAAAATGAAAATTGAGGACCTGTGAGGGCAAAAAACTCATTTTGCGGCTTGACTTTGACGCGGCGTAAACCGGTATACTAAAGCGCGTAAAGAGGAGGGAACGCCGTGAACCGAAACATCAGCCAGGTATCGCGCCTGCTGCAGGTCTCCACGCGCACGCTGCGCTACTATGAGGAAGTGGGGCTCATCCACAGCCGCCGCGAGCCGGGGTACGCCTACCGCGTATACGACGAGGACACGCTGCTGCGCCTGCAGCGCATCGTGTTCCTGCGCAGGATGCGCATTCCGCTCAAGAGCATCGGTGTGCTGCTGGACTGCACCGACGCCCGCAGCGCCGCGCAGGTGCTGCAGGCGCGCATATCGGAGCTCTCCGGCGAAATCGGCGCGCAGCAGCGGGCGCTGGAGCTGCTGGGGCGTCTGGAGCGCATGGTGCGCCTGGGCGCCGTCCGCTGGGAGGATCTGCCTGATGCCGCCCTTCCGGCGCTCCCTCCGGAGCAAAAGGAGGAAACAGCCATGATGCAACCCCGTTCCATCGGCCCCTTTGACGTGCGCATCCTGCAGCTGCCGCCCATGGCGGTGGCCGCGGCGCAGTACACCGGCGAGGACCCGGAGCTGCACGCACAGCAGCTTCTGCGCGCCTTCATTGAGCAGAGCGGCCTGGCCGCCCGCAAGCCCGACGCGCGCGTATTCGGCTTCAACAACCCCTGCCCGACGCAGGACCAGCCCGTCTACGGCTACGAACTGCAGGTGACCATCCCCGAGGACCTGCCCGTGCCCGCGCCGCTGGTCAAAAAGCGCCTGCGCGGCGGGCTATACGCGGCGCACGCCATCCGCATGGGGGATTTTCACGAGTGGCAGGACCTGGCGCAGTGGGCGGAGCGCAGCAAGGACTACCAGCCGAACTACGTGCCGGACGGCGAGCCCTTCATGGGCGGCCTGCTTGAGGAGCACCTGAACTTCGTGCTGAACTGGCCGGAGGAGGGCCGCCAGCAGCTGGATTTGCTGATGCCCATCAAGGCCCGCGCCTAGCTTGCGCAAAACAGCGCCATTTCCGAAGCGGCAAGTTTCGGAAATGGCGCTGTTTTTTTTCAGATGCCGGCAAGGTCGCGGATGACCTCTCCGGCGAGGATGAGCCCGGCGGCGGCGGGCACAAACGCGACGCTGCCCGGCGACCGCTTGCGGGAGGGACTCTCCTCGCCCTCGGTCTGCGCGTCGGGCGTGGGCGTGCGCGGGAGCTCGCGGGAATAGACCACCTTGAGATGCTCAATGCCGCGGCGCTTGAGCTCGCGGCGCATCACGCGGGCGAGGGGGCATACCGAGGTCTGCTGGATGTCGGCCACCTCGAAGGCGGCGGCGTCCAGCTTGTTGCCCGCGCCCATGCAGCTGATGATGGGCGTACCCGCCCGGCGCGCCTGTTCCACGAGCGCCAGCTTGCCCGTGACGGTATCGATGGCGTCCACCACATAATCGTACTGCGCAAAATCGAACTGCGCGGCGGTTTCGGGCGAATAGAACACCCGGTGGGCGCGCACCACAGCCTGGGGATTGATATCGCGGATGCGCTGGGCGGCCACATCCACCTTATACTGCCCCACGGTGCTGTGGGTGGCGATGATTTGGCGGTTGAGGTTGCTCAGGCAGACCGTATCGTCGTCGATGAGGTCCAGCGCGCCCACGCCGCTGCGCGCGAGCGCCTCGACGGCATACCCCCCCACGCCGCCGACGCCGAACACCGCGACGCGCGCGGCGAACAGCCGCTGCAGCCCCCGCTCCCCCAGCAGCATCTGCGTCCGGATGAATTGCTCCGACATGCTTCCTTCCCCCTTTTGAGCAGGAGTATAGCACAGCCCGGGGCGCGGCGTCAATGCTCCCCTGCGCCGGGCAGAAGAAAGGACCCGCACCTTGCGGCGCGGGTCCTTCTTGTTTCACAGCTTGCTTGGTTCACGCTTGCACTTTATTACTTGGCAATGTACTTGGAAGCAACGTAAGTGCCGTTGGCCAGCTTGGCCCAGCCGTTCTTGATCTCAACGACCTGCACGGCGTCGCCACGATGGATCATGCCATTCTTGCCGTAGGAGGTACCGGGGCCCTTGCGGACGTTCAGGTTACGGCAGGTGACATAGTAGGTGGTGGTCTTGTCGACCGGGGGGATGGAGGGGCCAGCGGTGACGACGATCTTCATGGAACCAGTGGAGAGGTACTTAACACCAGCATTGGTGGTGTAGCTCGCCTGGATGTAGGCAACGCCCTCACGGGTACCGATGACGGTCTTGGCATCCTTCACATCGACAACCTGAGCATCAGTGCCAGTGCCAGGATTGATGTCAGCATCAACGCGCTTGGAGGTCGCAACGCCCATCACAACGGGAGTGAAGGACTCGCCGACGGCGATGGTCTTGGTGGGCTCAGCAAAGTAGATGCCCTTGGGATCGGCTTCCTTGATCTCCTTACGAACAACGATGTCGTACTTCTTGGTCTCGTACAGAGCGCCAGCGGTCTCAAGCTTGAACTTGATCTCCTTGTCTTCCTGGCCGTTGACGTAGAACTTCGCAACGGACTTATCCAGCTTCTGGCACTGGTCAGCAGGGATGGTGTAACCATCCAGGCAGATCGCAGCGATCTTGGAAGGCTCATTGGCGTAGGTGATGGCAGAGAAAGCCCTGCCATTCTCGTCCGCAAAGGTGAGCTTGATGTGAGCTTCGCCAGGAGTCGCAACATAATCCAGATAGATCTTGGAGCCAACGATGTAAGCATCCACAACCTTCTTGTCAGAAGAGATGTTGGTGATGGTCGCGGTCTTGGCATCCTTGTAAGCAGCGGTGTTGACCAGCTTCACGGAAACCTTGGCGGTCTCGGTGACGGTAACATCATTAGTAGCGTTCTTGCCAGTGATCTGCACCAGGTAGGTGTCAGAGTAACCAGCCTTGGTCAGCTCAACGGGGAAGCTAACTTCGCCAGCGCTGAAGCCAACGCCAGGAATGGAGCTATCCAGCTTCTTACCGTCGATGGTGACGGTGACGTCGTTCACCAGATCATCGTCCAGGCCCTTGATGGTAACATACGCCATCTTGGTCTTCTCGGACCACTTACCGGTCACATCAGCGTCTTCCTTCTCGAAGTTGTAGTTGTAGGTGATGGAGTTAGCCTGCTTCTCCTCAGCCACGTCGCCAACCTGAGTGCCAACGCTCTTGACAATCAGAGTGTAGTTCTTGTCAGACACGGTCTTGTTGGTGGTCGTGTCAGCGCTCATCGCGGGAATCATGCACAGCACCATAACCAGTGCAAGCACGATCGCAAGAGTCTTTTTCATTGTGGTTTTCCCCTTTCGCAATTTTTTGGAACCAAGCCTTGTGAATCCTGCTCTATGATAACACAACTGTCAAGAATTGTAAAGCTTCTTCGTCACATTTCTGAAACAAACTTCGCTTTTCTGAAATCTCCGGCGGCTGTGAACGCCGGGGGTTTCGCAATTCCCGCGCCGTGTCATCCTTAACCAGGAACTCACTGGCTTGTTACGATTCCTGATTACATCCAGATTGTAACATTTCCGTCACATCTTGTCAAGGGGTTCGGGCAAATTTATTACAAAAATATTTCAGCCCGCCTTCACAATCGTGCCGATGCGCTCGCCGCACGCCACGCGCATGATGTTGTTCTCGCCCTTGAGACCAAAGACCAGGATCGGAATGCGGTTGTCCATGCACAGGGTGAGCGCGGAGTTGTCCATCACGGCCAGCCCGCGGTCGATCACTTCCAGGTAGCTGATCTCGGGGATGGGCTGGGCGGCGGGGTCCTTCTTGGGGTCGGCGGTGTAGATATAATCGGTGTTCTTGGCCAGCAGCAGGGCCTCCGCGCCGATCTCGGCGGCTCTGAGGGCGGCGGTGGTGTCGGTGGTGAAGTAGGGGCTGCCCGTGCCGCACGCGAAGATGACCACGCGGCCCTTTTCCAGGTGGCGAATGGCCCGGCGGCGGATGTAGGGCTCGGCGATCTGGCGCATCTCGATGGCGGTCTGCACGCGGCAGCCGATGTCCGCGCCATCCTTTCCCTTGCCCTTGCCCTCGCGCTCAATGGCGTCCTGCATGGCCAGCGCGTTGAGCACGGTGGAGAGCATGCCCATGTAGTCGGCGGTGGCGCGGTCCATGGCCATCATCGCGCCCTCGCGCCCGCGCCAGATGTTGCCCCCGCCGATGACGAGGGCGACCTCCATGCCCTGCGCGGCCAGCGCCACGATCTCACCCGCCACCTTCTGGATGGTCTCGGGGGAAAAGCCCTTGCCGTTTTCTCCCAGCGCCTCGCCGGAGAGCTTGATGAGCACGCGTTTGTAGACAGGTTTCATGATGAAATTCTCCTTTCCCGCTTCATTTTCCTTAAAAAAAGGGAACGCGGCGGAGCGTTCCCTGTGGGTTTTGTGGATTTTACGCCTTCTTGGTCTGCGCGGCGACTTCCTCGGCGAGGTTGTCATGGCGCTTCTCCAGGCCCTCGCCCATCTCGTAGCGGACGAAGCGGCGAATCTTGATGTTCTCGCCGGTCATCTGCACGCGCTGGGTGACGTACTGCGCGATGGTCATGTTGGGGTCCTTGACGAAGAGCTGATCGACCAGGCAGTTGTCCTTGTAGTACTTCTCGACGCGGCCCTCGACCATGCGATCGACGATCTTCTCGGGCTTGCCCTCGTTCAGAGCCTGGGCGCGCAGAATCTCGCGCTCCTTGTCCAGAATCTCAGCGGGGACCTCCTCGCGGTTCAAGTAGGCGGGGTTGGCCGCGGCGATGTGCATCGCAATGTCACGGACGAAGGACTTGAACTCAGGCGTCTTGGCCACAAAGTCGGTCTCGCAGTTGACCTCGACCATCACGCCGATCTTGCCGCCCATGTGGATGTAGGACTCCACAACGCCCTCGGCGGCCACGCGGCCGGACTTCTTCTCGGCAGAAGCGATGCCCTTCTTGCGGAGCCACTCCATCGCCTTTTCCATATCGCCATTGGTCTCGGTCAGCGCCTTTTTGCACTCCATCATGCCAACGCCGGTCGCTTCGCGCAGTTCCTTAACCTGTGCTGCAGTGATTGCCATAGTGTGCTTCCTCCTGTTCTTAATAAAAGGGAGGTTGTTGCGCAGCCTCCCTTAGAATGGTTTTGCTTACTGAGCGGCTTCCTCCGCGGGAGCCTCGGCAGCGGGAGCGGCCTCCTCGGTCTGCTCGCCC
>DKYK01000027.1:12672-16068 GCA_002492415.1 Christensenella sp. UBA7102
GCCGGGGATGACGTAGTCGATCTCATCGGGATCGCAGTTGGTGTCCACGATGGCTACGATCGGGATGTGCAGCGCGCGGGCTTCCTGCACCGCGATGCGCTCCTTGCGGGGATCCACGACGAACAGCGCGCCGGGCAGGTTCTTCATCTCGCGAATGCCGCCCAGGTTGGCTTCGAGCTTCTCGCGCTCCAGGGTGAGCTTGGCGACTTCCTTCTTGGGCAGCACCTCAAACTGGCCCTCGGCCTCCATCTTGTCGATGGCGTTCAGGCGGGCGATACGGGTCTTGATGGTGCGGAAGTTGGTCATCATGCCGCCCAGCCAGCGGTTGTTGACATAGTACATGCCGCAGCGCTTGGCCTCCTGCTCCACGGACTCCTGCGCCTGCTTCTTGGTGCCGACAAACAGAATGCTCTTGCCCTCCAGCGCCAGGTCGCGCACGAACATGTAGGCCTCGTCGATCTTGCGGACGGTCTTCTGCAGATCGATGATGTAGATGCCGTTGCGCTCGGTGAAAATGTAGGGAGCCATCTTGGGGTTCCAGCGGCGGGTCTGGTGACCGAAGTGCACGCCGGCTTCGAGCAACTGCTTCATAGAGATAACTGCCATGGTGTTTTGCCTCCTTGTTTTGCCTCCCCTGCGCCTTGTTTTTCGGACGGCCAGCGAAAAACCCCTTCCGCCACAAGCGCCCGAGCGCAGGGTGTGTATTTCACACGCTCAAAAATTATATCACTATTCTGTCCCGCGCGCAACCGTTTCACTCCAAGTTTTGGCGGAATTTTAACACAGCGGCTACGCTGCCGCGCGCTATTCCCGCTCGCATCCGAGGATCTGCCACACCTTTTGCGGGATGCTTTCATAATAATGCCGGTAGCCCTCGTCGTTGGGGTGCCAGGGATCGTGCGCCCAGCCGGCGGGGTAATGCCCATGCCCGTCCTCAATGCCGTCCAGCCACTGCAGCACGGGGACTTCCCATGCGTCCATTTCGTCGTAGACGCGGCGCAGCCAGGCGTACTGTTCGGGTGTAAACTCGTCGTTGGGATACACGCCGCCCACGATGGGATAGATGCCCGCCTCCTGCAGCGCCCGCACGATCTTCCGCAGGTTGGACAGGAAGATGCCGCAGGGCACCGCGGGGTTCTCCGCGCGGGTCAGCCCCTCATTGGACAGTCCCAATCCAACGATGCACACCGCGGGCGCATGGTCGATGACGTCGCGCTGCAGACGCAGCAGGATGTCCGCCGTGGTCTGGCCGCCGATGGCGCAGTTGCTCGTCGTCCAGCCGTTGCGCTCCATGCGCTCGGCCATCATGGCGCTCCAGCCGCGCTCATTTGTCGCTCCGCAACCCACGCACACGCTGGATCCGATGAATATCGCCGTTCTTCCCCGGCTCAGGTCAATGGTCATGGTAAAAAGACCCCCTTCCGTGTTTGCGTCGCACCCAGTATAGCACAGCGCGCCGGAAGGCGCAATTTCGAGCGCAGCGAGAAATCTCCCAGTACTCTGCCGTCACAGCCGCAGCAGCCCGCCCAGCGTCTCCTCGCCGTCGCAGCCCATGCCGCGCAGAATCACCGCTGCGTTGTGGTCAAACTTCGAGTGCTCGATCAGCCGGAACGCAGCTGCCGCAGCGTCCACATAGACGCTGCGCTCCTCCTGGCCCGCCATGCACCCCACCGTCAGATACCGTACCAGCGCGTAAGTCGCGCACAGTGCCTGCCCTTCGTCCCGCAGATTCTCCTGCGCGTCGGAGAAGGGGAAACACTCGTAAAACAGGTGATTGAGCAGCATGTTCTCGAAGTCCCTCTGCCAATGCGGAAATAACGACGCAAAATGCGTCTGCGCCTGCACAAGCGCCGCCCCATCCTGCAGCGCCAGGGACGCCTGTTCACTGTATTGTCCCAGGCTCGTGCTGGTCTCCGCCAGTATGTCGCACAGCGCGCGCACGCACTCCAGCGCCGCTGCGGCGTCACCCTGCGGCAGCTGCGCCGGCTCCGCGCACAGCGAAAGCCGCGTCAGCGTCCCCAACATGTCGCCTTGCCCGCCTTCCAGCATAGGTTCAATCTCCAGCAGTGCGTCCCGCACCAGCCAAATGCGGTCCCGCACCGGAATCTTCCGGTTGTGCAGGATATCTGCGCACATCTTGCGTATGGCGTTGTAGTAGCCGCGCGGCTTGCGCAGCGCCCTTCCCTTGGGCGGGTCGAACGCAAAGCTCAGTTCGCGCGTCACAACCGTCAGCGGTTCTTCCCGGTCAAACAGCATCTCCAGCACCTTTTCGCAGCTGTTGGTGCAGGAGCACTCATATGCGAACTCGATATGCACGCCGCGCGGGTAGTAGCGGCACACCGCGGGCAACGCCTCCTCGCCGCATGCGCACTGCAGCGCGCACAGACCGTCCTGCGCTCGCAGCGGGCAGTCGCCGTCCCACCGCGGTGTGAGCAGCCGGTAGCGCTCGGGCGAAGGGTCCTCCGGCGCGTGAAATGCGCAGTCCAGCCGCCTGCGCAGCTCGGGCGGGCAATCCATGCCCAGCAGTCGGAAATATTCCTGCTGCGATACCGAAATGCCCCACCCGTTACAGCAGGTGCAGCGGCACTCCCCACCCTTGCAGCGGAACTCCGGATAGTAATCCGGCACCAGAAACTTGTGTGTCAGCGCCATGACGGCGGCACCTCCCGTCCTCATTTTCTTCGTGCGCATTATAGTTTTCCACGCGGTCGGATTCCAGCTTTTTTTCATTATGATAATGTTATTTTCAGTGAAGTGTTTTTGATGTGCGGTGAGATTTTCCAGTGCAATTTCCCCACGCCCATGGTATACTGTATTTAGTCCGACAGATGACCGATCGACCCGAACGGAGGCTTGCCTTGAACGCAATCCAGCAGTTTTACAGCTATATCCAGGACCTGCTCGCCGACCCCAAGGTGCGCAAAATGGCGAACATCTCACACCACACACAGCGCATCACCTGTTTGGACCACAGTTTGTTTGTGGCCTACGTGGGGTTCCGGCTTTCGCGCCTGTTCGGCGGCGACCGCAGGGCAATCGTCAAAGGCGGCCTGCTGCACGACCTGTACCTGAGCACCCAGTGCCGCGAGCGCTCCATGTTCCGTCATCTGTTGCTCCATCCGGAGATGGCCGTGCGCAACGCGCAGTCCTTCCACCTGACAGAGCTGGAAACGGGCATTATCCGCAAGCACATGTGGCCCGTGACCATCACCAAGGTGCCCACTCGTCGCGAAGAAGTCATCGTTTCGCTGGCCGACAAACTCTGCGCCATGGCCGAGGTCACCGGCATCTACTGGCGCCTGAAGTGTTGTCGTGCGCTGCACAGCATGTAATCAACTGCAAAAGCCCTCCTGCAGCCGCAATAAAGCGGCTGCAGGAGGGCTTTTGCCACTCCGA
>DKYK01000006.1:0-9765 GCA_002492415.1 Christensenella sp. UBA7102
CTCTTGTCCGTATTGGAATTAACTCTCGTCAATTTCCTCGTCATTCTTTATGTATCGTTTTCAAGGTTCGCATGCCGCAGGCGCTCAGGATTTCCAACCCGTCGCTGACGACGTTGTATATCATACCAAATGTCGTTTGCTTTGTCAACACTTTTTTTCAACTTTTTTCTATTTTCCTGACGCTTCTTCAAAAAGTCGTCAAATTGGCGATTTATTTACGGTCCGCGCCTTCGATGATCCCTCCGCCGAGGCACACAGGCCCGCTGTAGATCACCACAGACTGCCCCGGCGTTACCGCGCGCTGCATTTGCTCAAAGGTGACCACGGCGCAATCCCCCCGCATACTGACGTGACACTTCTGATCCGGCTGGCGGTAACGCACCTTGGCCGTGCAGTCAAACTCCTGCGCCGGTGCGCGTCCCGCGATAAACGTCATCTGCGACGCGTTCAGTCTGTCGCTCCACAGGCGCGGGTCGTCCTCGCCCTGACAGACGCGCAGTATGTTGTGTTCCATGTCCTTTTCCACCACAAACCAGCTGCGCCCATCCCCCGTGCCGCCAATGCCCAACCCCTTTCGCTGGCCCAGCGTATAATACATCAGTCCATCGTGTCGCCCCACCACTGTGCCGTCGGGCGCGACCATGTCCCCCGGCTGCGCGGGCAGAAACTGCTTCAAAAACTGTTTAAAGTTCCGCTCCCCAATGAAGCAGACGCCGGTGGAATCCTTCTTTTCCGCTGTCTCCAATCCGTTTTCTCTCGCGATACGGCGCACTTCCCCCTTGGTCATGCCGCCCACGGGAAAGATCGCGCTGCCCAGCTGCTCCTGCGAGAGCATATAAAGGAAATAAGATTGATCTTTATTGGGATCCGCGCCGCGCAGCAGCTTCACCTCTCCGCCGGTCCTGTCCAACTGACAAAAATGCCCTGTGGCCATCGCGTCGGCTCCGTTCTTCATTGCGAAATCCAGGAAGGCGCGGAATTTGATTTCCCGGTTGCACAGCACATCCGGATTGGGCGTGCGTCCTCTGCGGTATTCCTCCAAAAAATGCGAAAACACGCGATCCCAGTACTCCCTTGTGAAGTTCACCGTATAGTATGGAATGCCGATGCTGTCGCACACCGCGCGCACGTCTTCGTAATCCTGCGTCGCTGTGCACACGCCGCTGTCGTCTTTCTCTTCCCAATTTTTCATAAAAACACCCGTCACGTCATAGCCCTGCTCCTTGAGAAGCAGGGCGGCAACGGACGAATCGACGCCGCCGGACATGCCGACGATGACGCGCTTGGTCATATGCGAAGTTCTCCTTTGTATTTAATCGACAAAGGAACGATAGATGCTCTGCGAGTCCGACTCGTCGGTCAGCAGGCGGTAGAGCACCTCTCCTCCCTCAAATTCCGTCTGCAGCAGCACCAGGCCCTTGCCGCTCTGGAAAAATGCATATCCTTCCTCGCTCTGCAGCACGACGCAGTTCATCAGATCCATGCCATTGGCGGAACCGGAGTAATTGACGGCGTACACACTGCTCGCGCCCAGCATGCCGCGGAACGTCGTGCCCACGGTGCACTGCGCGGGCAGCACCAGCACATCGGTTTCAGGCTCTTCAATGGAGGTATAGCGCAGATTGCCCTGCTCGTCCAGGTAGAAGCCGTACACATCGCCCACCGGCGCGCCGGTGGACGGATTGTACACAAAGCGCCCGCAGAGCATGTCGGGCCACCCGCTGGGCGCACGGCCCGTCACCCACAGGATCTGCTGCCCCTCATCCTCCACCATCATCAGGCGGCCGTGCAGGGGGGCGAAGTCCTGTATCGCATCGGAAGGCGCGGCGCCCTCGATAAAGGGGGCGAGCGCCGGGTCAATGGTGGGCGCCGGCGTCGGTGTAGGCGATTCCGTCGGCTGCACGGGCTCGCTCGCAGTCGGCGCAGGAGTCGCCTCGGGCGTCTCGACCGTGCGGGTGGGCGTGGGAACGGCACTCAGTCCTATGTCCCCCAGGTCCTCACCCCGTCCCATGATGGTCGTCAAATAGTAGAAGAACAGCGCCACAATGCCCAGGATCAGCAGCATCAGAATCGCCGTGATCACCACGGCCGGGCGCAGGCCCTTCTTCTTTTTTTTGTTGTTCTTATGGTCCAGCGGATAGGTCACTGGGTCTTCCTTGCGGGGACGCGGCGATTCCCTGCGCTGCGTGGAAACGCGATTGTGCTCCGGGAGCTTGGGCGGCGCCGGCTTTTCCCCACCGGAATGCAGCAGCGCCGCGCGGAACTCGTCAACGGTCTGGAATCGATCCTCCGCGCGCACCGCCATGGCGCGTAAAATCGCCGTCTCGGCATAGGCCGGGATCCGGATGCCCAGCCTGGAGGGCGGCACCAGGCAGTCCTGCTTCTGCCGCTCGAGCGATTCGGGCGGGATGCGCCCCGTCAGCGTGCGGTACATGGTCGCGCCCAGCGCGTAGATGTCCGTCCAGGGACCCTGGCGGCCGCGCGAGCGATACTGTTCCTCGGGCGCATAGCCGGGCTTGAGGATCACGGACATGGATTGCTGCACATTCATGGACTGCCGCGCCGCGCCAAAGTCGATGAGGGTCACCTGCCCCGAAGTGGTCAGAAAGATGTTGTCGGGGCTGATGTCGCGGTGGAGCAGCCCGGCCGCATGCACGGTGCGCAGTGCGTCCATTATGGGCAGCAGAATGCCCAGCATCTTGTCAAAGGGCACGGGCTTGCCGCCGCTGCGCACCAGATACTGCTTGAGTGTGATGCCCTCCAGATAGTTCATCACCAGATAGGCCGTGCCGTTTTCCGTGAAGAAATCGCGCACGCCCACAATGTTGGGCGCGCCGTCAAAGCGCGCCAGCGTGCGCGCCTCCTGCAGGAAGGACTCCAGCCCTTCCGTAAAGCGCGTGCCTCCCTGACCGGAATAGGGCGTGACCACGTTGGTACCCGGCTGACGCGAGGCGCAGTCCTGCGGCAGATATTCCTTGATGGCCAGCTTAATGCCCAGTACCTGGTCGCGCGCAATGTAGGTCGTGCCAAAGCCGCCGTGCCCCAGGCCCCGACCCACCAGATACTTGCCCGCGAGCACCGTTCCGGGTTTCAGGTAATGCGGCGCGGCAGCGGGCGTGCCCTCGCGATACCCGCAAAAGGGACAGACCTGCGCCTGCCCCTTGTCCTGCATACATCCAAGACAGATAGAATGATCGTGCACCCGTCAAACACCGCCTTACTTCGCATTCACGGCGCTCCTCACGCCTGCTCGTCCTCCCAGGCAAACCGCTGCGAGCACAGCGGCAAAAACAGCAGCGACGTATCGCTGATCTCAATGCGGTCGTAGGCCGTCAGCGCCATCGGTGCGAGCAGCTCCTCGCCGTTGAGATAGATGATGGCCTTCCCCTCCCCGGGGATGAGGTGAAAGGCGCGGTTGCGCGGATTGTAGGAGATCACGCCGTTGGTGTCGCGCGAAACGCCCACATCTCCCTTCAAGCAGATGTCCATTGCCGACGATCGCCCCAATGTATTGCGCTCAGAATGGATCTCATAGGACTGGCCGCGATTGGGTCCGGCAATCTGCACCAACCAGCCCACCGGCGGATTGATGCCCGTGTTCTTCTCCACACGCGCCACCGTAACCGACTCTTCCTCCACTATATGCGGCGCCGCCGGCCCGGAAACGGGCGCGGCGTCCGGCGCAGGCGCTGCGCTGCGGCGCGCGGGCGCTTGGATGGGCTCGTCCTGGCCATAGTCCAGGTCATACGCCTGCATGATGCGCTCATCCACCGGATCCTTTGCAATCGTATACTCCTCCTGCACATTGGACCTGCGCGCCGAGCAGTGCGGGCAGGCGCGGTATTTGGACGGATCATAATAGTGTCCGAACTCACAACGAACGTATTTCACAAAAGCCCTCTCCTTCTACTGTCGCTCTGGCGCATTTTCGCACACCTCGAACAGGCAGCTTTCCTCCACCAGATAGAAGCGATCGCCGCTGTACAGATCCGCCGCATCGCCGTCGTTGAGCCGGTCGCCATTCATCAGGAAGGTGCCGTTGCGCGAATAATTTTCCAGCGTAAAGCACTCCCGTTCCTCATCGTAGCGCACCGAGCAATGCACGCGGCTGATCTGCTTGCCCTGCGGGTCAAAGACCAGCTGGCAGCGCTGCGGATCGCGCCCAAAGAACACCGTCTCGCCGTCCAGCGCGATCACCGCGCCCGCATACGGCCCGCGTATTCCCACAATATATCCTTTTTCCTTCTCCCCACTTTTGCGGGGCAGGAAGGCTTCCAGCACGCTGCCGCCTTCCGCGCGGCGCCTTACCATCATATACACCAGCACGGCCACAAATGCCAGCGCCGCAAAGATGAAAATCACCAGCCACATCAGGCCAAAGCCTCCGCTGCTGCCGCCGGTTTCCGCCGCCACGGGCGCTGCGGATACTTCCGGGCTGGCCGATGGCGAAGGACCGGGCGTCGCGGTGGGCGCGGGGGATTCCGTCGCGGTAGTCAGAGTGGCCATTTTGACGGAAACGCCCACAGAGCTGAGCGCGTCGAGCGCCTCTTCGATGCGAATGGCGCCGTTGATGCCCTCCGCATCGTTCATCTTCATCGTGGCAATCCCCACCACGTAACCGTTCTCATGGAGCAGCGGTCCGCCCGAATTTCCCTGATTGAGCGCCGCGTCGATCTGATAGTACAGTACGTCGTTCCACACCGACATCTTGCTGATGATGCCCTTGGTCGCGCTGACGTCTTCCGGGAAAGAGGTAATGGTGTTGCTGATGTCGTTGGTGGGATATCCCAGCGCGAACACCGAATCGCCCATGCGGGTCATGTCCTCCGTTCCCAGCGGCAACGGCTCCTCGTCGATGGGCGTAGAGAGCTTGAGCACCGCCAGATCCTTTTCCGGCACGGAAATGGCCACTTCGCATTCGATTTCCGTGTCCTTCCCGATCCAGATGGTCACGCCCTGCGGGTTCTCCGATATGACGTGATAATTGGTCAGCAGATAGGTGATGGGCGCGCTCTGGCCCACGCCGAACGCGGAGCCAAAGGCGACCACCGTGCCGCCCGCGTCCTTGGTCGCCACGCGAAATACGGAGTTTTTGGCCTCATCCGGCCCCAGCGTCTCCGCCTGCGCCGTGACCAGCCCGGAAACCAACAGCATCGCGGCGAGCAGAAACGCCGCAAAAATCCTCATCTTCCTCATGCTCTGCACACTTCTCCCTCTATCTGCCGTCGCAGTAGAGCAATACGATGGTCACGTTGTCCTGCTTGCGCCGGCTCTTCGCCTTGACCGCCTCCAGCAGTGCGTCTTGCGCGCGATTGGGTTCAGAGCGTTCCATCACATCGACAATTTCGCGCACCGAAAGCGTCTTGAACAATCCGTCCGAGCAGAGCAATATGCGATCGCCCGGGCGAAGCGCCACAGGCTGGATGTTGTAATCCACCTTTTCCAGCTTCTCAATGCCCACAAAGCTGGTCAGATGCGCGCGCTCCGGGTGATGCTGCGCTTCCTCCAGCGTCATTTCACCGGCATTGACCTTGTCCATCAGCTCGGTAAAGTAGTTGTGGTCGCGGTTGAGCTGATAGAGCTTGCCCTTGCGGTGCAGATAAATGTGGCTGTCGCCCACGGATACAAAGCGCAGGCCGTCAGGCAGCACAGAGGCCGCGACCAGCGTCGTTCCCGCCATCATGCCCGACTTGCCTTGAAATGCCTGGTAGACCGCGCTATTTGCCGCGTATACAGCGTCCACCAGCGCATGGTTGTCCACTTCTTTTGCGTCAAGGTACGCGCGCATAAACTGCACTGCGCCCATCTGCGCCGCCTCGGCGCCGTTTTCCATACCGCCCATGCCGTCGCACACCACGGCCATCACGCCGAACTTCTCCACCACCCGCTCCTCCTCCAGAGGCGTGATGGCAAAGGCGTCCTGCTGCTGGTCGCGCTGCCCGATGTCCTGCGCGTTCCCAATGCTCACACAGAGGCTGCCCACGGTCGCGGAATTGCACTCCGCTCCATCCTCGGGCCGCACCAGGCGCAGCTGCGCCACGGTCACAGGCTCCCCGTCCGCCTCCTGCGCAGGGGCGTCCGCCTGCTCGTCGTCCAGGGGCGTGAACTTGATCTCGCGCACGGTTTCTCCCTCAGAATCATCGGAAGCGTCCGCTTCCAAGGGAGTCTCCTCCGGCTCGTAGTCCTCTTCCTGTGCCTGTTCGGCGCTGCGCCTGCCGAGCACCGCATTGCAAATCATCAGCGCAATGCTGCCCACGATGCCGGCCGCTGCAGTGATGAGTAGAATCAGAATCTCACTGGGCATACAGGTCCTGCCTCCTTAAAACCATACAAAATAACTCTTTCTATTATAGGCCATATGCCAAAAAAGTGCAACGATTAACGCACCGCACCGCCTGATGTTTTCAACTTTGCAACATCCTGCGCAATGCACAGGGCCAGGTCCTCCACGCTGCGCCGCGCGTCCAGCACGCGCACGCGCTCCGGTTCCTGCTGCGCGATGTGCAAAAAGCCCTCCGCCACCCGGCGGTCAAAGGCCTCGCCCGCACTCTCCATGCGGTCGCGCTCTCCGCGCCCCGCGATGCGCGCCCGCGCCTCCTGCTGCGGCAGCGTCAGCAGGTAGGTACGGTCCGGCATGCAATCCGCCGCGGCCTCCCGGTTGATGTCCATCACCCTCTGCGCCCCCAGCTGGCGTCCGTAGCCCTGATAGGCCACGGAGGAATCAATGTATCGGTCGCACAGCACGTCCTGCCCGCGCTCCAGCGCAGGCAGGATCACTGCGCGCACATGCTCCGCGCGCGCCGCCGCGTACAGATACGCCTCCGTTACATCGTCCATCACGCTGCTTTTGTCCAGCAGCAGGCCGCGGATGCGCTCGCAGATGGGGGTGCCGCCCGGCTCGCGCGTGACCACAACGTCTCTTCCCTGCGCTGTCAACGCCGCGCGCAGGCGCTCGATCTGCGTACTCTTTCCCGTTCCATCCGTTCCTTCAAAGGTGAGGAAGCGTCCTCTCTCCCGCGTCAGCCCCAATATGTGTCGGATGCCCTGCGCGCCCTGCACGATATAGGTCGCGCCGCTGTCCTGCAGCTCCTGCCGCGAGCCAAAGCCCTGCAGCACGCCGATGGAGTCGATGCCATTGGCGCGCGCGCCTTCTATATCGAAGCAGCGGTCGCCCACCATCACGGCCTTTTCGCCGCAGGCATCCAGGATGGCGCGCACCATTGCCGGCTTATCCTGTCGCTTGTCGGACAAGTTGGGCGTGATCAGCCGATCCACGCAGTCCTCAATCCCCGCGTCTTTCAGTATGACCCGCGTGAACACCTCCGGCTTGCCCGTCGCAACGCCCACGCGCATGCCCGCCGCCCGGATCTCCCGGATCAATTCCAGCATCCCAAAATAGGGCGTGTATTCCAGAACGCCCGCCTGCGCGTAGCGCACGCGGTAGAGCCGCACGGCTTCCGTCGCCTCCGCGTCCTTCATGCCATAGAATTCCGTAAACGCCTGATGCAGCGGCGGGCCGATGAACCGGCGAATGCGCTCCATATCGTCATCGGGCAGGCCCATCCCCCTGAGCGCATACTGCACAGATCGAACGACCCCTTCCGAAGTATCCATCACGGTGCCGTCCAAATCAAAGATCACACAGTCGTATCTTCGGCTCATGTTCTCTCCTCCCCCGCCCGTCGCTCCTCTCTACAGGTATAACGAGGCGGCTTTCACTTTTCATTCACATCATTCGATTTTTTTGTCTCAGACGCTCCAGCCATCTCCCGCCGCGCGGCTGCGCATCATCTCCAGCAGCCTGTCGCTGGGCTGCAGCAGTACGCGCTTCTGCGCTCCGTTCTCATGATAAATCATCTGCACGGCGCGCAGCTTTTTTGTGGGCAGCGCGCAGTTCACAGTGGGAAGCTTGCACGGCTTTTCCACCGCGCCCATCCGCTCAATGTCGCCCACATCCAGCCAGAACACGTTCTTCTCCCGGCTGCCCACCACGCGCGCCACGATCAGTTCCGTATCCATCAGCGTATACCGGTACTGCACCACGCGCTGCAGAAAGACGACGCACGCCCACGCGGCCACCGCCGCCACCGCCAGCAGGTCCACCCACGGCAGTCCCAAGCTGCTCAGCAGCCACGAAATCAAGCTGATGACGAACACACCCGCCACAATGAATGCGATATACAGCATCGTCTCCCAGGGCTTTCCCGCAGGAAACTTGACCATCTCCTGGTACATCTCTCTTCCGTCCTCCTTGACGTTGTTCCCCTTCATTGTACTGCATCCCCACCTCCCTTATCAACTCTTTTGTGATAACTTCGCATAAAGGCCGCCCCTGCCGCTGCCCGGGCAGAAAAAAAGACGGCCAAAGCCGTCTTTTCCCCAAGCTCACCTCAGTTGTTGTTGACATTGCGGTGCTGCACAGCGGAGAGCCTGGCCATGGCCTGCGCCAGACCGGCCTTTGCCAGCACGTACTCACGCATGCTCTGGGCCTGACGCAGCTTTTCCTTCTCCAGCTGCTCCTCCTCGCGGGCGAGGCGTACGTCGATCTCGTCGGGCCACTCGGCGCGCTGGCAGAGCAGCAGCACACGCTGTCCGTCCACCATCGCGTAGCCGTCGGCGATGACGCATTCCTCCCATTTGCCCGCGCGCTGGATGCGCACCGTGCCCGCCTTGACCACGAGCACCATCCTGGCGTGGCCCGCCAATATCCCCTGCTCGCCGTCCTCGCCGGGCAGCACCACCATCTCCACGGGTTCCTTGAAGAAGCCGCGCTCGGGCGTGGTGATCTCCAATTCAAACGTCGCCGCCATACGTCTATCCTTTCATCATGGCCTCAGCCTTGGCCTTGGCCTCGTCGATGTCGCCCACCATGAAGAACGCCGCCTCGGGCAAGTCGTCCACCTCGCCCTCGACGATGGCGCGGAAGCCCTCGATGGTCTTTTCCACCGGCACGTAGCGGCCGGGATTGTTGGTAAACACCTCCGCCACGAACATGGGCTGCGACAGGAAGCGCTGGATGCGGCGCGCGCGGTGCACCGTCAGGCGGTCCTCCTCAGAGAGCTCATCCATGCCCAGAATGGCGATGATATCGGACAGCTCCTTGTAGCGCTGCAGCACCTCCTGCACGCGGCGGGCGATATGGTAGTGCTCCTGGCCCACGATGCGCGGGTCGAGGATGCGGCTGTTCGACGCAAGCGGGTCCACCGCCGGGTAGATGCCGCTCTCGGACACCTGGCGCGAGAGCACCGTGGTGGCGTCCAGATGCGTAAAAGTGGTGGCAGGAGCCGGATCCGTCAGGTCGTCGGCGGGCACGTAGATGGCCTGTACCGAGGTGATGGAGCCGCGGTCGGTGGAGGTGATGCGCTCCTGCAGCTCGCCCACTTCCTGCGCAAGCGTGGGCTGATAGCCCACCGCGGAGGGCATGCGCCCCAGCAGCGCCGAGACCTCGGAGCCCGCCTGCACATAGCGGAAGATATTGTCAATAAACAGCAGCACGTCGGTATGCTTCTCGTCGCGGAAGTACTCCGCCTGTGTAAGGCCCGTCAGCGCCACGCGCATGCGGCTTCCCGGCGGCTCGTTCATCTGTCCGAAAGCCATGACGGTCTTTTCCAGCACGCCGGACTCCTTCATGTCGTGCATCAGCTCGTTGCCCTCGCGGGAGCGCTCGCCCACGCCCGTAAAGATGGAGTAGCCGCCATGCTCGGTGGCGATGTTGCGGATCATCTCCATGATCAGCACGGTCTTGCCCACGCCCGCGCCGCCGAA
>DKYK01000006.1:9779-19495 GCA_002492415.1 Christensenella sp. UBA7102
GAAAATATTGTCGATAAACAGCAGCACGTCCTGCCGCTGCACGTCCCGGAAATGCTCCGCAATGGTCAGCGCCGACAGGGGCACCCGCAGTCTGGCGCCGGGGGTCTCGTTCATCTGGCCGTAGACCAGCGCCGTCTTCTCCACCACGCCGGACTCGGTCATCTCGTTCCAAAGGTCGTTGCCCTCCCGGCTGCGCTCGCCTACCCCGGCAAACACGGAGCAGCCGCCGTGCTCATAGGCCACGTTGCGGATCAGTTCCATGATCAGCACCGTCTTGCCCACGCCCGCGCCGCCGAACAGGCCGATCTTGCCGCCCTTGGGATAGGGCGCGAGCAGGTCGATGACCTTGATGCCCGTCTCAAAGACGCGGCTTGCGGGCTTCTGGTGCATAAACACCGGCGCTTCGCGGTGAATGGGACGGCTCTCCTTTGCGGAGATGTCCCCAAGGCCGTCGATGGGTTCGCCCAGCACGTTGACGGCCCGGCCCAGCATCTCGGGCCCCACAGGCACGGTGATGGGCGCGCCGGTGTTTTCCACCTGCATGCCGCGCGCAAGGCCCTCGGTGGCCTTGAGCGAAATGCAGCGCACCACGCCGCCGCCCAGGTGCCCCGCCACCTCCAGCGGCGTGCGGGTCTGACCGTCGATTACATAAATCAGGTCGCGGATCTCGGGCAAGGCATCGGTGTCAAACTGCACATCCACCACCGCCCCGATGACCTGCGTAACCTGTCCCTGTTTGCGTTCCATGTTTTCCTACCCTTCCAGCGCGTCCGCGCCCGCGATGATTTCGGCGATCTCGTTGGTGATCTGGCTCTGGCGCGCGCGGTTGAGCTCGTGGCCGAGCCGGTCCATCATCTCATCGGCATTGCGCGTGGCCGCATCCATCGCGTTCATGCGCGCGCACTGCTCGCTGGCGAAGGACTGCACCAGCGCGCTGTAGATCACGCCGATCAGATACTGGGGAATGAGCAGCTCCATCAATTTGGACACCGACGGCTCGTAGAGGATCTCCTCCTGGCCGCCCACCGAGGCCTCCACATCGTCAAAGTCCTCCACGCGCACGGGCAGCAGCCGGATGACCTCCGGCTTTTGCACCATGGTGGAGACGCGCTTGGTGTAGACGATGTAGACCTCGTCGAGCATGTTTTGGTTATACAGTTCGATCACGGTTTCAGCGATCTGCCGCGCGTGGGTGAGCGTGGGGTCCTGAATCACGTGTGCAAACTCGATGTCGATGACATATCCCCTGCGCTCGAGATACTCCCTGGCCATCTGGCCGATGCAGAAGATGTTGCTCTCCACATGGGCCTTCATGTGCTCCTCGGCCAGCTGCAGCACGCCGCTGTTGTAGCCGCCGGCCAGGCCCTTGTCCGCCGCGATGATGATGTGCGCGGCGCGCTTGCCCTTGGGCCGGCGCAGATAGCCGTGCCTGCGTCCCTCGTCGACGTGGGTCAGCACGTCCTTGATGGTCTGGCGCACCTCGGTCAGGTACGTCAGGTTCGCCTCATAGCGCGCCAGGCCCTTTTTCATCTTCGCGGTGGAGATCATGTGCATGGCGCGTGTGATCTGCCGCGTCTGCGACACCACGCGCATGTGGTGGCGAATATCGGCTATGCTCGCCATGTGCCCCTCACCTCTTAAAATATTCCGCGGCGGCGGCCGTCAGGCTGTCCTCGTCGTCCTGATCCAGCTCGCCGCTGCGCGCGATGCGCAGCAGGATCTGCGGATATTCCCTGCGCACAAACTCGATGAACTCCCTCTTGAACTGCGCGATGTCCCGGACTTCGACCTCCATGGCCAGCCCGCGCGTCATCACGTAGAGCAGCACCGCCTGCTCCTGCATGGACATGGGCGCGTACTGATCCTGCTTGAGCAGCTCGGTCAGCTTCTCGCCCTGGGCCAGCAGGTCGCGCGTGGCTGTGTCCAGGTCGGAGCCGAACTGCGCGAACACCGACAGCTCGCGGTACTGCGCCAGATCCAGCCTCAGCTGGCCGGACACCTTGCGCATGGCCTTGGTCTGCGCGTTGCCGCCCACGCGGGAGACAGACAGGCCGCCGTTGACGGCCGGGCGCACGCCCGCGTTGAACAGCTCGCTCTCCAGGAAGATCTGCCCGTCGGTGATGGAGATGACGTTGGTGGGGATGTAGGCGGATATATCGCCCGCCATGGTCTCGATGATGGGCAGGGCCGTCATCGAGCCGCCGCCCAACGCGTCGGAGAGCTTCGCGGCGCGCTCCAGGAGCCTGGAGTGCAGGTAAAACACGTCGCCGGGGTAGGCCTCTCTGCCCGGCGGACGGCGCAGCAGCAGCGAGATGGCGCGATAGGCCACCGCGTGCTTGGATAAGTCGTCGTAAATGATCAGCGCGTCGCGGCCGGCGTACATGAACTCCTCGGCCATCGCGCAGCCCGCATAGGGCGCGATGTACTGCATGGGCGCGGAATCGGAAGCCGTCGCGGCCACGATGGTGGTGTACTCCATCGCGCCGTTGTCCTCCAGCGTCTTTTTGACCGACGCGATGGTGGAGGCCTTCTGACCGATGGCGACGTAAATGCACAAAACGCCCGTGTCCTTCTGGTTGATGATGGTGTCCACGGCAATGGCGGTCTTGCCCGTCTGCCTATCGCCGATGATCAGCTCGCGCTGCCCCCTTCCGATGGGCACCATGGAGTCGATGGCCATATAGCCCGTCTGCATGGGCTGCTTGACCGCGCCGCGCTCGATGATGGGCGGGGCCTCCGTCTCGATGGGACGGAAGGTCTTGGCGCGGATGGGCTCCTTGCCGTCGATGGCGCGGCCCAGCGGGTCCACCACGCGGCCCAGCAGCCTCTCGCCCACGGGCACCGACACAATGCGGCCCGTGCCCTCCACGCGGCTGCCCTCGCGGATGCCCGCGGTCTTATCCAGCATGATGACGCCCACGCTGTCGCGCTCCAGGTTGAAGGCGATGCCAAACTTGCCGCCCTCAAAGCGCAGCAGCTCGTTGTTGCGGCAGCCGTTGAGGCCGTCCACGTGCGCGATGCCGTCGCCCACGCTGACGACGTAGCCCACCGGCAGAACCTCGGCGCGGTTTTTGAAGCCGTGCATGCGCTTTAGGCGCGCCTCGAGCGTGTCGGACGCGTCCTCCTCCGCCTCGGGCTGGATGTCCTGCTTGATGGTCAGCCGGTTCTGCACGGAGCCGTCGTAAACGCGGCCGTCAATCTCCACCCGGACGCCGCCGATGAGCGCCGGATCGACGACGACCTCCAGCTGCACCTCGTCGCCCAGCCTTTGGGCAAAGGAGCGGCGAATCAGCTCCAGCTGCTCGGCGCTGGGCGCCGCGGGCGTATAAAGCTTTCCTCTCAGCATATCACTTCACCTCGGCCAGGAATTCCTCCATCAGCTTCTGATGGTCCTCGGGCTTGATTTCGCGCTCCAGTATGCGGCTGGCCAGCTGCACGGAGAGCGACATGACCTGCTCGTGCAGCGCGTCGAGCTGGCGCTTTTTTTCCTGCTCGGCCTCCGCTCTGGCGTTGTCCAATATTTCCCCGGCCTGCTTTTCGGCCTCCCTGCGGATGGCCTTGGCGTCGTTGTCGGCCTGCACCAGCATCTGGGCCACCTGGTCCTCCGCGTCGGCGCGCGCCTTTTTGAGGATCTCGTCGCCCTGCGCGCGGATGGCGGTCACCTCGGCCTTGTCCGCGTCCAGCTGTTCGCGCTCGGCGGCGATGCGGTCGCGGCGCTCCTTCATGAACTTGGCCACGGGCTTGTAGAGGAAGATCCTGAACACGATGTAGAGGATGATCAGGTTGACCAGGTGCATCAGCAGGCTGAGCGGAGAGACGATCTCGAAAATACCTTCCATGTCAAATCCACTCCTCGATGCTTATTTGAGCAGGAACATGATCATCAGCGCCACGACGAAGCCGTAAATGGCGGTGGATTCGGCCAGCACCAGGCCCAGCATCATGGTCGAGCGGATGGAACCCGCGGCCTCGGGCTGACGCGCGACGGCCTCGACGGACTTGCCGGTGGCAATACCCATGGAAATACCGGCGCCGATGCCGGTGAACACTGCAATTCCTGCGCCGATGGCGAGCAAACCAGTACTCATATGAAATACCTCCAAATTTTGTTTTTTTTGATTGGATCAACGGGGGATCACGCCTGCGCCGTCACTCGATGGCCTCCGACACGTAGCAGAGCGTCAGCGTGACAAAGATATAGGCCTGTATGGCCGAGTCGAAGAAGTTGAAGTACAGCGACAGCGCCGCGGGCACGGCCACAGCGAAGTATTTCATCGCGCCGTAGATCAGCTCCATCACGATCATGCCCGCCAGCAGGTTGCCGTAGAGCCGGCACGCCATCGAGATGGGGATGGCGATATCCGTCACCAGCGGAATGAGGGGGATGGGCTTGACGTAGTGCATCAGGCGGCCGCCCAATCCCTTGTGCCGGATGCCCATATAGTTGATCCAGAAAAAGGTGCCCAGGCCCATCGCCAGCGTCATGGAAAGATCCGTGGTCGGCGCGCGCACGCCGATGATCTCCACCATGCAGCAGCCGAATATGTAGCAGGCCACCGTCGCGCAGTAGGGCGCGATCTCCTCCCACACGCCGCCGACCTCGGTCTTGGCGTACTTCTGGATCGCTTCAATGCCGAACTCCAGCAGGTTTTGCAGCCCCTTTGGAACCTCGGTGAAGTTTCTGGACCTGATCTTGACCACGAGCGCCAGCACAATGAGCGCCGCGGTGACACACCAGGCGATCACCACCGATTCCCCCACATTGACGCCGCCAATGGTAAAGGCCTTCGGTGTGACTTCGATTTCCATTCCATCATCTCCTGCCATTGAAGTAGTTCTTGAGGAACATCACCGCCAGCATCAGCAGATCGCCCGCCGCCGCCAGCAGCATGAACCACGCAGAGACAAACATGCCGCACACCAGGATCACCAGGTGCGTCACGGGCTTGAGGAATACCAGCGCGAAGATGCGCCCGTTGCTCATGTTGTCGCCCAGCAGCCTTTGGGTCATCCACAGATTGAACGTGCCGCCCAGCAAGCCCCACAGCAGCCCCAGCGCATCTGGAAAAAATTGAAACGCTTCCATCGCCGCATGCCTCCCTCCCAATTTGTCATCCATCAGTATACCCCTCGTTTTTCCCGTTTGTAAAGGGACCTGTGAAAAGATTAACAGTTATTTTTCAAACATTAGCCAGTAAATTTGTTCTGATCTATAATGTCCAATCTGCGTCCATCCTTCTCCGATCCGTATTGACAGCCGCGACCGCGCGTGATATATTGTAAACGGTTTTTAGGCTATAAGTTTACAATCAGAACGAGGAGGGCCCTTTCATGAAACACATCGCCATTCGAGACATCACGCTTTGCGCGCTGTTCTGCGCGCTGACGGCCGTGGGCGCGCTGCTGTCCATCCCCCTGCCCTACGGCGCGGTGACGCTGCAGTTGTTCTTTGTGGTGCTGGCGGGCTTCGTGCTCACGCCCAGGCAGGCGCTGCTGTCCATGGTCTGCTATATCGTGCTGGGGCTGGTGGGCGCGCCCGTCTTCGCCGGTTTTTCCGGCGGCCTTTCCAGCCTTACCTCGCCCACCTTTGGGTTCCTGCTGGGCATGATTGCCTGCGCCCCGCTGACTTCCTGGCTGCTGCGCACTCTCCTAAGCAGGATGCCCTACGTCCCCGCCGCGCTCATCGCCGGCCTGGCCGGTCTTGCCGTGACCTACCTGCTGGGCGCGGTCTACGGCTACTTCGTGATGCGCCTTGTGCTCACCCGGGAGGTCACACTCTGGTTCATCGTCTGGAACTGGTGTCTCATCTATCTGCCCGTCGACGCCGTCAAGCTCGCCGCCGCCCTGGCCATCGCCCCCGTCCTGCGCCGCGCCGTCGCCCGATCCTCCCAGGCGGCCTGATCTCTCTCCTCGCCCGCTTTCCCCCTGAACGGCCAAAAAACGCCCCGAAATAGGGCGTCTTTTGGCCGTTTCTCTATGAATACTTTCTTCTGTCCTCCACTCTGCGCGTGGCCACGACCTGCGCGCCGGTTCCCGCGGCGTCCTCCAGCAGCACGTCGCCCACGGCCACGGGCGCTTTGACGTGCAGCGCGCGGATGGCCCGCAGCACATCCTGCACGCGCTCCTTGGGCACGGGCTGCGCGGTCTTGACCGAGCACATGGCCTGCCGGCCGTGCTCCACGGGCACGGAGCTGGTCACCGTGCGCATGGGCGCGGTGAACTCCTGCACGCCGTAGATCTGCCCTCTGCGGCAGGTATTGCCCGAAACCTTGACCTCGCCCTCGTCGTCCCACACGGTGAGCCGGCAGCCCACCGGACAGGAGATGCAGACAAATTCCTTCTTCATCACTCAGCCCTCCTCTGCGCACACGGTGACGTCTCCATCCACCTTTGCAAGGTCGATGACCACCTTTTCCATCTCGCCCGGGGTCATCACGGGCTTTTTGAGCGTTTTGAGCACGGCGTCGCCGCACTTGACGGTCAGGCGCGCAGGCTTGACCGCGCTGCCCACGCGGAAGTACAGCGCCGCCTCGCCCTCGCCCTTGACCAGGCGCTGGGGCACCACATAGCGCACCGCGCCGCAGGGCGTCACGTCCACCGTCTCGGCCTTATCCAGCCGTCCCTGGGCGTACTTTGCGGCGCTCTGGCCCGCAATCTGCGCTTCGGCGCTGACGTTATCCACCAGATCGTGCACGTGCAGCACGTTTCCGCAGGCGAAAATTCCCTCTGCAGTGGTCTGCCGCGCGGCGTCCACCACCGCGCCCGAGGTCACGCGGTCCATCGCAGCGCCGGTGCCCTGCGTCAGCTCGTTTTCCGGGATCAGGCCCACGGACAGCAGCAGCGTGTCGCATTCCACATATCGCGCCGTCTCCATTTTGGGCTTTCGCGTCGCGGGATCCACCTGGGCGATGGTCACGCCCTCCACGCGCTCGCGCCCGTGCACCTCCACCACCGTGGTGTTGAAGTGCAGCGGGATGCCGTTGTCCTCCAGGCACTGCACGATGTTGCGGTTCAGGCCGCTGGAGTAGGGCATCAGCTCGCACACCATCTCCACCTTTGCGCCTTCCCACACCATGCGCCGCGCCATGATCAGCCCGATGTCGCCCGAGCCCAGGATCACCACGCGCCGGCCGGGCATCATGCCCTCCATGTTGACCAGGCGCTGCGCGCAGCCGGCGGTGTAAACGCCCGCGGGCCGCGTACCGGGGATGTTCAGCGCGCCGCGCGTGCGCTCGCGGCAGCCCATGGCCAGCACCACGGCCCCCGCCTGCACCTGCACCAGCCCGTGCTCGGGGGATACCGCGGTAATGCGGCGGTCGGGCGTGACCTCCAGCGCCATGGTGTCCAGCAGGATCTCAATGGAATCGATCTTTTCCACTTCGTCAATGAAGCGCTGCGCATACTCGGGGCCGGTCAGCTCCTGGCCGAAGTAGTGCAGCCCAAAGCCGTTGTGGATGCACTGCTGCAAGATGCCGCCCGGGAAGGAATCGCGCTCCAGGATCAGCACGTTCTTTGCGCCCGCCTTGTGCGCGGCCAGCGCCGCGGCAAGCCCCGCGGGGCCTCCGCCGATGATGGCGACCTCTACGTTTCTAACCATTTATTTCTCCTCCTGACGGGTGCGCCCGACGATGAGCCTGGAACATCCTCCGTTTTTGGTGATCTTCTCCATGGGGACGCCGCCGTGCTTGGCGATCAGCTCCATCACGCGCGGCGCGCAGAAGCCGCCCTGGCAGCGGCCCATGCCGGCCCGCGTGCGGCGCTTGACGCCGTCGAGCGTGGGGGCGCCCAGCGTGCGCTCGATGGCGCGGACGATCTCGGCCTCCGTCACCGTCTCGCACCGGCAGATGATGCGCCCGTAGCGCGCATCCTTTGCAATGGCCGCCTCGCGCTCCTGCATGCTCATCTCGCGGAAGGGCTTTTCCTTTTTGCGGATGGGGTCATAGTCGCCCCTTGGGATCAGCTGCAGGCCGGCCTGCCGCAGCGCCTCCACCGTCTCCTGGGCGATGGCAGGCGCCGAGGACAGCCCGGGCGAGCTGATACCCGCCGCCTGAATCAGCCTCGGGTTGACCTGGGAGCGGCCCAGTATGAAGTCGCCGGTGCTGGGCACCGCGCGGATGCCCGCAAAGGAGGTGATGGGGCGGCCAAAGGGCACGCCGGGCATGGACTTTGCGCCCGCGGCTCTCAGCGCGTCGATGCCGCTCTGGCTGACGGAGGTGTCCTCCTTGCCCGAATCGTCCACGGCCGTGGGGCCCACAAAGGCGTTGCCGTCCACCGTCGGGGACACCAGCACGCCCTTGCCCAGCGGGCCGGGGGCCTGGAACACCACGCGCTGCACAAACGCCGAGGCCGCGCGGTCCAGCAGCACGTACTCGCCCTTGCGCCCCTTGATGGTGAAGCTGTCGTCGCCCATCAGGCGGGAGATCTCGTCGGCATGCACGCCCGCGGCGTTGACCACGTATCTCGAGCGGAAGATGCAGTTCTTGTCGTTCTCCACCTCCACCGCGTCGCGCAGCGTGGTGATCTTCTCGGCAGAAAAGTCAAAGTAGAACTCCACGCCGTTGTCGTGCGCGTTCTCCGCGCACGCGATGGTCATCTCATACGGGCAGGTGATGGCGCCGGTGGGGGCCCACAGCGCGCCCACCACGCTGTCCGCAAGGCCGGGCTGCTTTTCCAGCGTCTGCTCACGGGTGAGAATCTCCAGGCCGGGCACGCCGTTTTTCATGCCGTTGTCGTACAATTTGCGCACCTGCGCCATGTCCGCCTCGTCAAAGGCCAGCACCAGCGAGCCGATGCGCTTAAGCGGCACGGAAAGCTCGCGGCACCACTCGTCGAACATCGCGTTGCCCGCGACGTTGACGCGCGCCATGGCCGTGCCCGGCTCACAGTCATACCCTGCGTGCACGATGGCGGAGTTTGCCCGCGACGCGCCCATGGCCACGTCCGCGCCCGCCTCGAGCACGGCGACGCGCACCTTGTAGGCTGACAGCCGCCGCGCGATGGCGCAGCCGATCACGCCCGCGCCGATGACGACCACATCATACATAACTCTATGTCCTCCCCGAAATCAAAAGTGAAAATTTCCGTCTATATTTTACCCCGCCCGCGCGTCCCTGTCAACGCAAACCGCCCCGTTGCGCCGCGCGCAAAACTGTGCTATACTGCAATCTCCCCCCAAATAACGCCAAAGGAGGTCGCGCCCCATGACGCTCGCCTTCCGCACCGCCGTCCCCGGCGACGCCGCGCTGCTGGTGCGGCTCTACAACGCCGCGTTCCATGCCGACTACGTCCGCTACGGCCGGTGCCCCGGCTACGGCAAAACCGCGCAGGACATGCTCGACTCCCTCGCGCGCACGCACAAGCAGATTCTGCTGCTGGACGGCGAGCCCGTAGGCGCGCTCTCCTACACCTGCGAGGGCGAGGGGCGGATCTGCCTGGGCTGCCTGTGCGTCGTGCCGGCGCACCAGGGCAAGGGCCTGGGCGCGCGCGCCTTTTCCCGCCTGCTCGAGCTCTGCCCCGACTGGCGGCGCATCCGCCTCGTCACCCCTGTCGATAAGGTGGAAAACCACCGTTTCTACACCCAAAGATGCGGCATGATCGCCGGCCCCGTCGTCAAAGACGGCGGCGTAGACGTCGTGGAGTTCACCCGCACGCGATGACCCGTCAGTATGCCGTCCCTGCGCCATCTCCTCCTAATAAATAACGCAAAAAACGGGCTG
>DKYK01000053.1 GCA_002492415.1 Christensenella sp. UBA7102
GGAAGGTTAGGTCGTCGCCGGATCCCATTTCCTTGTACAGCGCCCAATACATCGGGCGCTGTTTGATTATCCAGATACAGAGGAGAATCTCCATGCTGATCGTCGATACGCATAACGACGCGCTGCTTGAGCTGCGCGATCCGCGCTCTGGCCTTACGGATGAGACGCATCACATTTCCATCGAAAAATTGCGCTGCGGCGGCGTCTCCATGATGACCTTTGCCGCTTTTAGCAGCCAGCCGGAACGCTACGGCTCTATGCTGCACATGGGCGCCAAAGGGGTCGACGACTTTTATGCGCTACTGGATCTCCATCAGGACACGCTCTTGCAAGCTCTGTGCCCGCAGGACGTCTATCGGGCGCAAAGCGCTGGAAGAATCGCCGCGATGCTCTCTGTGGAGGGTGGAGACGTGCTTGAAGGTGATCTTCATATCCTGCACCTGTGGCATCGCCTCGGTTTGCGCATGTTCGGTCTGTGCTGGTCGCGCAGCAATGAGATCTGCGCCTGCTGCCTGGAGCAGAAGGACTTTGGGCTGACGGATTTCGGTCGCGAAGTGGTGCTTGAGTGCGACCGTTTGGGCATCATTATCGACCTGTCCCATGCTTCGGACAACACCTTCTGGCAGACCGCCGAGCTGTCCGCGCACGGGCCGTGTGCATCACATTCCTGTGCGCGGGCGCTCTGCCCTGATCAACCGCGCAACCTGACCGATGAGATGCTGACCGATCTGGGATGCCGCGGCGGCTATGTCGGCGTCAACTTCTGCCACAACTTTCTCGTCGGCGGTGGCTATCCCGACGATCACCTCGCTACCATCGAGGACGTTGTCCGCCACATTGAGCACATGGCTGAGTTTGCAGGCGTACAAAGCGTCGGCTTGGGCAGCGATTTTGACGGCATCAGCCGCGTGCCTGTGGGTCTGGAAGATTGTTCCCAATTTCCCGCCATCGCCGATGCGCTGCTGCGCCGCGGCTGGAAGGAAGCTGACGTCCGCGGTGTGATGGGCGAAAATTTTCTGCGCTATTGGAGCAGCGTGCTCCACAAGGCAGCGAGGTGAATACGATGTGGAGCTGTCCGAAATGCGGCAGAACCTTCCGCAGCGTCAACCAAAGTCATTATTGCGGAGAGGCGCCGCGGACCATAGAAGAGTATATCAGTGAACAACCGGAGGAGATCCAGCCGATTCTGCGCACGCTCCGTGAAACCATTCATGCCGCAATCCCCGGGGCCAAAGAGAAGATTTCCTGGAGTATGCCCACTTTTTGGAATCGCTGCAATCTGATCCAGTTCGCGGCGTTCCGCAGCCACATCGGCCTTTATCCCGGACCCGAAGCGGTACAGGCTTTTGCCCATCGCCTTACGGTGTATCAAACTAGCAAGGGCGCTATCCGTCTGCCCATCGACCGCCCCCTGCCGCTGGATCTCATCGCTGAGATTGCCCGTTGGTGCGATGCTGCCTACAGCGAAAAATAGCGATAGTGAAACAAGACCGCCGCAGAACCACTCTGCGACGGCCTTTTTCTATAACGCCATCTCCATGAAACCCACCGTGAACGGCAGGTGTGGGAATGTCCGCGTACCTTTATGAACAAATCCCAGATCCTCGTACCACGTGCGCAGCAGTGCGTTCTCCTCAATGATCCCGATGCGCAGCGCTTTAGCGGCCGAAGTTCTCGCCTGCTGCGCCGCCCAGTCTACCAGCAGTCTGCCTGCACCTTCATGTCTGCTCTGCGGCAGTACCGCCAGCTTTTCCAGTCCGGCTTTACCGCGTTGGACGGATCCACCGCCGCAAATCCGATCAGTGTTCCGCCGTCAAACGCGCCCGCCATGCGCACGCCCGCGTCAAACTGTGTCTCCAGCTTTCCCTCCGGCAGAAATGCGCCATTTGTCGGGCAGTTTTCCTGCGTCAGGCCGAATTCTTCCGCCACCGTCGCAAACGCCCCGCGCACCACGAGCGCCGCCTCACCCAGCTCCTCGCGCTTCAGCAGCCGTATCTCCATGAACGCTCACTCCCTCGGCAATACATGATACGCCGCCGCATACGATCCCGCCTGCCGGTTGAATGGGCGGATGTAGAAGCAGTAGCTGCGCGGCTCGTCCAGCCGCAGCCTGTATTTTTCCAGCGGCTCCGGCCCGCAGGACGCGCTGCCCAAGCCTCCCTGCTCCAGGTCGATGGACACCACCGTATCTCCGCCGCGAGGCAGTTCGTCGTTGTGCTGTGCCGCGGTCAGCTGTGCGTCCGTGTAATCGTGCGCAGTGAAGGAGAAATGCTCGCCCTGGCGCGCCATGAACATCCAGCCCATGCCCGTCAGATCCGTCACCGCGGCCCATCGGCACTCGGCCTTTGCGCCGTTCTCTTGCGGGCGGATGTAGGGCACGTGCTGCTCATATACCGTGCCTTTGTAGATGCCCACCCGCGCCCCCTCACGGCGGTCAGGATAGCTCTCCTGTGGTCCGCGGCCGTACCAGGTCAGGCGGCTGTACCGCCTGGGCATCACCAGCTGAACGCCCAACCGCGGCAGGTATGGCAGCTTGCGCAGCGGTTCATAGCGCACCTCTACCTTGGCATAGCCCGATGCGCTGACGGTATACATCAGGTGGGTGCGCGCGATGGGCGGCACGGTATGGCTGCCGTGTACGGCCTGTGTGGCGATACACACCGTCGCATCGTCGATGCGGCGCCAATCCACGCTTTCCACACGCATCTGTAGACGATCCAGCCCTTCTTTGCGCCATTGTTCCGCAATGTGGACGTCGTTGTCCGTCGGCGCGCGCCAGAATGTCGGCCGCATCGAGGAGACGATCACATCCCGTCCGTCGAACACCGCATGCAGCAGCTCGCCCGTGCGCAGTGAGAATTCCAGCGAAAAGTCCCCGCCCACGACGCTGAGCGTGCGGTTGTCCGTCTCCTTGACCACAAAGCGCTCGCCGAAGTGCAGCGGGTTGCGCAGCGCGGGCGTGCGCGGCACGGGCAGCGGCAACTGTTCCCACGCCATTTCGGTGCCCGCTGCGGCAAAGCTCTCGTCCTGCCGCAGCGCGAAGGAGACTTCCAGAAAGCTTTCGCCCGCAATCGGCAGATCATAGTCCAACTCCAGCTCCACCGTCGAACCAGGCGCAAAGCCCCGGGGCAGCTCCAGCTCCCCCTGCATCACGCGCAGACCCTCCGCCGTGACGCGGTAGCTGGCGCGATAGATTTCATCCAGATTGCGGAAAGCAGACAGGTTGGTCACGCGGATGCGCCCCACGGCCAAGTCCACCGGCTCTACCCGCACGGGCTGGTAAATTTTCTTCAGTTCCAGCAGCCCCGTGTGCGTTCGCCTGTCCGGAAAACACAGCCCGTCGATACAGAAATTGCCGTCGTTGGGCACGTCGCCGAAGTCTCCGCCGTAGGCATAGCGCTTGACGCCGTCCTGACCGCGCCCCAGCAGGATGCCGTGATCCGCCCATTCCCATACGCATCCGCCGATCAGCCGGTCATGCGCGTAGATGGCATCCCAGTATTCCTTGAGATTTCCTGGGCCGTTGCCCATCGCGTGCGCGTATTCGCACATGAAGAAGGGGCGCTTGTCGTCCGTGCGCTCGCCCAGCGCAATGAGCCGGTCCAGCGGCACGTACATCTCGCTGACGATGTCCACCACCGGGTCCTCATGCGCCTCGCTGTAGTGCAGCGGCCGCGTGCCGTCCATCTCCCGCACCGTCTGCGCCATCGCCCGATGGTTTTCTCCGAATCCCGATTCGTTGCCCAGCGACCAGATGATGACGCTGGGATGGTTCCGGTCGCGCGCCACCATGCGCGCCGCGCGGTCCACATAGGCGTCCCTCCAGGCCGGGTCGTCCGACAGCGCGTAGCCACTGACGCGGTCGCCGTGCGTCTCCAGATCAGCCTCGTCTATGACGTAAAGCCCGTACTGATCGCACAGCGCATACCAGCGGCTGTCGTCCGGATAATGGCAGGTGCGCACGCAGTTGATGTTGTGCGCCTTCATCAGCGTAATGTCCCGGATCATCGCCTCCACGCTCACCACGGGCCCCAGCTTTTCGTCGAATTCGTGCCGATTAACGCCGCGCAGCTTCACGGGCACGCCGTTGATCAGCAGCCGCCCGTCCCGCGTCTCCACCGTGCGGAAACCCACATCCAGCCGCTGCACCTCGGCGGTATTGCCCTTGTCGTCCTCCAGCACGATGAGCAGCGTGTACAGATAGGGCGTCTCTGCCGACCATGCGTGCACCCCTGGCACGCGGAAGCATAGGTTCACCTTTTCCTCGTGCCGCGCGTCGATGCGGATGCCCTCGTATAGGTTCTGCCCTACGCGCGCGCCGCGGTCGTACAGCTGGGCGTACAATTTGTAGTCGGATACGCAGTCGTCCTCGCTGTGGTTATATACAAACGCGTCCAGCTCCAGCACGCCGTCCGAGCCTTCGTTTTCAAATTCCGTCCGCACCCAGGCATCGCGCAGGTGGATCTGCGGCAGCGCCAGCAGGTATACGTCGCGCAGTATGCCCGACATGCGCCATTTGTCCTGATCCTCCAGGTAGGAGCCGTCGCTCAGCCCGTATACCTCCACAGCCAGCAGGTTGCTGCCGGACTGCACCAGGTTGGTGATGTCAAATTCCGCACCCATGTGCGCAGCCTTGGAGAAGCCCGCCTCAATGCCATTGACGTATACGGTATACGCGCTGTCCACACCGTCAAAACACAGCAGGATGCGCCGCTGATCCTCCTCCCAGGCCGCCGGCACCGTGAATTCTCTGCGGTACAGGCCGATGGGCGCGTCGTCGGGCACGCGCGGCGGATCATAGGGAAAGGGATAGTCGATGTTGACGTAGTTGGCGCGCCCGTAGCCGCTGAGCTGCCATGCGCCGGGCACGGGCAGCTTGTC
The DNA here is from genome assembly GCA_002492415.1 of Christensenella sp. UBA7102. Classification (GTDB taxonomy): domain Bacteria; phylum Bacillota; class Clostridia; order Christensenellales; family UBA1750; genus Spyradocola. Next base: position 4,882 of record DKYK01000053.1, read on the forward strand.
CCACTGCTTCTCCCCCTGATAGTCCGTGCCGTAAAACCCTTCGGGTACGCTGTGCGCGCCGCAAACGTACAGAAAGCTCCAGATTCCATTGAGCAGCTTGTAAAAACCCGACAGCTCGCGCTCTCCCAGCCAGGCGCTGGACAGATCCTGGAAGGGGATCATGTCTGTATGCGGGCGCAGGCGCCTGAACTGCAAAACGGACGGGTCCTGCCAACGCGGCGCGGCGTATTCGTATCTCATGCGCAATCCCTCCGGTTAATTGGTTTACGAAGATGGAAAACACAATGTCTTCTCCGTCATTATAAGCCACGAAGAAATAAGTTTCAAGTCGCGCGCCAAAATGCTATAATGTAGAAAGGCGCGTCGCCTGAAACTGGAAACAAAGGGAGTGGAGCAGCTGCATGGGCCTTGTTTGCGTCATCGCCGAAAAGCCCTCCGTCGCGCGGGACATCGCCCGCGTGCTGGGCGCAACCTCGCCCGGCAAGGGCTGCCTCAAAGGCGGGGGGTATGTGGTGACCTGGGCGGTGGGTCATCTGATCACTCAGCTCAACCCGGATGAGATCGACCCGCGCTGGAAGAGTTGGCGGCAGGATACATTGCCCATACTCCCCGGTCAGATCCCTCTCAAGATCATCCCCGAAAAGCATGTGCGCGAGCAGTTTGAGCACGTCAAAACCATATTCAACGCTCCCCAGGTGGACCGCATCATCTGCGCCACGGACGCGGGCCGCGAGGGCGAGCTGATCTTTCGCCGCATCTATAAAATGACAGGCTGCCAAAAGCCCTTTTCCCGCCTGTGGATCTCCTCCATGACCGAAGAGGCCATCGCCGAGGGCTTCCGCAACGTAAAGGAGGGCAGTGCGTACGATGACCTTTATCTCTCCGCGCAGTGCCGCGCCGACGCAGACTGGCTGGTGGGCATGAACGGCTCGCGGGCCTTTACGCTGCGCTACGACAGCCTGCTCTCCGTCGGCCGCGTGCAGACGCCTACACTCTCGCTGCTCGTGCAGCGGGAGCTGGAGATCCGCAGCTTCGTACCCGAGGACTATTACGAGGTCCAAGCCGACTTTGGCGCCTACACGGGCCTGTGGATGGACGGCGACGGCAAGACACGCATTGCCGACGCAGCGCGCGCCCAGGCCATCGCAAGCGCCGTAAAGGGCCGCGAGGGCGCTGTGGAGGAGGTGTCCACCGAGCGCAAGCGCGTGCCGCCTCCGCTGCTCTACGACTTGACCACGCTGCAGCGCGAAGCCAACGCCCGCTACGGCTTTACCGCGCAGAAGACGCTGAACCTGGCCCAGGCGCTTTACGAAAAGTACAAGGTGCTCACCTACCCCCGCACCGATTCCCGCCACCTCTCACAGGACATGCGACCCAAGATCCGGAAGGTGCTGGATACCCTCCCGGAACCTTTCGCCGCGCTCATACTGCCCGAAGGCGACCGCATTGATCCCGGCAAGCGCGTCTACGATGATGAAAAGCTCACCGACCATCACGCGATCGTGCCGACGGGCCGCCGTGCCAGCCTCCCGCCCGACGAGCAGAAGCTGTACGAAATGGTGGTGCGCCAGCTCGTCGCCGCCTTTTATCCCGATTATGTGTACGATTCCATGACTGCGGTCACCCGCGTGGACGAGCACCGCTTCCTATCCCGCGGCAGAGCCGAGGTTTCTCCCGGCTGGCACGCCGCAAATCCGCCGCTGCGCGCCAAGGAGGATAAAGACGAGCCCGCGCTGCCCCCGCTGCGCAAAGGCCAGCCCGTCCGCGCCAAGACCGCCAAGGTGCTCAGCAAAAAGACCAAGCCCCCCAGGCCTTATAGCGAGAATACGCTGCTGGGCGCGATGGAAAACGCCGGACGCTTTGTGCAGGACGAGGAGCTGCGCCGGCAGCTCAAGGAGCGCGGCCTGGGCACGCCAGCCACTCGCGCCGCCATCATCGAGCGCCTCATCGACGTACAATACGTCGTTCGCAGGAAAAACGCGCTCATTCCGACGGATAAGGGCATCAAGCTCATTGCGGTCGCGCCTGAGCAGCTTGCCTCCCCCGAAACCACCGGTCGCTGGGAAAAGGGCCTCAACGACATCGCCCGCGGCAAAATGCAGCCGGAAACGTTCATGGGCAGCATCCGGCGCTACTGCGAGTTCCTGTGTCAGTACGCCGCTTCCGCGCCCGCGCAGGATTTCCCCAAGCGCGAGTTTAAGCCCAAGCGCAGGCCCGCCGCGAAAAAGACCGCCGCAAAGCCCAAACCCCGCACCCAAACCCCGACCATCGACAAATAGAACCAAGCGGAAGGAGAAAGATATGAATTTATTAAAACATGGCGATACCATTGGAATCATATCGCCAAGCTCGGTAGCAAATCCAAATAATTGTGAAGTGTACGCAAAAGGCATTGAAAAATTAGGATTTCGCGTCAAATTTGGCAAAAATATTTATAAAGACACTTATAAATTTACGGCAAGTGTAGCAGAGCGTGTGGATGATTTGAACGAGATGATCTATGACGAGGATGTAAAGTTGGTATTCTTTGGTGGGGGATGGGGAAGCGTTGATTTGCTTCCGTATATTGATTATAATAGAATAAAAGAAACTCCGAAGCTCTTTTTAAGTTATAGTGATGGAACCTCTATACTGAATGCCATATATGCGAACACCGGTATAACGACATACTATGGGCAGACGCCAGGATTATTTGATCATATCAACGAATACGACAGAAAACAATTTGTCTCGCATTTGAAGGATGGAGCTGTAACAGCTTATATCAGTAATAGCGATTGGCATACGATAACAGGGGGATGCTGCGAAGGAAGCCTTGTTGGCGGATATTTACTTAATTTTGTTTTGACTCTAGGAAACAGATTCTTTCCATATCCGACAGACAGGAATTATATATTGTTTATTGAAGACTTGGATAAATTTCAATCCGTTCGAAATGTCAGCATATTCTTAACCTGTATTGGACAAAGCCGGTTGATGGAGCAGGTAACAGGTTTGCTGTTTGGACACTATTCAGACGAAATTTCACCACTGTTGTTCGAAGTTCTGGAACGGTTTGGAAAAAAATACGGCATTCCCGTGGCTTATTGCGACGATTTTGGTCATGGCGCCAATCATGCAATTTTCCCCATTGGCAGAAAGGCGATTTTAGACACGAAAAATAAAACACTATTATTTCAATAGCGCATAGTTTGTGTGCGCATAGAACACGGTCTATGCGCCCTGTTTTTACGCAAATCCGTTGAGGCGCAAGGCCTGTTCACCGACAAATAGAACGAAAACCTGCGGGTTTTGGACAATCCCTCTTTGCAACCGGGGGATAAATGTGCGATAATAGGCATGGGGAGTTCTCTTAGCACATACAGATGAAAGGCAGGCTGAATTCAGATATGATGTATTCCGAAACGGATATTCGATCCATTCGCACGCAGATGCTCCGCCGCATCGCATTTACGCTGCTGCTGGCGCTGCTGCCCAATATCGCGGCGGGCGTCGTGATGGCCACCGTGCGCATCCAGTGGCTGAGCGTGGCGTTGGGCATGCTGGGCGGAGCGCTGGCTGTGCTCTACTGGGGCATGAGCGTCTCCCCCGTCTGGTCCTATTACCGGTACCTGCGCGAGGTCGTGGGCGGTCGCACGCACGAGTTCACCGGCGAGCTGACCGAGATTGCGCAGGATTCCGTGCGCGAGGGCGTGCGCTGCAAGACGCTCTTTTTCAGCGACGATGCTGGCGACGATCAGCGCCTGTGCTACTATGACCTGAATAAATATCCCCAGGAGGGCTGCGGTGTGAACCGACGCTATCTGGTGACTGTCCATGGCCAGTCCATCGTGGCCATCCAACCCGAATAATTGCATTGTAAAGAGAGGAGGGGCCTCATGCCGAGCGAAGATCGCGTGCTGGTCTGCGTCACGGGGCAGAAGTCCTGCGGTAGGCTGATCGAGGAGGGCGCGCGCATCGCCTCCGAACTGAGTGCGGAGTTGTCCGTGGTCCATGTGGCCAAGGTACACGATAATTTCCTGGGCAGCGTCTCCGAGGCCGAGGCGCTGGAGCACCTGTTTGACATCGCCAAGAATTACGATGCGGATATGCTGCTGCTGCGCAACGACGACGTCATCAACACGCTGGCCGCGCACGCCCGCAAGGTGGGGGCCCGGGTCGTCGTCATCGGCGGCAGGCCCACGCGCGGCGGCAATCATCTGACGCGCGCGCTGCAGAATGCGCTGCCTGATCTGGACATCCGCACGGTTCTGAGCGAGGAAGGATAGCGCCATGCTGGATAAATCCATTCCCTATAAAAGCCTTTGCATGCTTCGCCCTGCGGAGCTGCCCGTGCCGCCCGTGCCCGCACGCACGGACGGCTTTACTGTCAAACTCTTTGCCCCCGGCGATGAAATCCATTGGGCGCGTATAGAAAAGAGCGTCGGAGAATTCAGCGCCGAATCCGACGCTCTTGCCTATTTTCAAAAAGAGTTTGCCCCGCAGCCCGAGCTGCTGCGGCAGCGCATGTGCTTTTTATGCACTCCGGAGGGCCTGCCCGTCGCCACTGCCACCGCCTGGGAAAAGCAGGGCGTCCACTTGCTGCACTGGGTGGCCTGTGTCCCCGCCTTCCAGCGCCGCGGTTTGGGCCGCGCCGCTGTGCTCAGCGCGCTGCATCGCTTTCCAGATGCCGCCCCCGTGCTGCTGCACACGCAGACCTGGAGCCATGATGCGATTCTGCTCTACCACAGTCTCGGCTTCTTCCTGTCGTATACCGACCGCGATGCCGATTCGTTTGCCGAAGCGATGCGGGTACTCAAAGCCGTCTATCCTGAGCAAACCTGGCAGCAGCTGATGCAGTCGTCTAGAAAAAGCTGCTGATCAGGATCTCCAGCCCGATGGCAATCAGGATTACGCCGCCCAGCACCGAAGCCTTTCCCGAGAGCCGCGTGCCGAACTTTTTACCGATGAATAGTCCTGCCAAGCAGATGACGAATGTCACCGCCGCGATGATGAGTGCGCAGCAGAGCGCCATCAGCCCGTCGTATTCCGCGATGGTAAAGCCCACCGACAGCGCGTCGATGGAGGTCGCGACACCCTGTACCAGCAGAACGCCCAGGCGCAGAGGCTTGCCCATTCCCTCCTGCTCGCCGCCCTTTATGCCCTCCCAGAGCATCTTGCCGCCGATGGCGCCCAGCAGCCCCAGCGCAATCCAGGGAATGAGCGCCTCAAACCACGAAAAGGCCTGCGCAATGGTGTGGACGCATAACCAGCCGATCAGGGGCATCAACGCCTGGAAGCCCGCGAAAACTCCCGCCACACCGCACATGCGCCCTGTGCGCATCCCGGACTCGTGCAGCCCGTTTGCCAACGATACGGAAAACGCATCCATCGCCAGCCCAACGCCCAGCAGCACGCTGTTGAACACAAATAAGAAGCTCCATTCCATCATCAAACCCTCCAAGACGTATAATAAAAAACAAAGCCCGTGCGCAGCCCTTTTGCCGCACACGGGTTTATTTGCCATAAAACAAAAGACTCCATGTACAGCTTCGCCGCTTTACATGAGTCTCGCAAATTAAAGCAAGCCAGGCGATCCCCGCCAGTATGTTGACTTGCTGCGCGCATGCGCGCTTGCTACTCCCTCACAGAATAGAGCCGATTATACCGGATTTCGACAGCATTGTCAATAAAAAAAGCCGTTTTTTTTCGGCGTGCCGCCAGGAAATGTGACAGCATGCCGTCCTGTTTTCCGTGTTATCATGCGTCACGTAAACGGAATCTCTTTGAGTGGTTGCACAGACGCTCGTTTTCTGTTACAATAGCTGCATTCGGGCCAAAATCCGAGAAATACGCACAGGATGGGAAAACATGGCAAATTTCAAGAAATATTTCGGCGATCGCGCATTTTATAGGGGCGTTTTGACGCTTGCGCTGCCCATCGCGGCACAAAACCTGCTCTCCTCCTCCGCAAACCTCATCGATACCATCATGGTGGGGCAGTTGGGCGAGGTGTCGCTGTCCGCCGTGGGGATGGCGGGTCAGTGGTCGTTTCTGATGTTTTTGTTCTTCTTTGGCTTTTCGTCGGGCTCAAGCGTGTTTTTTTCACAGTATTGGGGCGTCAAGGACCTGTCGCGCATCCGCCATACCTACAGCCTGGGCTTTGTCAATGTGCTGGCCATCGCGGTGCTGTTCATGGTCGTCGGCTGGTGCTTCCCCGGCGCCGTCATCCGCGCTTTCACCAACGACGAGGCCGTGGTAGCCCAGGGCGTGCTGTACCTGCGCATCGCGGTGTTCGGCTATGTCGCCCAGTGCGTCAATACCTACGGCTGCTCGCTGCTGCGCGCCACCGAAGAGGTGCGTCTGCCCATGGTGGCCAATATCATCTCCGTCGTCGCAAATACCTTTTTGAACTGGGTGTTCATCTACGGGCATCTGGGCATGCCCAAGCTGGGCGTACAGGGCGCTGCGCTTGCCACCGTGCTCTCCTCGTGGCTGTGCACGCTCATCGTGCTCATCGTTTCCTACCGCAGGAAGAATCTGCTTGCCATGCCCGTGCGCGAGTTTTTCCACATTCGCAGGAGCACCGTGCGCCGCTTCTACCCGGTCGTGCTGCCCGTGGTGTTCAATGAGAGTCTCTGGGCGCTGGCCACCATGTGCCTCAACATGGTTTACGGCCGCCTGGGCACCGGCAATTACTCCGCCATGACCGTTAAAAACACCGTCGAGAATCTCACCTTCACCTTCTTTGTCGGCCTGTCCGCCGCCTGCTCGGTGATGGTGGGCAAGTCCATCGGCGCGGGCGAAAATGAGCAGGGTTTCCTGGACGCGCGCCGTTTCGGCCTGCTCAGCCCGCTGTTTGCCGTGGTGCTGGGCGTGGTGCTGGTCGCGCTGCGCGTGCCGCTGACCAATCTCTTTACGCTCTCTGACGAGGTCAAGGTCACCGCGCAATGGCTGCTCATCATCAACTCCGTCATTTACCCGCTGCGCATGTTCAACCATATGAACATCGTGGGCACCTTCCGCGCAGGCGGGGATACCCGTGCCTCCCTGCTGATGGATGCGGGCAGCATCTGGCTGCTGTCGGTGCCGCTGGTGGCGCTGGCGGGCCTGGTGTGGCATTTCCCCTTCATCTGGGTCTTTGCGATGACCGCCGTCGAGGAAACGGTCAAGTTCAGCCTGGGCGTGTGGTATCTGAATACCGGCCGTTGGATCAAGCCCGTCACCGAGAGGAGGGCGGATCCGGCATGATCTTCCTCTCCGCGTTGGAGCGCCGCGACGTCGCTGTCTCCGCAGGGTACCCCTATGACACCGCGGTGCTCTCCCACCTTTCCCGGTTGGAGCTCGGCGCCCCGGTGACCATGTTCTGCGGCGACAACGGCTGCGGCAAGACCACGCTCATTGAGCTGATGGCGGCCAAACTCCGCGCCGAGCGCATCAGCACCGGGAATCCCGTGCTCACCGACGCGCAGCGCCGCATCCGTTCCGCCGCGGACGGCTTTCGCATCTCCATGAAGGGCAAGCCCCGCCACTGCTTTCTCTTTACGGCGGAGGGTTTTACCAAGTACATCGATTATGTCGTCGCGGAGAAGGAATATGCCCGCCGGGAACTGGATGCGCTGCCGGGACAGTACGGCAGCGACTACGCACGGGAACTCGCCGCGCAGCCCTACGCCGGCACTTTGGCTGCGTTGCAGGGCCTGTACGAGCGGCCGCTCGAGGCCCAGTCCCACGGCCAGGGTTTTTTGGAGTTTTTTCAGTCTCGCCTGCGCCCCGACGGACTCTATCTGATGGACGAGCCAGAGGCCGCGCTGTCCTACGTCAACCAGCTTGCTCTCATCTATCTGATGCAGGACGCCGTCCGTGCCGGCAGCCAGTTCGTACTCGCCACCCACAGCCCCATCCTCACCGCCTGCCCTGGCGCCGCGCTTTATGAAATGGAGGAGGGCGCCCTTACGCAAAAGAGTTATCCCGAGCTCCGGAGCATCCAGTTTCTCAAGCGCTTCCTGAGCAACCCGGAAAGCATTCTTTCAGAAGACTGACGTTCGTCCCAAGCCTTTCCAAGAGGGCAAAAACCGTTTCCAAACGCCGCCATTTCCACAGAAAAAAGCTGCATATTCTTCACGAAAAACCGAGGTGAATCGCATGGATTCACCTCGGTTTTCTGCGTCAAAAGCTATTGAAAAATCACTTTTTCCAGCACCGAAACCACCCCGCGCAGTCCCGCTTCATCCGCCGCGTCAAAGCGCTCGGGCAGCGGACTGTCCAGGTCCAATACGCCGGCCACACAGCCCTGCGCGTCGTGCAGGGGCAGCACGATCTCCGAGCGCGACGCGCTGTCGCACGCGATGTGCCCTGGAAATGCGCGTACATCGGGCACGCGCTGCACGCGGTTTTCCCGTGCCGCCGCGCCGCATACGCCCCGATCCAGCGCGATGCGCGTGCAGGCAGGCCTGCCCTGGAAGGGTCCAAGCACCAGCTCGCCCTCCCGCATCAAGTAAAACCCCGCCCAGTTGAGTTCGGGCAGCGACTGATACAGCAGCGCCGAAGCGTTCGCCAGGTTGGATACGAGCGGCAGCGCGCCGTCCAGCAGCCTCTCCAGCTGTGCCGCAAGCTGCGCGTACAGCACCTCTTTCTGTGCCTCCATGAAGCGGTTTCCCCCCTTTTTCGGTGGCCTGCTCAGCCATCGCGTCGGTTGACGTGCACGTCATCGCCGTCCCATTCGATGTCCACCAGCACGTTTCCGCGCGCCCGCAGACCCTTGACACTGCCCTTTTTCCACGAGGAAGGCAGCGCGGGCAGCACCTTCAGTTCGCCCTCCGGCGTGGTCTGCAGCAGCATCTCCGCGATGCCCGCCGTCGCGCCAAAGTTGCCGTCAATCTGGAACGGCGGATGCGCATCGAACAGGTTGAGATAGGTGCCGCCGGCGTTGTTGTAGTTCATCTCTCCGGATATACGCGCCTTTTCGGGATTTCTCCCCTCCACGGTGCGCAGCTGGTTGTCCAGCAGCCGCAGCGCATGATCGCCGTCGCCCAGGCGCGCCCACGCGTTGATGCGCCAGCCCATCGCCCATCCCGTGCTCTCGTCTCCCCGACGCTCCAGAGTACGGCGGCAGGCGGCGGCGAGCTCCGGCGTCCCCTCCGGCGTAATGTCGCGGCCCGGATGCAGCGCGTACAGGTGAGAAATGTGCCGGTGATGGATCTCATCCTCTTCGTAATTGCTGTCCCATTCCAGCAGCTCGCCGTCGCTGCCCATCCCAAGGGGCTTGAGATGCGGCAGCTGCTCGGCCACGCGCGCGGTTAGATCGTCGGAAATGTCCAGAATTTCAGCGGTTTTGAGCAGATTCTGGTATACGTCCTTTACAATGGCTTGCGTCATCGCGGCGGTTTTGGACACCAGTACCACCTGTCCATCCAACCGGAAGCCATTCTCCGGCGAGGTGGAGGGGCATAGCATCAGCGTGCCGTCTGTGTCCGCAATCAGTTGTGAAGCGTAGAATTCCGCGGCGCTGTGCAGCAGCGGCCAGGCCTCGTTTTTGAGGTATTCCGCATCGTTCAGGTACTCGTAGTGCTCCCAGACGTGCCGCATCAGCCAGCCCAGGGACATGGGCCAGAATGCGTAGCGGGCGCAGCCCTCGGTGCGGTTGCCCGTGGGCGTGGACATGCGCCACAGGTCGGTGTTGTGGTGCGCGCAGCTGCCCGGCGCGTGATAATAGGCAGCCGCCGTGCGCCTGCCGCTGATTTCCAGCTCGCGGATCATGTTCAGCAGCGGGCGCTCGCATTCGGGCAGGTTGACCATCAGCGTGGGCCAGTAGTTCATCTCGGTGTTGATGTTGATGGTCATGTTGCAGCACCACGGCGGGGTGACGGAGTGGTTCCAGATGCCCTGCAGGTTGGTCGGCTGCGTGCCCTCGCGCGAGGATGCAATGGTCAGATACCGTCCAAAGTTGAAGTACAGCGCGTACAGCGCCAGGTCCTGGCCGCCGTTTTCATGGCGATACAGGCGCTCGTCGGTGGGCAGCAGCTTCTCCTCGCCGCCGCCCAGATCCAGGCTCACGCGGTCGTAGAGCATGCGATGGTCGGCGATGTGCTCAGTGCGCATCGCGTCGTAGGGCTGGCGGACGCGGGCATCCAGGTTGCGCAGGCAGGGCTGGACATAGGGTCTTCCCTCGAGCACGGGGTGCTTGTCCCAGCCGTTAAAGGAGGTGCGCGCGTCAAACAGCAGCGTCGCAGTCGTGGCGTTTTTCACCCGCACACCGCCCGCGTCGCGGAAAGATCTGCCGTCGGTGAGCACGCGCACCTGCGCATAATAGCCCATGCCACGCGTCTCATCCGTATCGCCGTATTGGAGGTAGTAGGATGGCTCCTGCCACACGCCCAGCGGCCAGTTTACTGTGGGACAGTGGCCTTGCACCGATACGTTCGAGTCACTGAAGGATACCTGCGCGTCCATCGCAGGGCAGAGCGTGAAGTCAAATTCCAGCGCGCCAGGCTGATCGCAGGAAAGGTGCATCACGAGCACGTCGTGCGGGGCGCTTACAAAGGTTTCGCGCACAAAATGCGCGCCGTCGGCGTCGTATTCCACGGTATGAATGCCCGTGGAGAGGTCCAGTGCGCGCACGGCGTTTTGCGCCTTTGCATGGCGCATGTGCAGCAGCAGATCGCCCAGCGTCAGATATACCTGCGTGGGGCGATTGGTGAACTGCTGCTCGAGAATGCGCTGCGCTTCGGCGTTTTTGCCGTCCATCACCAGCTGCTGCGCCTGCCGATAGGCTTCGTAAGCTCTGGGGCTGTCGTGGAACTGCGGAGTTCCGCTCCACAGCGTGTCCTCATTGAGGCACACGCGCTCATGAACCGGGTCGCCGAACACCATCGCGCCCAAGCGTCCGTTACCCAGCGGCAGCGCTTCGTTCCAGCTGACAGCGCCCTGCCGATACCAGATCAGATTCGAGCCGTCGTTTCTCATGAAAAACCGGCCTCCCTTGCGGTATTATGGGGGAAGTTCTGCACGAATTATAGCACGGAAAGCATCCCGTGTTCAATCCTGCGCCGGATTTTGTGTGCAAATGGCGGAAACAAAGACGTAGATTTAACGATTTTCACTTGTATTTAGGGAAAAACAGTGGTATACTAAAAGAGGATCGCGGCGACGGTGAGAGTGGGAGGCATGTTTCCCGCTCTTTACTATTGTGCCAAGGACTTGAGCGGTCCCATCGGAGGAACTACATTGGCGAAAAAAAGCGTGACGGCAACGGCTGGTCAGATTGCGGAGCGTCTCGCGCAAAAAATGGGATACGAATTCGTCGACGTCGAGCTGACAAAGGAGCACGGCGCGGCTTTTTTGCGCATTTTTGTGGATAAAGAGGGCGGCATGTCGCTGGACGACTGCTCGGCCTTCCACCACGCCATCATGGATCAGCTGGAAGAGCTGGAGTACGATTATTTGGAAATCTCCTCGCCCGGCGTGGATCGCCCGCTCAAGCGCGACAAGGACTTTGAAAAGGCAAAGGGAGAGACGGTGGAGGTCAAGCTCTACCGCGCCATCGACGGCATCAAGCTCTGCCAGGGCGAACTGCTCGGGCTGGAGGACGGCCAGGTTATCGTAGGCACGCAGCAGGGCGAAAAGCGCTTCGCCCGCAAGGACTGCGCCTACGTCAAGCCTGTGATCGAATATGAGGACATTGAGGAGGAGTAAAGGGCATGAATGTAGAGTTTGTCGAAGCGTTGAACGAACTGTGCAAGACGCGCAGGATCAAAAAGGAAGTGCTGCTGGAGGCCATCGAGCAGGCGCTGATGTCTGCCTACAAGAAGAACTTTGACTCCAACTCCAACGCCCGCGTGACGCTGGATGCCGTCACCGGCGAGGTGGCGGTTTATGCGCAGAAAAAGGTCGTCGAGCAGGTGGAAAACCCACAGCTGGAGATCTCCATTGACAATGCTGCGGTGGACAACAAGTACCAGCTGGGCGACATTGTGGAGGTGGAGGTCACGCCCCGCAACTTTGGGCGCATCGCGGCGCAGGCGGCCAAGCAGGTCATCGTGCAGCGCATCCGCGAGGCTGAGCGCGGCGTGATCTACGATGAATACATCGAAAAAGAGGCCGAAATTCTGACGGCGATTGTGCTGCGGATCGAAGGCAAAAATGTATTTGTGGATCTGAACCGCACCGAGGGCGTGCTGGAACCCTCACAGCAGATGCCGGAGGAAGAATTCCATGTCGGCGATCGCATCAAGGTCTACGTCATGGAGGTCAACCGCGCGCAGAAGGGACCGCAGGTGATGGTCTCGCGCACGCATTCCGGCCTGGTCAAGCGCCTGTTTGAGATGGAAGTGCCCGAGATCCAGAGCGGCGTGGTGCAGATCAAGTCCATCGCAAGAGAGGCGGGCTATCGAACCAAAATGGCGGTCTATTCCTCCGACAGCGCGGTGGATCCCGTCGGCGCCTGCGTTGGGCAGCGCGGCACCCGCGTCGAGAGCATCGTAAACGAGCTGCGCGGCGAGAAGGTGGACATCATCAAGTGGTCTTCCGACCCTGCCGAGTATATCGCGCAGGCGCTGTCCCCCGCCAAAGTGGTGGGCGTGTTTGTCAACGAGCACGAGAAGGCTGCCAAGGTCGTGGTGCTGGACAACCAGCTGTCGCTGGCCATTGGTAAGGAAGGACAGAACGCGCGCCTTGCAGCCAAGCTCACCGGTTGGAAGATCGATATCAAATCTCAGTCGCAAATGGAAGAGAGCATGGGGGTGTAGCCATTGAAGCAGAAGAAGATCCCCATGCGCATGTGCGTCGGTTGCCGCGAGATGAAGCCTAAAAAGGAGCTCATCCGCGTGGTGCGCCAGCCCTCTGGTCAGGTGATGCTGGATCGCACGGGCAAGGCGGCAGGGCGCGGCGCGTATGTCTGCCCCGACAGCGCGTGCCTGGAAAGGGCGCGCAAGAGCAAGGTGCTCGAGCGCACGCTGGAGGCAGCCATCGAGCCTGAGGTGTACGAACAGTTGGCAAAGGAGTTGGATGCGCGTGTGCAATAAAGTGCGCGGCATGATCTCGCTGGCCGCCAAGTCCGGCAGGGTCGTATCGGGCGAAAGCGCGGTCCGGGCCGCGACGCAGAAGGGCCAGGCGGCGCTCCTGCTGGCGGAAAAAAACGCATCGGCAAACACAATGGACAGAATGGGCAGGCTTGCCACGGCATATGCACTCCCGCTGATCTATGTGGAAGAATTGGGCGCGAGCATCGGCAGGCCCGGAAGAACGATGGTCGCCGTGTGCGACGCGGGCTTTGCCAAAGCAATCGCCGATAAGTATGACGAATGTGAACACGGGGGTGTAGAAGTAGAATGACCAAGATGAAAGTGACGGATGCGGCCAAGCAGCTGGGCGCGGGCGCGCAGGAGCTGCTGGACAAGATCACAAACACGCGCAAGGGCACTGCGGATACCTTGGCTGCGCTGCGAAAGCTGGAGGAAAAGCTCGCTGCGCAGGAGGCAAAGGCGAAGGAGGAAGCCGACCGCGTGCGGGAAGAGCAGGAGCGCCAGCAGGCGGAAGCCGATCGCATCGCCGCCGCAAACGCGCAGGAAGAGGCGCTGCGCGCCGCTGTGCTGGCCGAGCGCGACCGTGCGCGCCGTGAAGCCGCCCCCGCTCAGGAGGAAAAGGCAGCCCCGACGCAGGCGGTACAGCCCGCGACGCCTCGTGCGGAGGCGCAGACTGCGCAGCCACAGGCCGCACCACAGCGCCCGCAGCAAGGGCAGACCGCGCGTCCGCAGCAAAACCGCCCGCAGCAAGGCGATCGCAGGCCGCAGCGCCCGGGCGCGTTTACGCCCAGGCCCTTTGTGCCCAATCCCAACGACCCCAACGCGCTGGTCAACCGCCAGAACCCCAACTTCGTGCCCCCGCAGGGCGCGCAGCAGGGGGAGCGCAGACCCTTCAACCGCGATGGTCAGCAGGGCGACCGCAGGCCGTACAACCGCGACGGTCAGCAGGGCCGTCCACCCTTTAATCGCGACGGCAACCGTCCCTTCACGCCGCGCGACAAGGACAAGGATTCCGACGCGCCGCAGCAGCGCCGTCCGCAGCAGCGGCCCAATGCCAATCGCTCCAAGGGTCCCGAGCTGCTGCCCGTGATGGAGAAGGAGCGCGTCAGCAATTACGATCCCAATAAGAACAATTATAACCGCCAGCACGATCCCGAAAAGAAGGCGCCCAAGCAGAAAAAGCAGATCATGAAGGAAAACGTGCGCGCGGCAGGCGGACTGGACGACGAATGGCGCCGCAACAGGAAGCCCAAGAAGAACCAGACGGCGCAGGCGCGTCCCGAACCCGTCAAGATCGAGAAGGCGTACATGACCGCCGAGAAGATCACCGTCAAGGATATGTCCGAGCGCATCGGCAAGCCCGCCGCGGAGATCATCAAGAAGCTGCTGCTGCTGGGCATCATGGCCACCATCAACCAGGAGCTGGACTACGACACCGCGCTGCTGGTCTGCTCGGAATTTGGCATCGAGCTGGAGATGAAGATGGAAAAGACCTCCGAGGAGATGCTGATGGAGGAGAACGTGGAGGCGGATTCCGAGGAGAATCTGCTGCCCCGTCCCCCGGTGGTCACCATCATGGGCCACGTCGACCACGGCAAGACCTCCCTGCTGGACTGCATCCGCAGAACCCACGTCACCGCGGGCGAGGCGGGCGGCATTACGCAGCACATCGGTGCCTATACTGCCGAGATCCACGGCCAGCAGATTACCTTCCTGGATACCCCTGGCCACGAAGCCTTTACCGCCATGCGCATGCGCGGCGCACAGTGCACCGATATCGTGGTGCTGGTCGTCGCGGCGGACGACGGCATCATGCCGCAGACCGTGGAGGCCATCAATCACTCCAAGGCCGCGGGCGTGCCCATCATCGTGGCCATCAACAAGATGGATAAGCCCACCGCCAATCCCGATAGAGTCAAGCAGGAGCTGACCGAGCACGAGTTGGTGCCGGAGGACTGGGGCGGCGACGTCATCTGTGAGCCGGTGTCCGCGCAGACGGAGTTCGGCATTGAGAATTTGCTGGAAGACATTCTGCTCACCGCGGAGATGAAGGAACTCAAGGCCAACCCCAACCGTCCGGCCAGGGGCACCATCGTCGAGGCGCGTCTGGACAAGGGCCGCGGTCCGGTGGCCACGCTGCTGGTGCAGAACGGAACCATCCACGTGGGCGACACCATCGTTGCGGGCACGGCCTACGGCAGAGTGCGCGCCATGGTCAACGACAAGGGCCAGCGCATCAACGAGGCCGGCCCCTCCATGCCGGTTGAGATCATCGGCTTTAACGATGTGCCGGACGCGGGCGATCTGCTCTACGTCTCCTCGGACGACAAGCTGTCCCGCCAGGTGGCCGAGGAGCGCCGCGACAAGATCCGCGCGGCGCAGATCAAGGCCATGCAGAAGACCACGCTGGACGACCTGTTCAACCAGATGCAGGAGGGCGAGATCAAGGACCTGAACGTCATCATCAAGGCCGACGTGCAGGGCTCCGTGGAAGCCGTCCGCTCTTCGCTGGAGAAGCTGTCCAACGACGAGGTGCGCGTGCGCTCCATCCACGGCGGCGTGGGCGCCATCAACGAGAGCGACGTCATGCTGGCCACCTCCTCCAACGCCATCGTCGTGGGCTTCAATGTCCGCCCCGACGCAAAGGCGCGCGCAATGGCCGAGCGCGAAGGCGTGGATGTGCGCCTCTACCGCATCATCTACGATGCCATCGAAGAGGTCAAGGCGGCTATGAAGGGCATGCTCGCCCCCAAGTTCAAGGAAGTCATACTGGGTCACGCGGAGATCCGCAACACCTTCCGGGTTTCGGGCGTGGGCACGGTCGCCGGCTGCATGGTCACCGACGGCATCATGCGGCGCAATGGCAAGGTGCGCCTGCTGCGCGACAACGTGGTGGTGTTCGAGGGCAACCTCGACTCCCTCAAGCGCTTTAAGGACGACGCGCGCGAGGTCGCCGCGGGCTACGAGTGCGGCATCGGCCTGGAGGGTTACAACGACATGAAGGAGCAGGACGTCATCGAGTGCTT
>DKYK01000054.1 GCA_002492415.1 Christensenella sp. UBA7102
GGCAGCCGTGGCCGCGCTCCGCGCCGCCCCGTGCGCGCCCTTTGGCCGCGCCCGGCCCGCCTGGCGGCGGGGCGTCTGCCTGTTTCCGCATCCTGTCCAGCTTCAGCGCGTAACCGACCGCGCTCCGGAGGTGACTGCTATGATCCGATTTTTGGTGTTCTCCGATTTGCACTATGACCACATTCCCGACGGCGACACGCGCGTGGAGGCGCTCGCATCGCGCATCGAGCGGCAGCGGCCGGATTTTGTGGTGTCGCTGGGCGACCTATGCCGCCCGACCGAGCAAAACCGCGCGATCCTGCGCGGGCTGAGGGCAGCGGGCGCGCCGGTGCATGTTCTGGTGGGCAATCACGATACCGAAGGCGGCTCACTGCAGGAGACATTGGGTTTCCTTGAACTGGAGCGGGATTATTATTCCTTCACCGTGGAAGATGTCCGCTTTCTGATGCTCAACGCGGGCGGCAGCAAACCACCCTGCCTGCCCGAGGGGCAGCTGGACTGGCTGCGGAACGAGATGTCGGATGCGTCGCTGCGCTACGTCGTCTGCTCGCACCACAGCCTGGCAAACGACTTTGCCCAGCGCGGCGTGGCCAACCGTGAGGCCGTGCGCGCGCTGCTGGAGACGCGCCGCACGCTGCTGTGCCTGGGCGGCCACGACCATGGCGACGATTGCCGCGTGCTGAACGGCATTCCGTATTTCACGGTCAACGCGTCTTCCTACCTGTGGCACGGTGTGCGCAAAATGAAGGATTTCCCCGAGGAAACGCGCAGATGCTATCCTGTGCTGGCCGACTGCCTGCTGCTGGACGGCCCGCTGAGCGCGGAGGTGTGCATCGATGGCGGCCGCGTGACCATCCGCGGCATGCGCGGCGCGTGGCGGGCGAGCACCCCGGCGGACATCGGCCTGGGCGAGACCTGGAACGGCGTGCGCATATCGGCAAACATATCAGATTTCGAATGGAAGGCGTAAAAGAATGCCCGGTCGGAGCAAAATCGTGCTCCTTACCGGGCATTCTTTTCTATTTCTCCGCGAGCAGGCGCGCGGCGAGCTTTTCGTCGGGCACGACGTAGAGCGTCTGCTGATTGGTGTAGGTGACAAAGCCGGGCTTGGCGCCCCCGGGCTTCTTGACGAACTTGCGCTTGGTGTAGTCCACCATCACGCGGTCGGCCTGCCTGCCCTTGGAGAAGGTGGCGGCCAGCTGCGCCGCCTGGATCAGCGTGCCGTCGTCGGGCGCGGGGGATTTGATGATGACGTGCGAGCCGGGCATGTCCTTGGCGTGCAGCCAGGTTTCCTCACCCAACGCCGCGCCCGTCAGCCGGTCGTTCTGCACGTTGTTCTTGCCCACCAGGATCTCGATGCCCGCATCGGACAGAAAGCGGTGAGGGTGCGACTCGGGGATTCGGGGCGGCTTCTTGCCTTTGGGCGTGCTGTCGCGCATCAGGCCCTGGCGGATCAGCTCCTGCTGGATCTCGGCCAGCTCGTCAAACGCGGTGCACAGCTCAAGATTCTCCAGCTGGCCCTCCAGGTAGGCGATTTCCTCCTGATTGGCCGCCATCTGATCCAGCACCAGGTCGCTGGCCGCCTTGAGCTTGTTGTACTGTTTATAGTAGCGCTGCGCGTTCTGGGCGGGGGAGAGCGCGGGGTCGAGCGGGATGTCCACCGTAGGCATGCCCTCGACAAAGTAGTCGGGCACCTGCGCTGTCGTCGAGCCGCGGGGGATCAGGTGGATGGAGGCGGTGATCAGGTCGCCCTTGCGGCGCAGCTCGTCCATGTTCTCAGCATCCAGCAGCGTCTGGCGCTGGATGGCCAGCTTCTTTTCGTCGCGCTCCAGCGCGTTTATGAGCAGCCGGCGCAGGCTGTGCGCGCGCTGGTTGATGCGCTCCTTGCGGTCGCGGGCCTCGTAGTAGGCGTCCATCGCCTCCGACAGTGTGGCGAAGCTGCGCTGCCGCGACGGATCGCGCGAGAGATAGACAAAGCCCGTCACATCCAGCGGTGCGCCGTCCTCATCCACCAGTAGCGTGGGCGCGTCGGTCAGATGCTCAAAGAAGCTGAACAGCTTTTCCGCCGCCACGGGCACCAGCTCCGCCGTCAGCTGCGCGCTCTCGCTGCGCGCGATGCGGAAGGCCAGCTCCCGCGCGGCCTGCGCCGAAAAGCCCGAAACGCTCTGCTGAATGGCCTTGTCCAGCCGAAGGCCCGTAAGCGGCGTCAGAACACGGATGTAGTCCAGCATCGACGCGGCGTAGGGATTGAGCTTGTCCTGCGCGGGGGGCGTTTCGTAGGGCAGGCCGGGCAGCACCTCGCGCACGCGGCTGATGTCGTCGGTGACGTGGCGCGCGCTGTCCAGTATCCTGCCCGCATGGTTGATCAGAATCATGTTGGAATGCCGCCCCATAATCTCGATGACGAGCCGGCGCTGGGTTACGTCGCCCAGCTCGTCCAGGCCCTCAAAGCGCAGCGTCAGCACGCGGTCCGCGCCCAGCTGCTCCGCGCCCAGGAAATGCGCGTTGACCAGAAATTTGCGCAGCAGCATGCAGAACATGGGCGGCGTGTCCGGGCTCTTTTTCGTGGCCGCAGTCAGGTGGATGCGGGCGTTGTTGGGGCTGGAGGAGAGCAGCAGGCGGTGATTTTTGCCCTGCGCGCGCAGGGTGAGGATCAGCTCGTCGCGCTCGGTCTGCTGCACGCGATCCACGCGGCCGCCCTCCAGCTGTGCATTCAGCTCGCGCGCCATCGCGCCGAGCGTAAGTCCGTCCATTGGCATGGAAAACGTTCCTCCTGAAATTGATTGAAAAGCAAAATCAAACCTTGCGCGTCATCCAGCGATCGCCGCAGCGGCGGATCAGGCCCAGAATCGCGCGGTAGTACAGGCTGATGGTGTTGGCCAGATAGATGCCCAGCACGCCCAGGTCCATCACAAAGCAGAACAGATAGGTCAACGGCAGGCGGATGATCCACACGGCCGTCAGCGTGACCACCATCACGTAGCGCACGTCGCCGCCCGCGCGCAGCTGCGCGTCAACGGCGTTGATGGAGACGCCCGCCACGTCCATGACGAGCAGGATCCACATCAGCGACGAGGAGACGTCTATCGCCAGCGGATCGGAGGTGTACAGACCTGTCAGCGGGCTGCGCAGCAGCAGCACCACGCCGCCCAGCAGCAGTGACGCGCCGATGCCTGCGGCCCAAATTCGCCGACCTGTGCGCCTGGCGCCGCGGGTATCCTGCGCGCCCAGCAGCCGTCCCACCGCGGACAGCGCCACCGCCTGGCAGATGCCCTGCGGCAGGGCGATGAAGGTGTTGAGCGTGTTCAGAATCTGATAAACGCCGCTTTCAAACGTGCCCAGCGAGATGGACATGGCATTGGCCAGCATGTAGCCCACCTGCACAAACACGCTTTCCACGCCCACTGGCAGCCCCACGCGCAGGATGCGGCGGATGGTTTCGCCGTGCGGGCGCAGCATGCCGCGGATGCGCAGCACGAAGAAGCGGTGGTCGTGCAGCAGTGCGCGCAGCATCAGCGCCGCGCCCAGCAGCCGACAACAGACGTAGGCCAGCCCCGCGCCCAGCTCCTCCAGCGGCAGCGCGTCGATGAACAGATAGGCAAAGGCGATCTGTGAAACATTCATCAGCAGCGCCACGATCATCGGCGAACGGCTGTCGCCCGTGGAGCGGCAGGCGGAGGAGAGCATGGCGTGCAGCACGTAGGCGGGCAGCGACAGCATCAGCACGCAGTAATAGCGCACCGCTTCGCCGAACAGCTGGTCCTCCGCGGTGGGCATCAGCAGGCGCAGCAGCTGCGGCGCGGTCAGTACGCACAGCGCCGTGATCGCGCAGGAGAACGCCAGCGACAGAAACGCGCCCTGCTCGATGGAGTCCGCCGCCCCCGTCCCGTCCCCCGCGCCGATCTGCCGGGAGACCAGCACCGCCGCGCCCGTGGTCACCATGGAAAAGACGGAGAACACCACCGCCATCACGGTATTGGCCATGCCGATGGCAGCCAGCGCGCTGCCGCTGATGGTGCTGATGACGCGCGAAAACACCAGCCCGATGAAGATGGTGAGCGTGTTTTCCAACATCACCGGCAGCGTAAAGCGAAGCATCGGGCTGCGATCCAGGCGGCCGAGCCGTCGGGAATCGTCCATCACGAATACCCCCTTTATCCGAATAAGCCAATCCTTCCCGGCTGTTATTATATCATACTCCGCAGTTTCTGCGTGGCTTTTGAGCAAAAAAAGTGCAGGGCCCACGTCTTGTAAAACATGGACCCTGCGCGGGAGGCAGCGCTGCGCAGCGGATCACTGCGCCTTGTAATGGAATTCATAGGGCGTCTGGCCGCGATAGTCGTTGAGTATGGACAGGATCGTGGCGCTCTTGTAGACTTCCGCTTTGTCGAAGTTGGCGTTCTGCTCGGCGGCGGGGGCGGGCTGCTCATCGCCGTTTTCGTCGATGAAGAAATTTTGGGCATAGGTATCGTCATACGCCTGCTGCGCGGCCGTGTCGGTGTACTCGAGCAGGCTGCGCAGTTCGTCGGCATCTTCGGGGTGCGCGGCGATCAGGTCGTTCATCAGCGCGTGATACTCGTCCTGCCAGGCCGTGACGTAGGTTTCGGCCAGCGCGTTAAAGTCCTCGGTGGTCACGGCGTCGGTAAAGCGCGCGTCCAGCGCCGCTTCGATGGCGTTGTTGGAGTACAGCTCGCGGTACTCCTGGTCGTCCTGTGTGTAGAAGGCGGGGGAATCCTCGCCGCTGGGGGCGTCCGCGGCCGGTTCGTCTGTGCTCGGGCCGTCTGCGGGCGTGGGCGCGGCCTGCGCGGTGTCCGCGGGCGTTGCGGTGGGCTGGGAGCCCGGCGAGGAGGAGCAGGCGGCGGCAGAGAGCATCAGCAGCGCGCACAGCAGCGCGCACAGTATTCTTTTAAGCATAGCAAACAAATCCTTTCTAAAAAATACAACCTTTCAACGAAGAATTTGTCTGCGCCGTTTCCTTTTCCCTCCCGCCATGCTATACTGAATGGGTAAATTTACGAAAAATGACCGAGAATGTGAAGAATGGATGGTGAATGGGTGATGGATATGTGGAATCCCTGGCACGGCTGCCACATGCTCAGCCCGGGCTGCCAGAACTGCTATGTCTACCGCCGCGACCGCTCCGTGGGGCGCGATGCCGGCCTGGTGCGCAAGACGGCGGATTTCGACCTGCCGCTGCGCAGGGGCCGTGACGGCGCCTTCAAGCTGCGCGGCGGGCGCGAGGTGTTCACCTGCGGCACCTCGGACTTTTTCCTGGAGGACGCCGACCCGTGGCGCGCGCAGGCGTGGCGCTGCATCGCCGCCCGGCCCGATCTCCGCTTCCTCATCATCACCAAGCGCATTGACCGCTTTTTCGTGATGCTGCCCGACGACTGGGGGCAGGGCTACGACAACGTGACCATCGGCTGTACCTGCGAAAACCAGGACCGCGCCGCCTACCGTCTGCCGCTGTTTCTTTCCGCGCCCATCCGCCACCGCTGCATCATCTGCGAGCCGCTGCTCGAGGGCATCGACCTGCGCCGCTTTCTCGACCCTTCGCGGGTGGAGGGAGTGGCAGCGGGCGGCGAATCGGGCGACGCGGCGCGCGTCTGCAGCCACGAGTGGATCCTCTCCCTGCGGCGGCAGTGCCTGGACGCCGGCGTGCCCTTCACCTTTCGGCAGACCGGCGCCCGCTACGAGAAGGACGGCCGAATCTTTAACGTCCCCCGGCCGCAGCAGCTGGCGCAGGCGCGCAAATCGGGGCTGAGCACGCGCTATTAGCGGACGGGCTGCACACCGTGCTGGCGCAGGATGTCCAGCGCCCCCTCAAAGCACGCGGCGTTTGCGGCCAGAATGGCGGTGGATACGCCAAAGTTTGGCGCGGCAAGCGCGGGCATGGCAAACCTGCCGCCCGCCTCCGTCACCAGCAGCGCGCCGGCGGCATAGTCCCACGGGTTGAGGATCAGCTCGAAAAACGCGTCCTGACGGCCTGAGGCCACGTAAGCCAGGTCCAGCGCGGCGGAGCCGCAGCGGCGCACGTCGGCGGCGGCGCGCAGGAAGTGCAGCGCCAGCTCCATGCTGCGCTGAGCCAACTCTTCGTTGTAGGGCGCGGTGCCAAAGCCCACCAGCGCGCGGGGCAGCGGGTTGGCCGTCACGTGCAGCGGCTCGCCGTTGCAGTCCGCGCCTTTGCCCAGCTGCGCCCAGTACAGCTCCCGCGCATAGGGCTGGTACACCGCGCCCACCACGGGCCGACCGCCCTCCACCAGCGCCACGGACACGGCGCTTGCGCGGTAGTTGTGAATGAAGTTCGTTGTGCCGTCGATGGGATCCACCACCCAGGTGGGCGCGTCCGTCAGAGGCTCGTTTTTCTGCTCCTCGCCGATCAGTACCGAGCCGGGCAGCAGGCGCAGCAGCTCCTCCTGCAGGTATTCCTCCACCGCCTTGTCCACAGTGGTGACGTAATTGGCGTGACCCGCCTTCTGTTCTACGGAAAAATCGCCGCGTCCCAGCATCATTTCACCCGCCCGGCCGAGGATGCGCGCCAGTTGTCGTTTCATATCAAGACCCCCTTGCTGTATGCTTGTCCCTTATTTTAGCAAAATGCGATGAAAAAAGAAAGCCTCCCCCAAGGCGGCTAACTGGGAAAAGGCAGCGCCGACAGGCAGGATTTTTCCACCCGCAGGGGGAATTAACACGAAAATGCAGTCTGCGCCGGAGTCCGGACGCATTGCATGAGAAAAACGGACAGCGCGCAGGGGAAGTTGACCCCTGCCCTGGAAGGAGAATGAGTATGCAAAACGCCATTACAGTGGCGGCAGCGGGAGATATCCTCATCGTCAAGCCTTTGCCGCAGGGCGGCGCGGGTCAAGCGGAGATTGCCCGATATCTGGGCGGCGCGCAGGTGCGCCTGGCCAATTTGGAAACCACCGTCACCGACGGCACGCGCTTTGCGTCGGCGTATTCTGGCGGCACCTGGCTCACGGCAGACCGCGCGTGCCTCAAGGACGTGGCGCGCTACGGCTTCAATGTGCTGGGCTTTGCCAACAACCACACGATGGACTATGCCTATGACGGCCTGTCCGACACGCTGCGCAATCTGGAGGAGGAAGGATTCCACGCCTGCGGCGCCGGGCGCAACCTCTACGAGGCCTCGCGGCCCGTCACGGTGGAGACGGCGGGCGGGCGCGTGGGCGTCATCGACATCTGTTCCACCTTTGAGGACGCGGCGCGCGCGGGCACGCAGACCGAGCGCCAGCCAGGGCGCCCGGGGCTCAATCCGCTGCGCGTTCGGACCGTATACCGCGTCACACGCGAGCATGCGCAGCTGCTGCGCACCGTCGCACAGCATACGGGCATCAACGCGCTGCGCGAGGAGCATCGCCGCCAGGGCTTTGTGGAGCCGCTGCGCGAGGGAACGATGGAGCTGGGCGCGAGCGTATTTGAGGTGGTGGAGCGCGAAGCGGACGAGGGCCGCTACTCCTACGCGGACGAGCGCGACGTGCAGCGCACACTGGCCTCCATCGAGGAGGCGCGCTGCACCTGCCAGGCGGTGATCGTGATGGTGCATTCCCACGAGATCAAGCTGGACCAGGAGCACGAGGCCGATTACTTTTTGGAGGATTTTGCGCGCCGGTGCATCGATGCGGGCGCGGATGCCGTGGTGGGCAGCGGCACGCATCAGCTCAAGGGCATTGAACTGTATAAGGATCGGCCCATTTTCTACTGCCTGGGCAATTTTGTGTTTGAAAATGCGTTTGTGCGGCTGCTGCCCGCGGATTACATGGAAAAATACGGCCTGAATGCGCATAGCAGCGCCGCAGCGGGCATCGCCGCGCGAGCGCAGCGTGCCGTCAGCTCGCTCACCGGCAGAAAGGCCGTCTACCAAACCGCGCTGCCCCGATTCACACTGCGGGAGGGAAAGTGCGCGCAGCTGGAGCTGATGCCCGTATCCCTTGGCTTTGACGCGCCCCAGTGGCTGCGCGGCATTCCAACGGTTGCAGCTGAGGAGGAAGCGCAGGAGATCGCCGAGTATCTCAACATGGCCAGCGCGCTCTATGGCACGCAGTGGCAGGTCAGGGCGGGGAGGATCGTGTTGAAATGAAGGACTTTTTTGAGCAAAATGCGCAGGAGGCGCTGCGCTGCCTGGAGGCGCTGTGCGCAATCCCTTCACCGTCTCACGCGGAGGAAGTGCGCGCGCGGTGGTGCGCGCAGACGCTGCGCCAGTACGGAGCGCGGCAAGTGTCCATAGACGGCGCGGGCTCCGTGGTGTGCGCCGATTGGGCGCGGGAGCGGAACAATGTGCTGGTCATGGCACACCTGGATACCGTGTTTGACAGCGGCACGGATCTGACGCTGCGCAAGGACGGCGGCATCTGGCGCTGCACTGGCATCGGCGACGACACGGTGAATGTCGTGGCGGTGCTGCTGCTGATCAAAGCCATGCTGGAGAAAGGGGCGCGACCCGAGCGCGGCGTGCTCTTTGCGCTCAACACAGGCGAAGAGGGGCTTGGCAATCTCAAGGGCTGCCGGCAGCTGATGCGCGACTGGGCGGGGCGCGTGGGAGAGGTCATCAGCTTTGACCTGTACCGCGACGAGGTGTATACCGACTGCATCGGGTCGAAGCGATACCGCATCTCGGCGTCCTGCGAGGGCGGGCATTCCTTCCACGACTTTGGCAGGCCCAACGCCATTGCGGCGCTCTGCGGGATCCTTACGGAGCTGTACGAGTACCGCCCGGAACCCGGCACGGACACGACGTATAATGTGGGAACGATGCGCGGGGGCTCGTCGGTCAATGTCATCGCGCGGGATGCGCAGTGCCTGTGGGAGTTCCGCTCGCGGGACGGCGGCGCGCTGGCTGCGGCCGACGCGCATCTGCAGGCGGTGCTGGACAGGCGCCGCAGGGAGGGCGTGACGCTGCGCTGCGAGGTGGTGGGCGAGCGCCCCTGCCGAGGCGAGGTGGACGCAGCGCGCATGCAGTCGCTCGCCGCGGACTGCGAAGAGGCTATTTTTGAGGAGACGGGCGTGCGGGCAAAACGGGCTGCGGCGTCCACGGACTGCAATGTGCCGTTGAGCCTGGGCATCCCCGCGGTCTGCTGCGGGCTGGTGCGTGGCGGCGGCGCGCATACGCTGGGCGAGTGGATCGATGTGGACACGCTGATGGACGGCTGCCGCGCGGCAGAGAATTTGCTGAAAAGGAGGTTGAAAAGTATATGACGGAAGAAGCGATTGTGCGCGCTCGTGTCACGGACGAGGCGGAGCGGCAGGCGGTATACGACATACTTGTGGAATGCGACCGGGACTTTGTGCCGCCGCTCTCCTACCGCGCGGGCACGAAGCAGACCGACTGGACGCACAAGGGCGCGACGCATGAGGGCGTTCGCGACTATTTTGACACCGTGATGCAGCAGCATGTGCTGCTGTGGAAGCGCGACGGCGTGGTCATCGCATTCATGTCCTTCCGACCGAATGAGATGACGCCGCATTTGGAGCAGTACGGCGCGGTGTGCTATCTGTCCACGCTCTGTGTGCTGCACGCCTACCGCGGACAAGGGCTTTCGCCCAAGATCTACCGCGCGGCGCAGCAGTGGGCGATGGAGCATGGCGGTCAGATCACTGTGCTGCGCACCTGGTCTACCAACGCGGCGCAGATGCACCTGATGGAAAAGCTGGGCTATGCCGAAAAGGCCCGCTTGGTCGACGACCGCGGCCCAGGCGTGGACACGGTGTACTACGTGCATGAGATGTAGGCTGTGTTAATAAAGTATATTAACACAATCATAACTCAATAAATCCAAGACATCAAAAACAAAGCCGGATTTCCTCATAATAAAGAAGAAATCCGGCGTTGTTTTTAGTGCTTTTAGGTAAATAAGCGAAGCAAGGAATATTCGTTATTCAATTTATGTTACTGTGTTAATTACTCCGTATCAGACGCATGGTCTGTTTGACGGGCGGTTTGGGTGTTGTTAGTTTGACATCAGTATACCGTATTTTGCCTGGAATTTTAATCAAAACACCGAACGCCACGGTTGACGCCTAACACCGCATGTCGCGGTTCATACCCTTCATAAATTATTGGTTAATATTTGTAAAAAATATGTTGCATAACTCAACTAAAAATAGTATACTATCTTTGTACTCCAACCCCAGCTTTCCCGCAGAAATATATTGCGGGATACAACTCTATAATTTAGATTTTATATGCTGTAAATGGCATATAAAAAAGAGTAAAGGAGGAAGTCTTATGAAGAAGGCCCTATCTCTCGCTCTTGCACTGGTGATGGTGTTTGCGCTTGCCGCTTGCACCGCGCCTGCCGCGCCCGCGAAAGAGCCCGCACAATCCGCGCAGGCCAACGGCGATCAGCCTGCTGATTCCAACGCTGTGCCTGATGCACAGGGTGAGATCATCGAAATTTCCGTTCGCGGCAAACCCAAGGAGACGGATGTTGCCGGCAAAGAAATCTTGGAAAAACGACTGAACGACATGGCTGTAAAGTATCCGAATATCAAGGTTGAAGTCGTGGACTTCCCCTATGATGTCAATACCTTCCTGCCCAAGGCAGCGGCTGGACAGCTCCCCACCTTGTACAATACCTACTTTACTGAGGCCAACAAGATCATTTCTCAAGGCTTTTCCATGGATATTACGGATCTGATGAAAGATTGGGGTTACGACAGCAAAGTCAACCCCGCCTACCTCGAAATGATCTCTCGTGACGGCCGTATTTATGGCCTTCCGGTCAGCGGATACGCGATGGGAATGTGGTACAGCAATGAACTGTTCAAGCAGGCTGGTTTAGTGGATGCGGATGGCTATCCCACCCTGCCCAAGAACAGCGACGAGCTGGCTCAGATGGCGGTCAAGATCAAAGAAGCCACTGGTAGCAAGACTTATTTCTTCCCCACCCAGAACAACCAGGGCGGCTGGTACTTCTCGCAGCTCGCATGGTCGTTCGGCGGTGAGTTTGAGCAGTACAACGAAGACGGCACCTACACGGCGATCTTCAACTCCCCCGAGGTGGTCATGGCGCTGCAATGGCTCAAGGACATGCGTTGGACCTACGACGTGGTGCAGGATAACATACTGTGTGATATGACGGAGATGCACAAGCTTTTTGCCATTGACCAGATGGCCATCTCTCAGTCGCCGCATGATCAGCTCAACGGGTCCGTCACCTCCTACAACGGCGACGTGACACATTATGCAATGGGTCCCATTGTCCCCGGCGCAAACGACAAGGGACGCTCTGTTGGACTGCTGGGCGGCACCTTTGAGTGCATCGCGCCCAACGCGACCTACGAGCAGGCGGATGCGTGCTTTAAGTGGCTGGAGAACGAGGGTATCACGCCCAATCTCACTGAGGAAACCCTTCAGTCCCTCAAGGATAGCGCCAAAGTTGACAACGAGAACGGCAAGCTCGTGGGCGTGTTGGGTATTCCCACTTGGACCGATCCCGAGTACCTCTCCAAGCGCAAGGAAGCTATTGCCGAATACGTGAACGTGGATCTGAAGATGTTCGATCCTTACACCACAGTATGTGAAAATGGTGAATATGAGTTGCATGCCGAGCACCCCGTGTATTGCCAGGAACTGTACAAGATCCTCGATTCCTGCGTACAGGCTGTGCTAACCGACAAGAACGCCGATCCTCAGGCATTACTGGACAAGGCAGTGGACGATTTTCAGCGTGATTACCTGGATAAGGCAAACGCCGGCTCTGAGGTCCAATAGTACTAAGGGGAGGGCGGTCGGTCCGCCCTCCCCATCTATCCTTCCATAGGGTCATAAAAGTGGGAGAAGTTGAAAAACTGGACAGAAAGAGGGAAGGAAAATGCAAGTTGTCACGCGCAAAAAAAGACCGCTCGGCAAGCGCGTCGCACACGCGATCCGTCAGGATATCGGCGCGTGGGTGCTCATGCTGCCCAGCCTCATCATCTTTACATTTTTCGTTTGGCAGCCGCTGGTCAACGGCTTGATCCTGTCGCTTTATGAAACCAAGGGGTTTGACCCGGTTCGATTCGTCGGCCTGAAAAACTTTCTGGATGTCATAAGTGAATCGTCTTTTCAGAGCGCGGTTGCCAATACCTTCAAGTATACGCTCTGGTCTCTGGTATTGGGCTTCCCGCTCCCCATTTTGACTGCGGTGATGCTCAACGAGGTCAAGCGGCTCAAAGGTTTCTTTCGGTTTACTGTTTATTTTCCCTCCATCGTGCCGGGCGTTGCGGCTGCCATCATGTGGGAGCTGATCTATCACCCCACCTCCGGTCTTCTCAACTCCGTTCTGGCGCTCTTTGGCGCGAATGCCGTGCCCTGGCTACAAAGTCAGAATCTGGTCATTCCCTGCATTGTCATCATGATGACGTGGAAGGGCTTTGGCTCCACCGCCATATTGTACCTGGCCAGTTTGCAGGGCGTCAATCAGGAGCTGTATGAAGCCGCCATGATTGACGGCGCGGGTGTGTTCCGCAAGTTCTGGAATATCACCCTGCCCTCCATCTCCGGCATGTTCTCCCTCATGCTCGTCATGCAGATCATCAGCGTGTTCCAAGTCATGTACGAGCCGTTGACCATGACCGACGGCGGGCCGAACAACGCCTCCATTTCTCTTATGTTGACCAGCTATTTTTATGGCTTCCGCTTTTATCAGGCAGGCAGGGCCGCTGCGGTGGGCACGATCACTTTCCTGTTCCTGATCGGGCTGACCGTGTTGTACTTCCACCTGCAAAAGAAGAACGATTCCTGAGCAAAGGAGGGGACGCGCCATGTCTGAAATGATTCAAAGCAAATTCGACAGAAAAAAAGACGCGCAATCCATGGGAATTATCA
Organism: Christensenella sp. UBA7102; assembly: GCA_002492415.1. Classification (GTDB taxonomy): domain Bacteria; phylum Bacillota; class Clostridia; order Christensenellales; family UBA1750; genus Spyradocola. Next base: position 12,827 of record DKYK01000054.1, read on the forward strand.
GCAAGTATGACATGCGGAATCCCTGGATCAAGATTCTGTATGGCTTCATTTGGTTTTGCATGATCCTGGCAGTGCTGGTCTGTTTCATTCCGCCGCTGTGGGTCATGACGTCTGCGCTCAAGGACAGCCGCGAGTTTTTCTCTGTACCTGCCACCATCATTCCCCGGTCCTGGCATCCGGAAAAGCTGTGGGATACCTGGAATATGCTCAACTTTGGAAAGGCCTACTTAAATACACTGAGTGTGCTGTGTGGATCTCTGGTCGTTTCCCTGGTGTGCAACGGTATGCTGGGCTATGTGCTCTCGCGTCTCAAACCACGGGGCTCCAAGATCGTACTTTCTCTGGTGCTCTGGACGCTGATGCTGCCGCAGTCCGTGAGCCAGGTTCCGCTGTTTAAGAACTTTCTCTCGCTACCCATTCTGGGAATCAATATCACCGAGACCTACTTGCCCATGTGGTTGCTGGCAGGAGCGAATGCGTTTTATGTTCTGGTATTCAAATCCTTTTTTGACAGCATTCCTCAGTCGCTGATTGAAGCGGCACGACTGGACGGCTGCAATAACCTGTCCATTTTCTTTCGCATCATGATGCCGCTATCCAAGCCGGTGCTCATGGTCATCACCATTTTTACCATCAATGCGAGCTGGTCTGATTTTTTCTGGCCTTATCTCGTGCTTGGTTCGCGCACGGAGCTCTACACCGTCATGGTTAAGATCTTCTATATGGCCGGATCCACAGGCTATTCCGAGGATATTCAGGTGGTTGCCCTGATCTTTACCATCATTCCACCCGCCATTCTGTTCCTGTTCTTCCAGCGCTATATCATGTCGGGTTTCACACTATCGGGAATCAAGGGATAAGTATAATGCGAAAAAGCTCACCTTGTGGCGGGCTTTTTTCGCATTAGTGCCTTTGGGCAGATGAGCGAAACAAAAATGCCAGATCATGTACAGCTGCTGGTAAGTATCCCACCGAAAATGAGTGTGTCAAATTTCATGGATTATCTGAAGGGGTAAAGTGCGCTGATGATGTTCGACAAGCATGCGGTAGGGTTGAATGAAGCAACGATAGCCAAATACATACAAGAGCAGGAAAAGCACGATAGAGCGATGGATAAGCTGAGCGTGCGGGAATACGAGGACCCTTTTAAGGGGGGCAAGCAGTATGAACGCCCCTTGAGAGGCAGCAAAAGTGACAACGGCAATGGGTTTGAACAAAGTGAAAGCCAGCGCCCTGAGACGCTGTCCGGTATCATTAGGGTTTTAGCCTTTGGCAAACCACCCGTTTGACGGGTGGTTCGGGTTCACAGTTTTTTTGCCGTCTCCAGCGAAGAAATCCATTCTTGGACAGCCTTCCTGCTGCGCAGTACCCGCACCTTTTCCGGATAGCGCATCGCCCGTGCCCGCGTCCCGTTGCGGCCTGTGTCGTACTCGCGCAGCCAGCGCAGCATCGCCCGCAGCATCTTCAGATGCGGCCTGTAGATGCACCGCTCCAGCCCCAGGCGCTGCTTGATCCAGCGCGAAAGGATGCGGTATTTCCGCAGAGCCACCGGCAGATCCAGCAGTATGATCTGATCCGCGCGCGCCATGCCCTCCTCGAACTGCGCGCGTCCCGCGTCCTCCATGATGTAGTTTTTCTGTGCCAGCGCCTCGGAAAAACGACATGCGATCTCCGCCTCCGGACGCTTCCGGTTGCCCCACGAGTCGGTCGGATCCTCTTGATAGACCATCTCGTCCAGGGAATAAAAGGGCCAGCCGGTGCGCGCCGACGCCTGCCGCGCCAGCGTGGATTTTCCGCTGCCCACAGAACCCGTGATGTAGATGCGCATGGCTGCACCGCTCCTTTTTGGGTAGGTTGATTAGGGTTGAGCGGATAAATTATAACATTGACAAATCCGCAATTCAAGACTTTTCGCAGGCTCTGCGCTGTGCTATAATCAATCAAAACCCGTTGTTTACCCAGGTCAGGGAAGGAGAAACAAGCATGAAAAAGATTCGCATTGGCATCGCGGGGTACGGCAATCTGGGCAAAGGCGTGGAACTCGCCCTCGCGCAGAATGAGGATATGCAGCTGGTGGGCGTGTTTACCCGCAGGGACCCCGCTTCGCTCCGGCTGCTCACGCCGGGCGCAAAAGCGTTTGCCATAGACGACGCCGCGGCCATGCAGGACGCCATCGACGTCATGATTCTGTGCGGCGGCAGCGCCACCGACCTGCCCGCGCAGGGCCCCGCGTTTGCCCGCCTGTTTAACACCATCGACTCTTTCGACACGCATGCCAAGATCCCCGAGTACTTCGCCTCCATAGACGAAGCGGCGCGGGAGGGCGGTCATCTCTCTGTCATCTCGGTGGGCTGGGATCCCGGCCTGTTTTCGCTCAACCGGCTGTATGCGGGCTGCGTGCTGCCACAGGGACGCGATTACACCTTCTGGGGCAGCGGCGTATCGCAGGGTCACAGCGACGCGATCCGCCGCATCGAAGGCGTGCTGGATGCCCGCCAGTACACCGTTCCGGTGGATTCTGCGGTCGAAGCGGCACGCAGCGGCAGCAATCCCGAGCTGACCACGCGCCAGAAGCACACGCGCGTGTGCTATGTGGCGCTCAAGGAGGGCGCGGACGCCGCAAAGGTGGAGCGGGAGATCGTCACGATGCCCAACTATTTTGCCGATTATGATACCACCGTGCACTTCATCTCCAAGGAGGAGCTGCAGCGCGATCACAGCGGCCTGCCCCATGGCGGCTTTGTGATCCGCACGGGCGTCACCGGCCAGGGCGGATGCCACACCCAGCGCATCGAGTACTCGCTCAAGCTGGATTCCAACCCCGAATTCACCGCCTCGGTGCTGGTGGCCTATGCCCGCGCAGCCTTCAAGCTCGCCCGGGAGAACCAGACCGGCGCGCGCACCGTGCTGGACATTCCGCCGGCCTATCTTTCCCCGCTGGACGGCGCACAGCTGCGCAAATCCTTGCTGTGACGCAGGCAGTGTCCCCAACCCGAATGCCGCAGGAGGCAGCGGACGATGCGCATCGTCCGCTGCCTCCTTTTTGTGTGCATGAGGAAGGAAGAAAGCGGGGAAATGTAGAAATTATTCTACATTGAAAAAGTACCGGGGAGGCGAATGGGATGTTGGTCAGGGAGAGAACCGTACTGCAGCACAGGGCGATTTTTTCACGCTATGCATGCGACGATGAGCGGATGACGGAGCGCGCGCGGCCGATGGAGCCGTGCCCCCTGCGGACGGATTTTCAGCGCGATCGCGACCGCATCATCCACTGCAAGGCCTTCCGGCGCATGAAGCACAAGACGCAATGCTTCATCACGCCGGAGGACGACCATTTCCGCACGCGCCTGACTCACACGATGGAGGTATCGCAGATCGGGCGCACCATTGCGCGGGCGCTGTCGCTCAACGAGGACCTGACCGAAGCCATCGCGCTGGGGCACGACCTGGGCCACACGCCGTTTGGCCACATGGGCGAGCGCATCCTCAATCGGCTGTCGCCCGGCGGTTTTACTCACGAGCAGCAGTCTGTGCGGGTGGTGGAGGTGCTGGAAAACGACGGCGCGGGGCTGAACCTGACCCAGGCGGTGCGCGACGGCATCGCCCAGCACCCCTCGCACGGGCATCCCGCGACGCTGGAGGGCGAGGTGGTGTCGCTGTCCGACCGAATTGCCTACATCAATCACGATATAGACGACGCGGTGCGCGCGGGCGTGCTGCATCTGGAGGAGATTCCTCCGGCGCTTCTGGACCGGCTGGGGCGCACGCACGGCGATCGCATAGACGCCATGATCGGCGACGTGGTGGCGGCCAGCGAGGGACAGCCGCACGTGCGCATGACGCCCGAGATCTATGCGGCGACAATGGAGCTGCGCGCATTCATGTTCCAGCATGTCTATCTGCGCGATGTGGTACAGCGCGAGGAGCGCAAGGCCGAGCGGATGCTGGAGGGCCTGTTCGATTACTATCTGAAAAATCCCGAGCAGATGCCGGAGGAATACCTGCTCCATGCGCACAGCGGTGTAGAGCAGGCGGTGTGCGACTACCTGGCGGGCATGACAGACAACTACGCGGTGCACAAATTTGCCGAAATCTTCATCCCCAAGCATGAGGTTCTTTTGGGATAAAATGGGCGAAAAATCGCATATTCCCGCGTTTTTTCGTCCGAAACGTGATTTTTACACGGCGAAAAGTGAAAAGCGAGAAGGATTTGTGCCTTTTTTGACGAATAGTACTAGCGGTCAATTTGAAACAGGACGATCGCGCCCGGGTGCGCGCGGAGGAGTGAGATGGCAGGCAGGTTTCCCAACGAATGGATCGACGAAGTGCGCGATCGTTCCGACATTGTTTCCGTCGTGTCCGAGTATGTGACGCTTCAGAAAAAGGGCTCCAAGCACTGGGGACTGTGCCCGTTCCATGGCGAGAAGACGCCCTCCTTTTCCGTGGATCAGGAAAAACAGATGTACTACTGCTTCGGCTGCCACGCGGGCGGGAACGTCATCACCTTTGTCATGGCCATGGAGCGCATGGAGTTTCCCGAGGCGGTTAAGCTCCTGGCCGAGCGCGCGCACATGCCCATACCCGAAACCACGCGCGAGGAGGCAGGTCCCCAAAAGGATCGGGACAGGCTCTACGCGGCGCTGGTGGAGGCGGCCAAGTTCTATAATCGCACGCTGTACACCAGCGAGGGCGCGCAGGCGCTGGACTACCTGCACGGCCGCGGCATTCAGGACAATGTGATCCGCCGCTTCGGCTTGGGCAGCACGGCCAAGGGCTGGCAGAGTCTGCAGAAGCATTTGAGCGACCTGGGCTTTACCAATCAGGAACTGACTGACGCCAATCTGGTCCTCGAGCGCGGCGGCAAGACCTTTGATACATTCCGCGATCGGGTGATGTTCCCCATATTCGACCCCCGCGGGCGCGTGATCGCCTTCGGCGGCCGCGTGATGGGCGACGGGCAGCCCAAATACCTCAACTCTTCGGACACGCCGGTGTTCAACAAACGCCGAAACGTCTATGGCCTGAACTTCCTCAAGGGCGGCAAGCGTCCCTTCATCCGCCTGGTGGAGGGCTACATGGACGTGGTGTCGCTCTACCAGCACGGCGTGGACGGGTGCGTGGCGACGCTGGGCACGGCACTGACCAACGAGCAGATCCGCCTGATGAAGCGATACGCGCCCCAGGTCGTCATCACCTATGACGGGGACGGCGCCGGGCAGCGCGCCATCTCGCGCGGACTGGATCTGTTTGAGATGGAGAATGTGCCCGCCCGCGTGACCGTGGTGCCCGATAAGATGGACCCCGACGAGTACGTGCGCGCCAAGGGCGGACAGGCGCTGGGCGAGCTGGGCAGCATCGATCCCACCACCTATCGACTGGATACGCTGGCCAGTGCGCACGATCTGTCCGACGGCGAGGAGCGCGCCAAGTATGCCGTGGAGGCCGCGCAGGTGCTGCGCAGGCTGGAAAACCCGGTGGAGGTGGAGCGATTCGTCAAACGCCTGGCGATTGAGACGGGCTTTTCCGAGGAGACGCTGTTGGAGCAGGTGGGCAAGCGGCGCGCCGCGAAGGCGGAACCACAGAAGGTGCATACGCCGCTCTCTTCCGGGAAAAATAGGGAAGATGACGGGGTTATTCGCGCACAAAAGGAACTGATCGCCATGCTCGCGGTGGGCGAAAAGGTGCCCCGCGACCTGCTGCGTCTGAGCGATTTTACCGACCCTGCGTGCAGCTTCATGGCCAGGATACTGCTCGAGCAGGGCGGCGACCTGCGCAGCATACAGTCCGCGCTGGAGCAGATCGAGGACGAATCACTGCGCGGCGAGATCTCCAGCATATTGCTCATCGGGCAGATCGAGGATCGCGACCGCAGGACGCGCATGATCACCGACTGCATCGACGCGCTGCACATGCGCCGCGTGGAACTGCAGATTGAGCAGTGCGAAAAGCAGCTGGAGGACCGCTCGCTCTCCCCGCAGCAGCAGGTGGAGCTGGCCGGGCAGCTGAGCGCGCTCTACGATCAGCGCGAACGGCTGCGCAGAGGCAGCGCATAGTGTGAAAGCAATGCCGATGGATTTCAGCTTTTCACATAGATTCCTTTATTTCGCCTCCGAGGTTTTGAATCGGAGCGCATGCGACCGAAAGGAGTGACCGGATTGTCCAACATAGACAACAAGCAGGCGCGCGTCAGCGCTCTCATTGAAAAAGGCAAGAAGAACGGCCTGCTTACACAGAAAGAAATCAATGAAGCGTTGGCGGATCTTCAGATCACGCCCGAGAACTATGAAAAGGTGCTCGATCGCTTCGAGGAGATGGGCATTGAGATCATCTCCGAGGAGAACAACGAGCCGCCGGAGGAAATGCTGATCGACAGCGAGGCGGAGGAGTTCACCGCGGAGGCGGAGGACCTGTCCGTCCCCGAGGGCATTGCGACGGACGATCCGGTGCGCATGTACCTCAAGGAGATCGGCAAGGTGCCGCTGCTGACGGCCGAAGAGGAGTTGGAGATCGCCAAACGCATGGCGGACGGCGACGAGGAAGCGCGCAAGAAGCTCTCCGAGAGCAATCTGCGCCTGGTGGTGTCCATCGCCAAGCGCTATGTCGGCCGCGGTATGCAGTTCCTCGACCTGATTCAGGAGGGTAACCTTGGCCTGATCAAGGCCGTGGAGAAGTTTGACTATTCCAAGGGCTACAAGTTCTCCACCT
>DKYK01000082.1:0-8944 GCA_002492415.1 Christensenella sp. UBA7102
CTTTCTCGTTTTTTGACAGTCTGAGTCCGGACGCAATCGTCCGGACTTTTTATTGTTCCTTACAGCTCCTCGGGCAGGTCTCCCAGGCCCAGGTCGGCGCCCTCGGGCAGGTCGGCATTCTCGCTGGCATCCACGGCGTCGCGGATGGACAGGGAGATGCGCTTGGCCTCGGGGTTGACGTCCAGGATGCGCACGCGAACCATGTCGCCCACGGTCAGCACGTCCTCGACCTTGTTGATGCGGGTGGCGGCGATCTGAGAGATGTGAACCAGGCCGTCCAGGCCGGGCTCCAGCTCCACAAACGCGCCGAAGGTCACGATGCGCACGACCTTGCCCTCGCAGATGGAGCCTACGGGGTAGTTCACCTGCGCGGTCTCCCAGGGCTTGGGCTTGGTCTGCTTCAGGCCCAGAGAAATGCGCTCGCGCTCGCGATCCAGCGCCAGCACGAGGACGTCCACCTCGTCGCCGGGCTTGACGACCTCGGAGGGGTGCTTGACGCGGCCCCAGGACAGGTCGGTGATGTGGATCAGGCCGTCCACGCCGCCGATATCGACGAACGCGCCGAAATCGGTCAGGCGGCGCACGATGCCGTGAATGGTGGTGCCCACCTCCAGCTTCTCCCACACAGCGGCCTTGATGGCGGCGGATTCCTCCGCCAGCACGGCCTTGCGGGAGGCGACCAGGCGGCGCTTCTGCTTATCGACCTCAATGATCTTGAGCTTGAGGGGCTTGCCGACGAACTGGTCGATCTTCTCGACATAGCGCTCGGACAGCTGGGAAGCGGGCACGAAGGTGCGCACGCCCTCGACGTCCACGATCAGGCCGCCCTTTACGACGTCCTTGCCGGTGCCCTCGACGTACTCGTTGTTCTCATACTTGACAACCAGCGCGTCCCAGTTCTTGCGGCTGATGATGTTCTTCTCGGACAGGAGCACGTTGCCCTCGCCGTCGTTGACCTTGACGACCTCAACCTCGATCTCATCGCCTTCTTTGTAGGCCTCGCGGTGGTTTTCCTGATGGATCAGTTCGGCAACGGGGACGAGTCCGTCCGACTTGTAGCCGATGTTGACGCATACTTCATTGTCCGTGATCTGCACGATGGTGCCGGTAACGGTCTGGCCGGGACGGATGGAGACGAGAGTGCTCTCGAAAGCCGCGGCAAAATCGTCAACAGGGGCGTCGGTCGGGGTGGGGATGGTCTTGTCAAGTTCGCTCATTCTGGTTACAACCTCCTTGATGATCTCATCCGGCGTGGAAGCGCCGGCTGTGATTCCGATGTGATCCTGCGCCCGCAGGGGAATGGATGCGACCTGTGCGGCCTCCTCGATAAAATAGGTGCGCTTGCACAGGCCGGCGCATAGCCTAAACAGCTTGCGCGTATTGGAACTGTTGCGGCCGCCCAACACGAGCATTGCGTCCACGCGGGAGGCCAGCTCCTTGGCCTCGCTCTGGCGCACGTTGGTGGCCTGACAGATGCTGCCGAACACTTCGCACTGCGGGATGCGGCTGCGCACAAGAGCGCACAGCGCGTCGTAGTGCTCCTGAGGGGTCGTGGTCTGCGCCACGACGCAGGCGGCCTGCATGGGCGGCAGGGCCTCCACCTCGCCTGGCGAATACACCACAAACGAGGGAGCGCCGCGCACCCAGCCGCGGATCCCCGTCACCTCAGCGTGCCCCTCCTCGCCCACGATCACCACCGGCAGCCCCTGCTCCGACGCCTGACGCACCTTTTTGTGGATGCGGGCGACAAAGGGACAGGTGGTATCGACGATGCGAACGCCTCTGTCGCGGAAAAACTGGTGCACGCTCTCCGGCGCGCCGTGCGCGCGGATGACGACGGTGTCTCCGGCAACCTCCTCCATCTCATTGGCCACGGTGACGCCTCGGGCGACCATGGAGGCAATGACGGTGGGGTTGTGGATGACAGGACCCAGCGTGGTGATGCTCCGGCCTTCTCTGAGCAGCGCGTCCACCGCGTCCACAGAGCGCTTGACGCCGAAGCAGAAGCCCGCATGCGGCGCGATCTCGATCTTCACGCGCATCCTCCCATCCAATCGGTCAATACTCCTGATACAATTCTATATACGGTCTGCAAATCCTTCTTTTTTCTGAAGTTTTTCATGAATTAATCAAATCGTAACAAATTGGAGGAGCAGGCTTCAGCGGCGCGCCAGCTCGTCGCGGCAGGCCAGCAGCGCCTGGCCGATTTCGGCGGTGAGCTGCTGCATCTGCTCCTGGCTGGGCTTGCGCACGGCTGCGTAGGCGCTCAGATCCATCTTTTCGCCCGTGTAGATGCGGCAGCGCTTCCACGGCGCAAAGCCGCCCTCCACCCAGGAGGGGATGATGTCCGCCTTGCAGCGCAGCGCCAGCATGGCCACGCCCTCCTGCAGGGGCAGCAGCGGCTGCTCGCGCTTGCGGTTGCGCGTGCCCTCGGGGAAGATGCACAGCAGATCGCCCTCGTGCAGCGCCTGCATCGCGGTGCGGATGCCGCTTACGTCAGCCTCGCCGCGCGAGATGGGGAAGGCGCCGAATTTCTGGCAGAACCAGCCGATCACAGGGTTGCGGAACAGCTCTTTTTTGGCCATGATGCGCATGGAGCGCGGGGTCTGGCGGACGATACAGGCGATGTCCATCATGTGGATGTGGTTGCACACCAGGATCGCCGGACCCTGCTTGGGTATATTTTCGCCCCCGTAGCGCTTGAGCCGGTAAAAAACGGTGGTCAGCAGCCAGGCGATGGCCTGCGCGAGTCGATACATGTCTCCTCCCCCTCCTCAATAGCTTGCGTCAAAATCTGCCCATCAGCGCCATGATGACCTGCACCACCTCGTCGGCGTTGAGGTCGTCGGTGGACACCTCGGTGGCGTCGGCGGCCCTGGTCAGCGGCGACTCCTTGCGCGTGGTGTCCTGCTCATCGCGGCGCTTGACGTCCTCGAGCACGTCGTCGTAGGCGACGGCCTGGCCCTTGTCGCGCAGCTCGTCGAAGCGGCGCATGGCGCGCACCTCGGGCGAGGCGGTGAGGAAGAACTTGTACTGCGCGTCCGGCAGCACATGGGTGCCGATGTCGCGGCCGTCCATCACCACGTCGTTGCTCGCGGCGATCTCCTGCTGTTTGGCCACGAGCAGGCGGCGCACCGACGGGCAGACGGCGACGTCCGACGCCGCCATGGACACCTCGGGCGTGCGGATCAGCCCTTCGACGTCCTCGCCGTCCAGCAGCATGCGCTGCCCCTCCTCGGTCAGCCGCACCTGAATGTCGGCGTCCCGGAGCATGGCCGCCAGCGCGGCGTCGTCGTGGGTGTCCAGTCCGGCTCTGCGCGCCATCAGTCCCACCGTGCGATACATCGCGCCCGTATCCAGATAAATGCAGCCCAGCTGGGCCGCCAGCGCCCTTGCGACGGTGCTCTTGCCCGCGCCGCTGGGTCCGTCGATTGCAATCTGCAGCATGGTTCTCTCGTTCTCCTTCAATGTACTGGTATCCAGCATATTTTTACACCACGCGGTGCCCCAGCGCGATGGCGACCTCGTTTAAGTGCAGCAGGCCGATGCCGAAGAACACCGCCACCACGATGTGGTCGCCCGCCCTTGCGATGCCGATCTTGCCGCCGATGTTCAGGCCCGTGGCCTTGCTGACGATCTGCATCAGCGCCTCGTGCGTCGCGCCGGCCACCGCGCGCTCCACGATGCGCGTGACCGAGCTGATGAATTCGCCGCCGCAGTCCACCGCGGCGCAGCGCACGTCCGGCGAGAGTTCCGCCTTGAGCTGGCGCTCCTCCTCCCGCGAGAGCGACAGCGCCATGCGCACCGCCGCCCGCGCCACGCTCCGGCTGTCGCCCGGAATGCGCAGTTCCTGGTTCTCCGCCATAGGTGATTCCACTCCTGTTTTCATCGATCCAAATCGCTGCGCGCGGCGCTGAGGCCGGCACAGTGGCCCGTAGTGAAGGCGACCTGCAGGTTGAAGCCGCCGGTAAAGGCGTCCACGTCCAGCATTTCGCCCGCCAGGTACAGCCCGGGGCGCACCTTGGACTGCATGGTGCGCGGGTCCACCTGGCTGATCTTGACGCCGCCGCGCGTGACGATGGCCTCGCTCACCGGTCGAAAGCCGGCCGCGTGCACGGGCAAACCTTTCAGCGCGTCCACCAGCCGCTGCCGCATCTCTCGCGTGACCTGGCTGACGGGCGTTTCCTCCGGCACCTGCGCGATGGACGCTACGACGGGCGTCATGGCGCGGGGCAGCAGGCCGCAAAGCACCGTGCCCAAAGCCACGCGGGGCCTTTCCTCAAAGTCGCGCAGCAGGCGGCGCTCCAGCTGCTCGCGGGTGAGGCCCGGCTTCATGTCGATGAAGATCTCCACCTTGGAAAGGTCCTCGTCCACGATGAAGCAGCTCATGCTCAGCACCAGCGGCCCCGAGATGCCAAAGTGCGTAAAGAGCATCTCGCCAAGCTCGGTATACAGCGTCTTTTTGCCCTTTTGGGCGGTGAGCCGCACGTTTTTGAGACTCAACCCCTGCAAATCGCGGCACCACTGCTCGCGCGTGAGCACGGGGATGAGCGACGGGCGCAGCGCCGTGACCTCGTGACCCAGCTCGCGCACCAGCGCAAACCCTCCGCCGTCCGAGCCGGTGGAGGGGTAGGACACGCCTCCGCAGGCGCAGATCACGCGGTCAAAGCGCCGCGTCTCGCGCCCAAAGTCCAGGTCAAAGCCGCCGTCGGCCGGAATGATGTGGCGCACGCGGCTCTTGAGGCTCACGCGCACCTTGTTTTGATTCATCAGGCGCTCCAGCGCCCTGGTGATGTCGGACGCCTTGTCGGACGCGGGAAACACGCGGCCGCCGCGCTCCACCTTCAGCTCCGTTCCGGCGCTCTCAATCAGCGCCATCAGCGCCTCGTTGTCAAAGGCGGAAAAGCTGGAATAGAGAAAGCGCGGGTTGCGCACCACGTTTTTGAGAAACTCGTCGCCGCGGGCGGCATTGGTGACGTTGCAGCGGCCCTTGCCGGTGATGTAGAGCTTTTTGCCCAGCTTCTCGTTGCCGTCAAAGAGCGTGACCTCCCCGCCCGCCTGCGCGGCTGCGATGGCGGCCATCATGCCCGCGGCGCCGCCGCCGATGACTGCGATGCTCATGCGTTGTCCTTTCCCACGTAGACGCGGTTCTTCTCCCACAGCTTCTCCAGCTGGCCAAAGTGCGCGGCCACGCTGTCGCGGCTGCGCAGGGACATGGCGACAATCAGCGCGTTGATCATGGACAGCGGCGCGACCAGCGAATCCACAAAGGAGGCCATGTCGCTGCGCGCGGTCAGGCAAAGATCGCTGGCCTCGCCAAGGGGGGACAGGGGCGTATCGGTAAGGGAGACGACGGTGGCGCCGCGTTCCTTGGCGTAGCGCATCGCCTCGATGGTTCTGCGGGAGTAGCGCGGGAAGGAGACGCCCATCATCACATCGTCGGGGCCGACGCGCACCACCTGCTCGAGCACGTCGCTGATGCCCGAGGTGATGACGGTGACGTCGTCCCGGATAAAGCTCATGTAATAGCCCAGAAACTGCGCCAGCGGCGCTGCAGAGCGCACGCCCACCACGTACACCCGGCGCCCGGCGCACAGCGCGTCCACAACCCCTGAAAACGCGGCCTCGTCGATGTCCTCGGTGGTCTGGCGGATGTTTTGCATATCGGCCTTGAACACCGTGCCCAGCACCGCGCTTTCGGACATATCGCCCGTCATCTCCACGCGCTGGACGGTGGTCAGCCTGTTGCGGATCATCTCCTGCAGCGCCTTCTGCAGCGCGGGATAGCCGTCGTAGCCCAGCGCGATGGCAAAGCGCACCACCGTGGACTCGGACACCTGCACCTTGTCGCCCAGGCGCGAGGCCGTCATAAAGGCCGCCTTGTCGTAGTGGTTGACGATGTATTCCGCGATGCGCTTCTGCCCCTTGGACAGCTTGCGCCCCGTCTGGTTGATGCGCGCGAGCAGTTCCTGTCGCTGTTCCATCTCACATACCCTTTCTTGCACAGGGGCCGAGCGCCCCCGTTCTGGACAATCCGCACTCTATTGTATCACAATCACAAAATTATGCAAGCGCAATTCCTGCATCCTTCATTTCATCTGCAATATCCTGTGCAATTCCCGCGGCCGGACGGCAGGTGCAGTCCCAGGCGACGGGCGTGAGCGTGGCGATGCCCGCGCGCACACAGGTCAGGTCGCAGGCCCGCTCCTCATCGCGCACGAGCACGGTCTTGCCGTATCTGGGCCGGAATTCGATCTGCCCGCCGTCCAGGTCGCAGCGCTCGAATTCCTCGTCATAACGGAACCAGCTCATCGGCGCGACCTGCAGCGGCATGGCCTGCCCCCGCTGGGCGTTTGGCATGTTGAGGTTGAGGAACACGCCGCCGGGCAGCGGATGCGCCATCAGCCGCTCCGCCACCTGCGCGGTGAACCGCGCCAGGCACTCCGCGTCTTTGAACTCCCTGCAGTAGCAGCTGGACGCCAGCGCGGGCTTGCCCCCCATCGCCGCCTCGCGCGCCGCGGACGCCGTGCCCGAGTAGTAGCAGTCCACCCCCAGGTTCGCCCCCGGGTTGATGCCCGAGATCACCAGGTCGCAATCCGGCATCAAATGGCGCAGGCCGATCTTCACGCAGTCCGCCGGCGTGCCGGAAATCGCGTAGCCGCGCTCCCGCTTCACCGCCCGGATGCTTGCGCCCAGCGTCACGCTCTGCCCCGCGCCGCTGCGCTGTCCGTCCGGCGCCACGATCCTCACCTCGTGCCGCCCGCGCAGCGCCTCGCACAGCGCCATCAGCCCCGGCGCGCCGTAGCCGTCGTCGTTGACCAGCAGTATTTTCACAAAAAATCCGCCTCCTGTCTCTTCTATTCTCCCGCCTTGCGCTGCCGCAGCGCGAGGAATGCGCTCAGCGCGAGCGCGACGAACTGGATGAGGATGACGCCCAGCAGCGCTGCGCCCACCCAGGCGGCGGTGCCGGGCAAAAGCGTAGCGCGCAGCCCGACCGCGGGCGTGCCGACGCGCAGAGAGGCGGCCAAGGCGTCCTGGTCGCGCACCAGCCCCTCCTCCAGCGCCCCATCCGGGGCGTACAGGTCGATGTACACCTCCCAGCCGTCGCAGACGGTGAACAGCTGGCGGTTGTCGGTGCGCCCGTCGCCGTCGCCCACGTGCATGGTGACGGCCAGGTAGGTCCAATCGCCGCAGGTGAGCGCGGCGACGTCGCTGTCCGTCTCCCAGCCATCGTAGCCCTCGGCGATGACGGCCTTCGCCGCGTCCAGTCCGTCTCCGTCCAGCCGGCCGATGGCGCCGACGCGCTCTGCGTAGGCGGAGGGAAAGGCGGTGACGTACATCTCCGCGGCGGCCTGCGGCTCGTAGAGCGCCAGATAGAAGTCGTTGTCCTCCAGCAGCTGGCGCGCCTGCTGCTCCGTCAGATCGAACTGCGCGGCGCTGCGGGCCAGCACTTCGCTGTCGCGGGTGAGCGCCAGCCAGCCCTCGGGCGGCCGCGCCGTCAGCCCCGAACCCACCAATTCCATCTCCCCCGCGCGCGTCCACGGCAGCATATGCTCTCCCGCGAACGCCATTACCAGCGCGCACACCAGCGCCAACAGCCTTTTCATGCCCGACGCACCTCACTTGCAGCATTTGTCTCTCCAGTGTACCACGTCCCGCGCCGCGCGTAAAGCCCCGGTTTTTCGCGCAGGCGCACGCCTTATTTGTGGACGCTGCGCGCATCCCGCCGTGCTATCCTTGAGGGGACAAGAGAAGACAGGAGGTGAACCCCTTGGCACGTCCGCAGAAGATGGGGCTGGATTACTTCCCATTGGATGTGGATTTTATCCATGACGAGGAGCTTCGGCTGCTCAAGGGCGAGCACGGCTCGCTGGGGTTTGAAGTGTATGTGACGCTGCTATGCCTCATATACAGCAAAAATGGATACTACTACGAGTGGAACGAGAGGAAGCCGGCGCTGCTTGCGCAGGGCACGGGCGCCAACTGCACGCCGCAGAAGGCGGACCTGATCGTGCGATCGTGCGTAAAATGGTCACTGTTTGACGGCACACTGTTTTACGAACGCGGCATCCTCACCTCGCAGGGCATCCAGCGGCGTTATCTGGCGGCCATCAAGGAGCGCGCCAGAAAGGCCGCCGCCGCAGGGCGACAGATTCAGGTGGACGCGCGGTACTGGCTGGTGGACGAGATCTCCACCGCCCAGGGCCTGGTTCAGCCTGTCGATCCCAGCCATCCTTCCGGGAAAAACACCGGTTCTTCCGCGGAAAAACCCCCGTTGCTCCATGGAAATATCCACAAAGAAGAGGAAAGAAAAGAAGAAAAAAGCAAAGAAAAGCAGAGCAGGCCGGCCGGGAAAAACCCGCCCGTCGGCGCGCCTGCGGCGCCTTCCCCCTCCCCGATTCAGCTGGCGCCGTCGGATTACGACGCGCTGTGCGCGCATTTTGGCAAGGGCGCGGTGGACGCGAAGATGGCCCATCTGCTCTCCTGGTCGCTGGAGACGGGCCGCGCGCCCCGCGACCCCGCCGCCAAGCTGCGCGATTGGCTGACGAGCGACTGCCCGCCCGCGCAGTCCGCCGGGGCCGCCCCCGCGTACCTGGGCAAGCGCACCGGCGCGCACTGCTTCACCCAGCGTTCCTACGAGGACGACGACCTGGACTACCTCTTCTCCTCGCCCGAGGACCTGCTTGCCGGCCCGTGACGGCGCCGTCCCTTTTTCATTCCAAAGAAAGACCCTGAAGCCTTTCGACTCCAGGGTCCGATTCTTCTATGAGGTTTGCGGACGCTGCCCCAGGACAGCTCCCGCCGCTTACTTGAGGTCCTTGATGGCGGCCTGCGCGGCGGCGAGGCGGGCGATCGGGACGCGGAAGGGAGAGCAGGAAACGTAGGTCAGGCCCACGCGATGGCAGAACTCGACGGAGGACGGGTCGCCGCCGTGCTCGCCGCA
>DKYK01000082.1:9260-9416 GCA_002492415.1 Christensenella sp. UBA7102
GCAGATGCCCAGCTTGATGTCGGGACGGGTCTGGCGGCCCAGGTCCGCGGCCAGCTTGACCAGCTTGCCCACGCCGTTCTGGTCCAGACGGGCGAAGGGATCGTTCTCGTAGATCTTGCCGTCGTAGTAGGCGCCCAGGAACTTGCCGGCGTCGTC
>DKYK01000033.1 GCA_002492415.1 Christensenella sp. UBA7102
CCTTGCGAACACAGTAGTTGTTGATGTCATAGGGCAGATATTCCACCCTCAGCGGCTCTTCGCCGTTGTTGAAGGTGTAGGTCACCGACAGCGCGGGCTGCTGCGTCTCGTCCACCAGGCTCTGGTCCGCCTGGTTGGAGATGGTCACGCTGATGATGGACTGATACGCCGTCTTAAACGCGGCTTCCTGGCACTCCTTGCCGTTGAGGAAGAAAGTTTCCAGGTAGTTGGGCTCGCCATTGGCCAGCACCTTCAGGCTGCCGTCCTCGTCGTACTGCTCCTGCCGCTCGATATTCAAGCGGTAGCTGGTCGTGCCGTCGGTGATGTCCAGCTGCTCCACCGCGTTGATGGAGACGATGTTGGTAAAACTGTCCAGATAATACGACACCCTGAAGCTCTCCGCAAAGTCCAGATAGCTGTCGCTGATGGTGAACACGTCGCCCGTGTCATCCACCGTGCAGTAGTACCGACCCTCCCCTTCCAGCTCATCGCCCAGGCGCAGCGTGCGCTTGCCGCCCTGCGTATCCGAGACAATGACCTCGAACCACGGCTCGTCCAATCCGAACGCGCTCAGGTCGGTAAAATTGCCCTCATATCCGTAGAGCTTGAAGTTGCTCAGGCTCTTCACCAGTTCGCCGATTCTGCCGGAATCCAGCCACAGATCCTCCGGCTCGGTCATCTTCCAGGTGCCGTAGCTGGTGGTGCTCTCCGCCGGCATGAAGCGAACCTGCTCCTGCCCCTTCTGGCGGATGATGATGGACTTGGTGTAGGACAGATCGCTGTTCAACTCCGGAAGCGTCAGCCCACGGTAGCGCAGGATGGACCCGCCGAAGATATTGTAGAAGTACTGGCGCAGGATGTAAACGTCGTTTTCACCCTTTTTGCGGCAATAGACCTGTCCGCTCAGCCCCAGCTGATCGCCCAGTTCCAGCTCCAACAGCTCGCCATCGTCATACTCGACGGTGACGGCGCAGGAAGGGCTGTCCAGACCATAGAGAGACAGATCGGCGGCGTCCTGCTCGACCAACTGGTCCGCCTCCATCTTGGCGGCGTTGACGAACGCCGAGGAACAGGTGCTCTGGTTGACCTTGTCGTCGTCCAGCGCATCGACGTGGTAGACGTCTGCGCCGTCCACGGTCTCCCTGGTCACGGTAAAGGTGCTCTCGCCGTCCACCGTGATGCGAACCACCTGGCTGCTCTCGTGGTCGGAAAGGTCCACCGTCAGGTCCCCCGCTTCCGCCTGATCCGACGGCTTGATCCACTTGGGCAGGAAGATGGTCAGCACCGCGACCAGCACGATCGCCACTGCGGAAGCCACAATGGCGGCCGCACGGTTAACGGGCTTTTTTTCCTTATGTTCCTTGCGCAGCGAGGTCCCCAGATCGATCCTGCGCTCGGGGTCCTCCTGCGCCCCCTCTTCGGGTTTTCGGATATCGTCCGCCATTACAGGTGCCTCCTTCTGAGCCAGACCACCAGGCCGGCCACCAGCACCAGCGCGGGCAGCACGATCACGGCAATGGCCGCCATCGTGTACATTTCCGCCGTGCTGTTAAAGCGCAGACTGTTGTTCATCAGGTTCTTGCCCACGATGGTCACCGTATCCGTCTCGCCGTTCATCCAGCGAATGGCGCCCAGCAGCAGGTCGGTATTGCCCGAGATGGAGTAGAAGGAAGAAGAGGTGATAAAGCCTGCCGAGCCAAACACCACGATCTTCTCGCCCGCATCATTGCCGTCCGCATCGATGCGCCGCAGCGCGACGGCCACGTTCAGCGGGCCGTCCAGGTCGCCCTCTTCCTTATCGGTGTTGGTAGACTTAAGATCCACGCGCGCAAAGGACTTCTTGGAGGTCGTCAGCAGGGATTTGACTTCGATGTCGTTGTGCTCCACGGAGGGCAGCGTCAGCGACGTGGCGTAGGGCAGCACCGCAACCTGCTCGTTCTGCGTCAGGCCCGCGGTAACGCTGTGGTTCTGCACGGTGGGCACGATGTACGTGGGGCTGCGGTAGTACTGGCTCTCATCGCCCTCCACCACCAGCGTGTGGTCGATCTTGATGCCGTACAGATCGAGCAGGGATTCAAAGACCGGCAATTCCGGACAGGTCACGTCGGTCAGGTACAGCAGGTAGCCATCGTTTTCCAGGTAGCTCTTGATGGCGATGCGCTCATCTTCGGAAAGATCGTTCTTGGGCGCCGCGATGACGAGGATGTCGCCCTGCTTGATCTTGTCGATGCTCGTGACATCGATGTTCTCCACGATCAGGTTCTCGCCCTCGATGTAGTCGGTCAGGTACGTCAGATCCGTGGCCGATGCCTCCTGGTGTCCGGTCAGGAAGTAGCAGTAGGCCACATCTTCCGCGGTGACAAAGGAGATGGCGTTGGTCAGCTTCTGCTCGCCGATGAAGGACTTGACATAGGGCTGATAGCTCGAGGTGTAGCCGAACTCGTACATGTCATACTGATCGATGACGCGATAGCGCGATCCGTCGCCATTGGTGACGATGACGGAGTTGGTGGACAGGTTCTCGGAGGTGAACTGGTTGGCGAACGTGGGGTTCTGCACGGGATCCACCACGGTGATGTCGATGTGATCGGGCGAGAGCTTGCGGTAGTTCTCCAGCAGATTCTCCACCGTCGTGGACTCGGAGCCCGTCTGCATCAGCGCGTAAATGTGCACGTCCTCATCGATTGCGGAGACTACCTTTTTGCTCTGCGCGGAGATGGTGTACAGCTTGTTGCTGGACAGGTCGTAGCTCAAGCCCCAGATGTTGTCCAGCGTGGAGACGACGACGTTCAGCAGCACGGTGATGATGACAACCGCCACGATCATCAGCATGGAAAAGCCGCCATGGCGGAACTTTTTGGAGCTGAACAGGGATTTTTTCTTCGTATCATTGCTCATGGTCTTAACCCTCACTCCATCTTCTCTTTTCGATCGTGTGCACCGTCAGCATAAGGAATATGCCGGCAAAGCTGATCATATAAATGACGCCGGTCAGGCTCAGTATGCCTGAAGAAAAGTCGATAAAGCGCGCAAAGAGCGACACCCATTCCAGCGCGGTGCACAGCCAGCCCAGCATCGTGACGCTGGACATGGAGGCGATGATGGAATCCAGCAGGTACAAAAACAGGATCGCGCCAAAGGTGGTGATGGCCGCCGCCACCTGATTCTCCGTCGTCGAGGAGATGAACAGGCCGATGGCGATCAGGCAGGAACCCATCAGGAAGAAGCCCAGGTAGTTGACGAACACCTCCATGGCCGATACATTGCCGTAGGCGGACAGGATGATGACGTACACGCCCGTGCACACCAGCGTCAGCGCGAACACCGCGCAGGCCGCCAGGAATTTGCCCACCACAATGGACCACAGAGAAAGCGGCGAGGTGATCAGCAGCTGGTCGGTCTTGGATTTTCTCTCATCGCTCATCAGCTTCATGGTCAGGATGGGCACGATGAGGATGAAGATGAACGTGATGTTGGAAAACAGCGTACCCAGAGACGAGCTCGCCTGAATCACGTTGCCAAACGTGAAGAAGATGCCCGCGATCACCAGGAAGCATCCCATGAACACATAGCCGATTGCGGAATAGAAATACGACTGCAGCTCGCGCTTAAATACCGCCAGCATATCAATACCCTCCCTTTTCTTCGGATGTCAGCTGCAGGAAGATGTCCTCCAGCGTCACATCCATGGGCTTGAGCATCAGAAGCGAATAGCCCGCAGCAAGCACGGCGTTGACCAGTGGACGACGCACATCGGTCTTGGCATCGCTCTCCACCAGATAATCCATGCTGCCCGTCTCTTTAACGCCCATGGTTTCCACGTCCTTTACGCCGGGCACATCGCGCAGCAGGCGCGTGACGGGCTTTTCCGGCCCCACAACGCGCACGATCATGCGAATGCCCTCCCCGATGCCATGGGTCAGATTGGCCAGGCTATCCTGCGCCACGATCTGCCCCTTGTTGATGATGACCACGCGGTCGCACACGTCGGCCACCTCGTGCAGAATGTGGGAGGAAAGCACGACGGTGTGATTCTCGCCCAAGCCGGAGATCAGCTTGCGGATCTCGATGATCTGCTTGGGATCCAGGCCCACCGTGGGTTCGTCCATGATGACCACGTCCGGATTGCCCACCAGCGCCTGCGCCACGCCCACGCGCTGCTTGTAGCCCTTGGAAAGATTCTTGATGAGTCTGTGCCGCACATCGGTGATCTTGACCAGGTTGTACAGATCGTCCAGGTGCGCCTTCTGGCTCTTCTTGCGCACCTCTTTGATGTCGCAGACGAACTTGAGGTACTCCTCCACCGTCATATCCATGTACAGCGGGGGCTGCTCCGGCAGATACCCGATGCGGCGCTTGACCTCGCGGGGCTGCTCCAGCACGTCCATGCCATCGAGCAGTATCTGACCCTCAGAGGCTGAGATATAGCCCGTAATCATGTTCATCGTGGTGCTCTTTCCCGCGCCATTTCGGCCCAGAAAGCCCAGAACCTCGCCCTTGTTGATGGTAAATGAGATGTCGTTGACCGCGCATTTGGCACCGTAACGCTTGGTTACGTGCTTAAGTTCGATCATGCTCTAGCCCTCCTTCATCGTCTGTCCGCCGCTGCTGCGTACACTTTACGGACCAAACCTTTCTTCCCCATTATACTGTTCTGCTTTGAATAAGCTATGAACAAGTTGTGAATTTGCTTTTTTCACAACCTTAACAAACCAGAACAGTATATACCATTGCGCGTTTTCTGTCAATTCTCCCGCAATGGCTCCAACCCTCAAATATTTTTTCATGAGATTCCTGCCAAAACAGAATCGGACGGCGGAGCCTGCGCCTCGCCGTCTGATCGTCTCTATTCCCCATTCTCCACAAACTGCCAAGCCTGCCAGTAGCCGTCCTGCCACTCGTATCCCGCGAGCCCTGCGGGCGGTGCGTTCTTTTCGCCCGGAATGAGGTAGCCCACGCCCGTGACCCAACTGTCCTTTACGCTCGCGCCCACCAGGTAATGATCAATGTTCCCCCATTTTCCGCCCAGCGGCACGCGCACATACACCGCGTCATCCCGGCCAAAGGGATGGGCTTGCTCAAAGCGCTCGAACAAGTCGTGCAACGGCCAGAGCTGCTGGGGCCAGTAGGCGTTGCGCAGCGCCTCGGGAAGCTCCCTGCGCATCTCCTTGGGCAGCGGCGTGCGCAAGGAGCGCTCCACCACCTCAAACGGGTCCTCCTGCGCAGGCAGGTCATAGAAATCCTCCTCCGAAGTTATTCGCTCCGCTTCTTTCGCCGCTTCCTCCGGCTCCGTCCGCCCTTCTTCGCGCACGGGCGGCGTCTCTTCCCCCGGCTCAGGCTCATCCTGCGGCACAGGCGGCTGCACCTTTGCTTCTTCCGGTACAGGCTCCTCTTCCGGGCAATCTTCTTCCTGTAAAGGCCGCATCTCTGTGCGCTCCTCCCGCATGGGCGGCTGCTCCTCCTGCGCAGACGGTTGCTCTTCCTGCACGGGCAGCTGCTGCTCTTCGGGGCGCCGCTCTTCCTGTGCGGGCGCCCGCTCCTGCGCATCCTCGCTTCTCTGCCGCTCATCTTGGTTGGGCCGCAGCGCCTGCGTCACGAGCGCGCGCACCTGCGACCAATCCACCCAGCCGCCGCGTCCCACTGTGCCCGCCAGCGGAATGTCCGTCGCGTCACCGCGCAACACGGCCACAAACAGTACCTGCAGGCTGCGCATCTCCTGCGCGCTCAGTTCCGCTGCGATACCGCCCTGTCCACGTCCATCCAGGTTCAGGCGGCCGATGAGCAGCACGCCATCCTGCGCTGCGCCAAACGCGAACGCCTCATCTTGCGCCGAAAAGCCCTGTACCACCAGGTTCAGCTTCACCTTTCCGTCGCGCGCCTCTGCACGCGCATAGCCGGATTCCCGCCCGGAACCGCACTGCCGCAAAAGTACAAACGTGCGCTGCACATCTTTCATCATAAAAATACGCTCCTCCCCGCCTGTCCGTTTAGTCCATGTCTATGCGGTAAGGAGCGATGGTTATGCGTTTTTTCGCCTGCGCGGCAGCCCGACCTCCGTCAGCACCACTGACAGGAAAATGATGCCGCCGCCGACCAGCAGCGTCCATTTGAGCGGCTCCAACCCCAGCAGCACGGAAAACAGAGAGCCAAACACACCCTCCAGCGACAAAAAGATCGCCGCCTTTGTGGCCGAGGTGTATCTCTGGCATGCCGTCTGCAGAAAAAAGCAGGCGCAGGTGGAAAACAGGCCCAGGTAGAGCACGGGAAGAGCGCCCTGCCGCAGCATTTGCGCGGACACGGCCGATCGGTCCGCAATCAGATAATAGAGCAGCGAAAGCAGCGCGGCCGTCGCCATCTGAATGAAGGTGAGCCGGCGCGCCTCCACCCGCTGCGAGGTGAATTCCAGCGACGCGATGTGGCAGGCAAAAAGGAACGCGCACGCCAGAGCCAGCAGGTCCCCTCGGGTAAACGCGATGCCCTGCCCGGGCGCATAGCCGAGTATGAAGATGCCAACCACCGTCAGCGCGGGCAGCACGATGTTCTTGACTCCGGGTCTTCTGCGTGAAGCCGCCCACACGATAAAGGGCACCATCAGCACGTTCGTAGTGGTGATAAACGCGCAGTTGGAGGGCGTGGTGCGGCTCTGCGCCTCGATCTGGAAGCAGAATGCCAGAAACAGAAAGAGCCCGGAAACCGAACCCGTCAGAAATTCCTTTGCGCTGACGCCGCGCACCTGCGGAAAGCACAGCGCCGCCATCGCCAGCGCGGCCACGGAAAAGCGCAGCAGCAGAATCAGGGCCGCGGATAACCCGGCGTCAATCGCATACTGCGTCGCAGAAAAGCCCATGCCCCAGATCAGGGCGACGAGCAGCAGGCCCAAGTCGGCCAACATAGAGTTTTTTCGCACGCCAAATCGCCTCGCTTCTTGTATATTCATGTGGACTCTCGTTCGATCACGCTGCCTTGCAGCACATAGTGATTGCAAGCCGGCACCTTTCCCTCCATCATGCACAGCAGCGAGTCGATGGCCAGGTTACAGAACTCCTCAATGGGGTCGCGGATGGATGACAAGCGCTTGAGGTTGTAGCGCGCAAATAACGTATCATCATGCCCGATGACGCGCACCTGCTCGGGGATGGACACCCCGCCCTCAATCAAAGCGCGCATGCACCCGATCGCGAACCGGTCGTTATTGGCGCAGATCCCGTCAAATTTTCTCCCTTCGGCAAGCCATTGTTTGGTACTGTTGTAGCCGTTTTCCTCATTATGCGGGCCGTCCACAACCACTCGGCTGTGTTCCGGATGCGGAATACCGCTTTCCGTCAGTGCGCGCATGAACCCCTCCTCACGACCCTTGAGCATATTCGTGGTGAGGTTGCGGTGCGTGGGGAACAATATATCCCGGCACCCCTTGTCCAGCAGATGGCTGGCAGCCATATAGCCCGCCTTGACATGATCCGCCTCGATCACCACCGTCCAATCGTCCAGTAGCTGCAGGTAACCGGGCGTTCGGCCGATATACACCTTGGGCATCGACCCCAGCACATCGCGCTGATCTTCTCTTGCGCCAAAGCAGAAGATCATGCCGCTCACCTTGTGCTGCAGCAGCAGCTTGATGTACGCTTCTTCGCGCGCCGGGTTGCCCCGCGTTCCGCAAATGAACGTGGCATATCCCAGGTCAAACAGCCGTTCTTCCAGCTCCACCACGATTTCGGACAGGTGCTGGCTGGCCAGATCCGGGTAAAGTATGCCCACCGCAGGCACGCGTTTGGTGCGCATGGACTGCGCGGTGATATCTGGACTGTAGTGGTATCGATCAATGACCTCCTGCACGCGAGCCTCGGTCTCCTTGGAAAATCGCCCGTTTTTATGAATGACGCGCGATACCGTTGCCACGGACACCCCTGCGATCTGCGCGATCTCCCGCAGCGATACCGGTTTATTCTCTGTCACAGCTTTCCGCCTCCCGGATGCTCTTTGCCCTTCATTCTACCAAAATCGCGCAGTAAATTCAATCTCGATTTGCCCGTCTTGCATCGCGGTTGGATTTCTGCTATGCTCTAAGATGTATGGAGGTATGTATGAAACGATTGATTCCTCTGCTCCTGTCGTTCTTGCTGCTCACGGCCTGCGCCCCGCGCACCGATACCGTGATCCTCATCGCCACGCCCGAACCGCAGACAACGCCCGCGCGCGCCGCAACGCCCTCTCCCCTGCCAACCGCCGCCTCGCCGGAGGCCTCCCCCGTGCCAACTCCGGCACAGGCAACGTTCGCGCCCACCGCTTCTGTGCCGCAGGAATCCCTCGCCCCAGCAGCCTCGCCTGAACCCGCCGCGCCGTCCGAACAGCCTCCGCTGCTCGATCGGCTGGCAAAGGAGCGCGGCGTCTCGCTGGACGGGCTGTCCTGCGAGCAGCTCGTGCTGGTGGCCGCAAGCGGCTCCTCCTGCCGCCTGTATGCCTACGAGCGCGGCAGCGACGGTATTTGGAGCAAGGTACTGGGCACGAGCGGGCACGTGGGCAAAAACGGCGTCGCCGATTCCAAGCGGGAGGGCGACAAAAAAACTCCCGCGGGTCTCTATGCGCTGGGCTTTGCCTTTGGTCATGACGAGAACCCCAACCCCGACTATCCCTTCCGTGCCATCACCCAGGACAGCTACTGGGTGGACGATCCCGACTCGCGCTACTACAACCAATGGGTGGAGGGCGCCACGGATAAAGACTGGTCCTCCGCCGAAAACCTCGGCCGCATCAAGACGGAGTACGCGCTGGCCGTGGTCGTGGAATACAACTACGGCTCGTCCACCGTGGCGGGCAAGGGCTCGGCAATTTTCCTGCACGTGGGCAGCGAAAGCACTTCAGGATGCATCTCCATTCCCAAGAGCGATCTCAAGTCCCTCCTCAAGTGGCTGGACGACTCCAAGTCCCCGCACATTCTCATCGCAAGCGAATGAGAAACGCCCCGTTTCTTCCGAAAACGGAAAGGAAACGGGGCGTTTTTTACTTGACCAATGTCATAATCCAGTTGTAAATGGGAATGTAGGCCAGAGGTACGAAGATAGCGGGCAGCAGGTTGCCCACGCGGATCTTGGTAATGCCCTGCATATTCAGACCAATCGCAAAGATCAACAGTCCGCCCACCGCGCTCATTTCCGTAATGATGGCCTCCGTCAGCAGCGGCTGCAGCAGCCCTGCCAGCAGCGTGATGGCGCCCTGGTACACAAACACCGCCACGGCCGAGAAGATCACGCCAATCCCCAGCGTCGAAGCCAGCATCGCCGCGGTGATGCCGTCGATGAGAGACTTGGTCAGGATTGTGGAATACTCGCCACGCAGTCCTGCGTCCAGCGAGCCCACGATGGCCATCGCCCCGACGCAAAAGATCAGCGACGCCGACACAAACCCTTGTGTAAACGATGTGCCGGCTCCCTTCATATGGCTTTTTAGCGAATCTCCCACCTGCTCAAGACGTTTTTCTATATTGATGCCCTCGCCCACCAGCGCGCCCACGGCCAGGGAGACGACCACGATCAACGCATCTGTGGTCTTGACCGCGCCGGTCATGCCGATGAGCATCACGGCCAGCGCCATCGCCTGCATCAGTATGCTGCGGAAGCGCTCCGAAATGCCGCCCCGCAGCTGATTGCCCACCAGCGCGCCCACGGCGATCGCCAGCGCATTGACCACCTGTGCAATCATAGCCCCATTCTACCGTCCTTTTTATGCTTTCTGTATTCTGCTGCGCATCGCGTGCAGGAACAGTACCTGCTGCGCCACGCCGCCATAGGGCCCAAAGCGCTGCATCGCCTGCTTCTTGAGCGACGCGCGCGTGCCCGTTAAGCCGTACCACTGCGTCAACATCTTCTCCACCCAGGTATCCACCGGAAAGGCCTCCCGGTGCCCGCAGGAAAAGAGCAGCACGCAGTCCGCCACCTTCTCCCCCACGCCGCGGAAGGTCCGCACGGCGGAGCAGGCCTGCTCATAATCCATGCCGCGCAGCGCTTTCCAGTCGAAGCCATCCGCCATGCGCTGCGCCGCTTCCCACAGGTAGGGCGCGCGGTAGCCCGCCCCCAGCGAATCCACCCACTCCCTGCCCGCCTCCAGCACCTGCTCCGGCGCTGGAAACGCGTGCAGCCCGTTTGCGTCCAGCGGCCCGATCTGGCTGAATCGGTCCACGATGCGCGTGATTCGGGCGATATTATTGTTTGCAGAGAGGATGAAGCTGCACAGCGTCTCAAAAAAAGGCTGATTCAACACGCGTACGCCCGGGCAGGCATCCATCGCCTCGCGCAGTGGGCCATACAACATGTGCTCCAGCAGCGCATTATAATCGCTTCCGGCATCAAAATAATCCCGCCAAAATCCCTCGTCTGACGACGCCGCGCCGTGCAGCACGAGCGCATCGTCCACAACCTCCGCGCGCACTGCCCGGCCCTCCACGTTGCCCAGGTAGCTGCCGTCGCCGCATTTACGCCAGCGAAAGGTCTGTCCACAGCAAAACGTGTTGTCCAGATCGATGGGCAGCGCCTCCAGTCGCACCATGCTCCACACCGCCTCTCCGAATTGAGGATGAAAAAAAGGCCCATCCACCGACGGGCCTTTTCATTCTGGTTACTGAGCGGCGACCTCTTCCCTGGGATAAACGCTCACCTGCTTGGCGTCGCGGCCCTTGCGCTCGAAGCGAACAATGCCGCTGGTCGTTGCAAACAGGGTATCGTCCTTGCCGATGCCGACGTTCATGCCGGGATGGATCTTGGTGCCGCGCTGGCGCACGAGGATGTTGCCAGCCAGCACGAACTGACCGTCCGCACGCTTCGGACCCAGGCGCTTGGCCTCAGAGTCGCGACCGTTGCGGGTGGAGCCCATACCTTTCTTATGCGCAAACAGCTGAAGATTCATCATGTTGTTTCCACCTCCGTTCCTTTGTGGATGACGCGGACGTACTGCGGCACGCCCGACAGAATGTCCTCAAGCCCAATGACCATGGTGCGAAGGATTACCTCGGTATCATGGCTGGGACGGAGCACCTTCACCGACAGAATCGGATCGTCCCCCGCCTCCCAATGCGCCTGAGTGGTCGATTCAAACTGCTGCAGCCCCATCATGGCCGTCTGCGTAATGGCGGAAACCGCCGCACAGACGATGTCCTCTCCCTCCTGGGCATAGTCGGAGTGGCCCGAGGCGGTAAAGCCTGTGATGAAGCCCCCTTCATGGGTGATGACCACGGTCGTCATGGCTTAACCGATGGTGATCTCAACCTTGGTGAAAGGCTGACGATGACCCGCACGACGATGGTAGTTCTTCTTGGACTTGTACTTGTAGATCAGGATCTTGGCCGCCTTGCCGTGGCCCAGCACCTTGCCGGTGACCTTGGCGCCCTCGACAGTGGGCGTGCCAATCTTGACCTCGCCGTCATTCTCGAGCATGAGCACGTCAAAATTGACGGTCTCGCCCTCGGCAGCGTTGAGCTTCTCGACGAAGATCACGTCGCCGTTCTGCACGCGGAACTGCTTTCCGCCGGTCTTGATGATCGCAAACATCTTCTGGTAGCACCTCCTCTACCCAATCTCGCTGAAACGGGTTCGTCCTTTGCAGACGATTGCCGACCCTACTCAAGCGGCTTAGTGATTATATCACTTTGCGTCAAATCTGTCAATCCATCGCGCCGGATTCAAAAGGTTTTGTTTGCGTTAATCCAAATACTCCAGGCCCTGCAGCGCCTCGGCCATCTCCACCGAGACGTGGTAGTCGCCCGCTCTCTTGCGCCCATCAGGAGCAAGGTACGCGCCCAAGCCCTTTCCCAGCTGCCGCACCTGCTCGAGCACCGCCGGGCTTGCGCTGATGACGATGCCCTCCCGCGTTCCCGAGCCGCGCATCATCCTTGCCTGTCGGATGGCGCGCCGAGCCGTGTGTTCCTCACGCAGGATGCGTCCGGTGCCGCCGCAGCAGGGGCAGGGGCGCTCCATGTTGTCAGAGAGGCGGGTGCGCATCTTCTTGCGCGTCATTTCCACAAGGCCCAATCCCGTAAGCCCCACCACGTTGGTCTTGTTGCGATCCTTTTTGAAGGCTTCGCGCAGCGCCTCGACCACCTTTTGCTGATGCTCCACGCTCTCCATATCGATAAAATCGATGATGATGATGCCGCCCAGGTCGCGCAGGCGCACCTGACGGGCGATCTCCGCCGCGGCTTCACAGTTGAGCCGGAACACCGTGTCCTGCAGATCGTGCGAGCCCACAAACTTGCCCGTGTTGACGTCGATCACGGTCAGCGCCTCAGTTTGATCGACGTAGAGATACCCTCCGTTTTTGAGCCAGACCTTATGCTGCAGCGCCTTATCCAGCCGGCTCTCAATGCGATAAGCCTCAAACAGCGGAATGCCGCCGCCATAGACCTCGACGCGGCCGCAAAGCTCGGGCGAGATGCGCCGCAGCACGCCGCGCACCTGTTCGGCGCTCATCTCGTCCTCCAGCACGAAGCGATCCACGTCCGCGGTAAACAGGTCCCGCACCGTGCGCGCCAGCAGGTTCTCATCCTCGTGCACGCAGACCGGCGCCCTGCGCACGCGCGCACGCTGCTCGATCTCCCTCCACAGCGCCGTAAGGTAGGCAATGTCCGCTTCAAAGTCCGCAGCGCTCAGGCCTTCTGCCGCCGTGCGCACGATGAGTCCCATGCCTTTCGGCTTGACGCGCTCGGCTTCGTCGCGCAGCCGCTGCCGCTCGGCCTCGCCGTCGATGCGCCGCGACACGCCCACATAATTCGCCTGCGGAACCAGCACAACATATCGCCCCGGCAGCGTGATGTGCGTGGTGATGCGCGCACCCTTGCTGCCGTCGGGCTCCTTGACCGCCTGCACCACGATGTCCTGCCCGGATTTGACCACCTGGCGGATGGAGACAACGCTCTCCTTCTTGCCGCCAAAGGTCAGGTCGCGCTCGTCCACGCCGGCATCGCCCACGTACAGAAATGCGTTCTTGTCCGTGCCGATGTCCACAAACGCGGCCTGCATGCCGGGCAGCACGTTCTGCACACGGCCCTTGTAGATGTTTCCGGCCAGCTTTCGCGCGCCCTCGCGCTCCAGATAGAACTCGCACAGTTCCCCGTCCTCCAGCACCGCCACGCGCGTCAGCCCAAATTCCCGGCCGATGAGGATCTCCTTTTTGCTCATGCCTTGTCCATTCCCGCTTCAAACAGCCCAACCCGCGCGCCGTCTTGCTTCCGCGCGTAAAAGCCTGTGCGCACGATGCGGCAGAACACACCGGGCGCCAGCGTCTGCAGCAGCAGCTCGGGTTTTAAGCAGTTGGCGTTGGTCTGCTCCAGTATCATGGTCAAAACCGACTTTTCCCCGTCAAAAGCGCAGTCCAGCGCATGCACCATCGGGCGGATATTGACCATGCGGGTCTTGCTCTTGCTCTTTTTCTCCGCCATGACTTCCTCCAACGCCAGAAAACCCTCCACAGCCGCAGAAAGATCCGCGCCCGGCGCCTCCACGGCGTACTCCGCCTCGGTCATCAGCGCCATCAAGGCGGGCGCGGCATCCTCCACCAGCGCGGCACGGCTGCACTTAAGCCCTTCGGGCAGCACCGCATTGATCCTTGTCAGGAATTCCTCCGGCGAGATCTCTCCCGCCAGTTCCACGTCCAGGATTTCGCACCGGCTCTGCAGGCCCACGGACAGCGCCGTTGCAAATGCCAGGTTCACATGCGGATTAAATCCCTGCGAGTAGCGCACAGGCAGCCCTGCCCGGCGCATGGCGCGCTGCATGGTGTTCTGCAGGTCCAGGTGCGAAAACCAGCTCATGCGCCCCATCTTTTCAAATTCCGCGATCATTCGCACGACTTGCACACCCCCTTGATGAACTGCTTCATGCCGCAGCCATGGCACTTAATGCGGCAATCGGGCGAGGTCTGCGCCGCCAGCGCCTTTTTCCACTCCCGCTGCAAAAACTCCTTGGTCACGCCCGCGTCGATGTGATCCCATGGCAGCGGCGCGTCCAGATCGTACCGCTTGTGCGCAAACTGCTCGCAGGTCAGCCCGCAGTCGGCAAACGCTGCCATCCAGGCGTCAAACTTGAATTCCTCCGTCCAGCCGTCGAACCGGCAGCCGCGCTTCCACGCCGCCAGCAGCACGCCGCACAGCCTGCGGTCGCCCCGCGCGAACGCCGCCTCCAGGAAGGACAGGTGCGGCTCATGCCAGCTGAAGGTCACCGAGCGCAGGTGCAGTTTCTCGCGCAGCAGCTTCTGCTTGCGCTCCAGCTCCTCGATGGTATTCTGTGGTTCCCATTGGAAAGGCGTGAAGGGCTTGGGCACAAACGAGGATGCGCTCACGCTCACGCGCAGTCCCTTTTGCCGCACCTCCTTGGGCACGGAGAAGTACTCGTCCAGCACCGCCTGCGCCAGACCCCGGATGCCATCCAGATCCTCGTCGGTCTCGGTGGGCAGGCCAATCATGGTGTAGAGCTTGACGGCGCTCCACCCCTTCTCAAACGCGTCGTGCACCGATTCGCGCAGCTGCTGTTCCGTCACGCCCTTGTTGATCACGTCGCGCAGCCGCTGCGTACCCGCTTCCGGCGCAAAGGTCAGGCCGGTCTTGCGGATCTGCTGCGTCTGTTCCAGCGTCTCGCCCAGCACCGAGTCAATGCGCAGCGACGGCAGCGAGATGGCCACTTTGTTGCAGCCGTGCTCCTGGACGAGCTTCCTGGCCAGTTCCGGCAGATGTGAATAATCGCCCGTGGACAGCGAGGACAGGCTCATTTCCTCATATCCCGTGCTGCCCAGCAGCTTGCGCGCCAGCTCCAGCAGCTTGTCCAGGCTGCGCTCGCGCTGCGGACGGTACAGCATGCCCGCCTGGCAGAAGCGGCAGCCGCGCGTGCAGCCGCGCGCCACCTCCAGCATCACGCGATCGTGCACAATCTCGGTGAACGGCACGATGATCCGATCCGGATAGTCCGCGCTGTCCAGGTCGGGGATGCAGCGCTTTCGGATGCGCGCGGGCACGTCGTCCCGAAGGCGCCGGACGCCCGCAAACTCTCCGTTTTCATCGTAGGCGGATTCATAAAACCTGGGCACGTAGTTGCCCTCGATATTGGCCATTTCCAGCAAAAACTCTTCTCGCGTGCCGCCGCGCTTCTTCCACGCGTCGTAGTGCTCGCACAGCTCAAGGATCTGCTCCTCGCCGTCGCCCACCATGAACAGATCCACAAAGTCTGCCAGCGGCTCCGGATTGAACGCGCACGGCCCGCCGCACACCACGAACGGCGCGTTCGCCGCGTCGCGCTCCGATCCCGTCATGGGGATGCCCGCAAGGTCCAACATATTGAGCACATTGGTGTAGCTCATTTCATACTGCAGCGTAAAGCCCACGATGTCAAAATCCGCGACGGGAGAGAAGGTCTCCAGCGAAAAGAGCGGCACGCCGTTTTGGCGCATCGCGGCCTCCATATCCGCCCACGGCGCAAACACGCGCTCACAGTAGAAATTTTCGCGCTTGTTGAGGATATGATAGAGTATCTTCATGCCCAAGTGCGACATGCCCACCTCGTAGGTATCCGGGAAGCAGAAGGCAAAGCGCACGTCGATGCCGTCCAGCTCCTTTTTGACCATGTTGACCTCGCCGCCGGTGTACCTGGCGGGCTTGGAAACGCCTGCCAGCAGCGGTTCGATTCTATCGTAAAGCATAGGGGTGACCTCCTGAAAACTGCATTCTTATCTATTTTACACGCACTTTCCCCAAACTGCAAGCCATCTTCGGTTAATCCGCACAGGAACGCAAAAAAGCCGCCGCATTGCTGCAACGGCTCTTTGCTATGCTGCTTTTTTACGGGGTCAGGCGATTGGGGCCGCGGAACAGGAACATGACCTCCTTGATGCCCATGCCCAGCAACAGCATCGTCAGGCGATCCACGCCCAAGCCGAAACCACCGTGCGGCGGGCAGCCATAGCGGAAGAACTCAAGGTAAAACTTGACGTCCTCGGCCAGGCCCTTCTCCTCCGCCTGCTTCTTGAGCACCTCATAGCGATGCTCGCGCTGGGCGCCGGTGGTGATCTCCACGCCGCGCCAGATCAGGTCATAGCCCTGCGGCACGCCGTTCTCGTCGCGCATGTGATAGAACGCGCGCTTTTCGGCGGAGTAATCCGTCACGAACAGGAACTCGTGGTTGTAGTGCTTCTTGACCCAGTCGTAGCTCAGCTTCTCGGCCTCGGTGGTCAGATCGCCCTTTTCGCACTCGTCCACGGTATAGCCAAAGTCC
Source organism: Christensenella sp. UBA7102 (assembly GCA_002492415.1). Classification (GTDB taxonomy): domain Bacteria; phylum Bacillota; class Clostridia; order Christensenellales; family UBA1750; genus Spyradocola. Next base: position 16,245 of record DKYK01000033.1, read on the forward strand.
TTCTCCAAGCCGTCGTACAGCTCGCGCAGCGTTACGACCGGGAAGGGCGTCGTGGGCACGGTCAGCGGCAGTCCAAACAGACGCTCGATATCGTCGCCGTACTTTTCCTTAACCACGGTCAAAGCGTAAGTGAGCAGCTCTTCTTCCATCTTCATCACGTCGCGGAAGGACTCAATGTAGCTGAACTCCAGATCAAAGCCGGTGAACTCCGTGGTGTGCTTGCTGGTGAAGCTCTTCTCCGCGCGGAATACCGGTCCCACCTCAAAAATGCGCTCAAGACCGCCGGCCATCGCCATCTGCTTATAGAACTGCGGACTCTGCGCCAGGTACGCGTTTCGATCAAAATACTTGACCTCAAACACCTCGGAGCCCGACTCGGACGCCGCGCCGATGAGCTTGGGGGTGTGAATCTCAACGAATTTGCGCTGCAGCAGGAACTCCCGCATCGCGGCGACCAGGCAGGTCTGCACTTTGAAGAGCATCTGGTTCTCCTCGGTGCGCAGGTCCACCCAGCGGTAGTCGATGCGCTGGTCGATGGAGGAGCGCTCCACAGCCTTGCGCTTCTTGGTCGCGGGGATCTCCTTGCGGTTGATGGGCAGCGCTTCCGCCAGGGACTCGATGAGGATCTGCTCGGGCAGGATCTCAATGCCGCCAAGCTTGACGTACTCATTTTCCGCCGCCTGGCCGATCACTGTCACCACAGAATCCAGCGTCAGCTGGCTCACAACCTCCGCAACGCCGGGCGCCTTTTCCTTTTCCACCGTCACCTGCATCACGCCGGTGATATCCTTGACGACCAGAAACGCCATGGATTTTCCATCGCGGAGATTTTCCACAAAGCCTTGGATTTTCACCTGCTGGCCGCCGCGGACATCCGCTATATAACTTCTCTGCATCCGACTTTCTCTCCCTTAAGAACGATTTCTTTCTTTATTATACACGTTTTGCAGAAAAGCACAAGAAATTCGGCGGATAAATCTGTTAAACTATTGATCTGCTCCGCCGTGCAGCAGTTCGCTCTCCCATTTTTCCTGCCGCACGCGCATTTCGCCATCCAAGTACACCACGCGGTACAGCGCCCCGGGCTGCAGGTGCGCCAGCACTTCCGCATCCGCCGTTCCCGCCCGCACCGCAACGGTTCGCACAGGCAGCATGCGCCGCCGATCCAGTTCGCGCTCGCGCCCCAGCAGCATCTGCAGATAGCTGTACGGCGTTTCTCGCCTCGCCCTACCCGCGGCCGCACACAGGTATCCGCCAGCCAGCAGCAGGGTAAGGTTGACTTTCCCCACGTAGCGCACGGAAATTACGCCTGCCAGCATGGTCAGAATGCCGATTCCAAGGCCCATCCCCGCCGTTATGCGCTGCGCCCGCACGTAGCCGGCCCTGCGCTGCATCAGCGCGCACAATACCCTTCCTCCGTCCATCGGATAGGCCGGCAGCAGATTGAACAGCAGCAGCGTCCCGTTCAGCCGAATCCCCTGCGCCAGCAGCACGGCCTGTCCCGGCAGCGCATAAGCCAGCGCACCGCACGCCGCTGCCAGGAGCAGACTCGTCAGCGGCCCTGCCAGCGCAATCCCCGCCGCTCGCAGCGGACTCATGCGCTCCAGTCCCCGCAGCCGCGCCACGCCGCCAAAGGGTGCGATCTCCACGCTTTCCACACCCGCTCCCATCGCCACAGCCGCCGCCGCATGTCCCATTTCATGCAGAAACACACAGCCCAGACCCAACACAATCTCCGGACCACCGCCCAGTAGGATGTGTACCGCCGCCATTGCCACCAGCCACGGCGACAACCGCACACGTCCTAGCGCAGCCATGCTTTCGCGTCCAGCGCCATGTCGCCGCGCCGAACCTGTACGCGCACCTGACAAGCCTGGCCCACCTCCTTTGCCAGTCCCACCGTCTGTTTGAGGTGTACCCGTTCCTTCGCCGCCACGCGCACCCCCTGTAGGGGCTCCATTGTGCACACCAATCCGTTATCGTAGCGCAGCGTCAGCTGATATCCGCCCTCGCAGGGCTCAACCGCATCCACCACGCCCTCGCCCCCTGCCTGCAGCGCGCCGCTGCCTTCAAACACCGCCCATCCTTCCTTCTCCGTCAACAGCACCGCGTCTGCAAACGGCGCCTCCAGCACCTCCGCTCCTGCGTTCCAGTATACCAGCACGCTCTCGGGCACGAAGTTCCCTACGAACTCCAGCTTTCCAATGCCGGGGCTGAGCTCCACCTCCGAGGTTGCGACGCTGCGCAGTCCTGCCAGGGCCGCCTGCACTGGCTCTGCCTGCACGTTTCGCAGCCCTGCCAGCACCAAAAAGAGTGCCGCGCACACGCCCAGCTGCACAAAGAAATGATTGGGATAGGAGATCTCCTCTCCTTCACGCAGCCATGCCTTGTACTTTTTCCTCGCCCGCTCCAGCGCCTTTCCTCCCGCCACACAAAACACCCCCAACCAGCTTTCTACACTGTATGAGGGTGTTTTTCATCATAGAACCGTCTTTTGCTGATTCCGCACCACGTTCAGCACCAGGCCCACAGCTGCCAGATTCGCCAGCATACTTGAACCTCCATAGCTGATGAACGGCAGCGGGATGCCCGTCACCGGCATAAGCCCAATGGTCATGCCGATGTTCTCAAATACATGGAACAAAAACATCGATGCCACGCCTGCGATGATGAGCGATCCGAATCGATCCTGCATTTTGTAGGACAGGTAGAACAGCCGCAGCACCAGCGCCAAATAGAGCGCAACGATGAGGATGCAGCCTGCAAACCCAACGGATTCCGCTGTCACCGAAAAGATAAAGTCGGTATGCTTTTCCGGCACAAAGTCCAGCTGGCTGATGGCGCCCTCCTGAAACAGCCCCTTGCCCGTCAACTGCCCGGACCCCACCGCGATCTTGGAATACCGCACCTGATAGCCCGTGCCCGATGTGTCGCGCAAAGGATTCAGAAAGTCCAGCACGCGATCCTGCCGGAATTCCGACAGAAACGGCCAGATGGCCACGCACGCCGTCGCGCCCGTGATACCCAGCCCCACGATGATCTTCCAGCCCAAACCCGAAACGAACAGCATTCCAAGGAAAATGGCCAGAAACACCAGCGCGGTGCCCACATCGTCCTGTGCCAGTACCAACCCGAATGGAATGGCAAAGTGGATCAGCACCGGGATGAAATCTTTCAGTTTCACAATCGGCTCATCATACCGCGCGATGTGCTTGGCCAACGTCAGTATGATGGCAATCTTGCAGACCTCCGACGGCTGAAAGCTGCGGCTTCCGCCCAGCCAGGAGAACCACGCCGTAACGTTGCCGCGCCCTGCCGTTTGGAACAGAACCAACACCAGCAGTGCCAGCGCAAAGCCAAATATATACACCGCCAGCTCTCCGTAGATTCGGTAATCAAATACCTGAATCAGCACAATCGCTGCCAGTCCAACCCCTACCCAGGCCAGCTGCCAATAAAATGAATTGCTCGTCAGCCGCGACAACACCGAGAAGATGCCCGTTCCTTCGCTGCCGGCGTATGGATCAATGGTGGCATTTGCCACCGCGACAAGTCCGATAAAGGTCAATGCAGCCACTGTCAAAATCAATGGCATGTCCAGCCTGCCATGACTCTGCCGTCCCAGCGAAAGCGCCCGACTTCTATTTCTGAGCATAGCATCCTCCCTTTCTCTCTATCTAACGACTCCAGTCTCCTTGCTGTTCGCCTCATTTTCTCAACATATAGAAAGAAATCGGAGCAAGCATTGCTTGCCCCGATTCTGGCTCCCCAGGTAAGACTCGAACTTACAACACCCCGGTTAACAGCCGAGTGCTCTGCCATTGAGCTACTGAGGAATATAGATCCGGCGACGACCTAACCTTCC
>DKYK01000048.1 GCA_002492415.1 Christensenella sp. UBA7102
AACGTGCGGCTTAGTGCGTTCAAATTTTGCCTTACCCATTGTAAAAACCTCCCTTGGTCATTGGTGGGCCGATGAATGCGGGCCCCACGTTAAAATTCGCCCAAGGACGACGCCATTGCGCCGCCGCCCAGGCTTCTGGAGCGGGCGATGGGAATCGAACCCACGTAACCAGCTTGGGAAGCTGACACTCTGCCATTGAGTTACGCCCGCATATTCATTCCTTTTTATTATAGGAAGACGGGGGTTTTTTGTCAAGCCCCCGTTCCCCTTCTTTTGGGAAAATTACCGTTTTAAGTTTTCCATTTACCCCAGGCGGCCCAGCAGTGCGTAGCCGATCACGGCTACGTACTCGCGCAGATAGAAGTTGGGCACGAGCCATGGAATGGAACGATTGCCCATTGTTTCCGCCTCAATGCCCAGCTCCCTGGCTACCAGCCGCGCCCGGAAAAGGTGAAAATCACTGCTGACGATCACCACACGCGCGCCTTGCGGAAACTGTGCCTGCAGGATTTCCCGGGCGTTGAGCAGGTTCTCCTGGGTGGAGGTAGAGGTATTTTCAAGAAAGATCCGGTCGGCGGAAATGCCCTTTTTCATGAGGTATTCGGCGCTTGCCTGCGCCTCGGTCACCTGCTCGCCCGCTCCCTGTCCACCGGTGACAATAATCCGGGTCAGGGGATTTTGCTCCAAGTATTCATAGGCACAGTCCAGCCGCGCGGCCAGCGTTGCAGACGGAACATCGCCCCGCACCGCCGCCCCCAGTACGATCACGCAGTCGGCGCCGGGCTCAGGTTTGTCTGCAATGCGCCCCGCAATCAGCCCGCAGACCACGGCGAAAGAGACAAAAAACAGCGCATACCCCCCGCCCAATAGCCATTTGAACACACGACCGAAGCCAACAGAAAACAGCGCCTGCGCACGGTGCCAGAAGATCCCCAGAAGCAGCAGTGGGAGTCCCAAGACGGCCGGCAAAACCACGCCCAGGTTCATGTTGCAAACCATCGCCGCAAGGCAGGAATCCGCCACCAAAATAGCGCCAATCATCAGTAAAATCCATCGCATCACGCTGTTTTCTCCCCCTTTTTTCATTATAATATAGACGCCAAACGGGCCTGTTCCGTTCCCTTTTCGGCGCCAAAAACCGCGCGGGAGCTGTGTCGCCACAACTCCCGCAAACGTTCACAAGTCTCTCTTTACAGCTTTTTCTCTTCAGGAAAGAAAGCGCGTCCACTCGTTACCTGTGCATGTGCACTTTATCAAAGCCCTGCTCGACCGCGTTCTCGATGACGCCGCGCTTATCGGCAGTGGCCAGTAGCTTCTTTCTGGCTGCGGTGTATAGACGCTCAGAGAGCAGGTTGCCAGGTCCGTACATGCAGCCGCCTTCGCAGGCCATGCCCTCAATAAAGTCCATATCGAACTTGCCGGCATTTAGCATCATCAATGCCTTCTTGCACTCGGCAGCGCCGCTGCAGCGCTGCGCGGATACGCGGGGCATCTCATCCAGGCCCATCTCCTCAAAGGCTGCCATGACTGCCGCGGTCACGCCGCCGGAGGATGCAAAGCCCTTGCCGTAGACGGAGGCTTCCTGACGGGGCTCCTCCTCCATCTGCTCGGGATCGATCCCCCGAGCGTCAAAGAGCGCCATCAGCTCCTCGGTGGTGAGCACATAGTCAGGGCCGCCCTCGGTCTGCTCCGTCTTTTTGGCCACGCACGGACCGATGAACACAATCTTTGCGTCGGTATAGCGCTCGCGCACCCATCGCGCCTGCGCCGCCATGGGAGAAATGGTGGTCGAGACATAGGTCTGCAGCCGCGGGAAGTGCTTACGGATCATGTTGACGAACGCAGGGCAGCAGGAGGTAGTCATCTTTATCCCCGCACGCAGGTGCTCAAGCAGTTCTTCCGCCTCAGACATGGCGACGGCGTCCGCGCCCATGCCCACTTCATACGCCTTGGTAAAGCCCAACTGTTCGATGGCCTTGAGCAGCTTGCCCATGGAGACATTGGCGCCAAACTGACCTTCCAGCGCGGGCGCGACCACGGCCACGACCTCACGGCCCAAGCGGATGTCCGCGATAATGGGCAGAATCTGCGCCTTATCGGAGATAGCGCCGAACGGGCAGGCCTGCATACACGCGCCGCAGGAGATGCACTTGCTGTCGTCAATGTCGGCCAGCTTGTTTTCGCCGATCTCAATGGCGCCCACAGGGCAGGCCTTACGGCAGGGGCGGACCAGATCCGCGATGGCGGAATACGGGCAGGCCGCCGCGCAGCGCCCGCACTCGCGGCACTTGTTTGGATCAATGTACGCGCCGCGGCCGGACATGGAAATGGCGCCAAACGGACAGGCCTGCATGCATTTCTTGGCCAGACACTTCTGGCAGTTTTCCGTGACGGTGTAGCGCTGGATGGGACAGCCTTCGCAGGCGGCCGGAATCACGGTCACCGCCGCCTCAGTGGGTTTCTTGCCGTTGGGCATCTTGCCCATGGCCAGGCGCACGCGCTGATGGATGATCTCGCGTTCCTTATAGATACAGCAGCGGTACGCGGGCGCCGCGCCCGGCTTGATCTGCTCAAAGGGAATCTCCGAGATGGCCTCCTCGGTGAGCTTGCCCTGGAAGGCCAGATCTGCGACGCGCTTGAGCACATTGTGCTTGGGGACCCGCGTATCGGTTTCAATCTTGAACATGGCTTGGTTCTTTCCTTTCCTCTCGCCGCGCCGAGCCTGCGCGGCGCTTGCATGGCTTAATAGAACTTGACCTCCACCCGGCGGCCCATCGAGCGCATTTCGTCGGCCAGTTCGTTAAGCAGGCGCAGCTTGATGCTCAGGTCCATGGGCAGGTTGGGATTTTGGTGCGCCGGATTGATGGCCCGGCCGATGTACATAGTCAAATCCGTACAGTCCTCGATGAACAGGCGCGCCATCTGCGCCGCGCCGTTGTCCGCGTCCAGTATCCTGGGATCGATGTTGCCCTCCTGCGCCTTGAACATGCGCAGGATCTCCAGCGCGCGGTTGATGGTCAGCACACCCTCGGTCACAAGGTCGATGCCGCGCATCTGCGCGGTGGGCGGAATAGAGGGGTCGGTGAAGTTGAGGCTGGTGATGATCTGCCGGTTGAGCACGCGCGAGACAATGTTTGCCGAGGTGCCTCCCGCGACCACTTTTTTGCAGGTGCCGCGCATAAAGTCGTGCACCAGTTTTTCATCCTGCGCGGGATCCTCAGGCGGTCCGGAGAAAAAGTGCACGTTTTTTCGGTTGACGGCCTGCGCCACCAGGAAGGTGGAATCGTCGCCGGGCTTCTGCATGTAGAAATTATCCACCACCTGCGCAATGGACGCCACAATGCGGTGCACGCTCATGTTCTTCTGCGCGCACTCGAGGAAGTACTGCGCGACGTTCTCCCACTGCCAGCCCAGGTTGAGTATGGTGCCCACGCCGGCGAACACGACACCGTCGGATACCATGGCAAACATGTCGCCTACGCAGATGTCAAACTTGCTCTCGCGCACATTTTTGCCCGCGATCTCGCGCGTCTCGTAGGGTACGTCCATCAGCTTTCCGCCGCGGATGAAGATGCAGGCGGGATTGTCAAACTCCACCAGATACGCCTTGCCGTCGTGGAAGATCTGCAGGATGGAGAAGGTGGAATAGGCCACCTGACGCACCTTGCAGATGGGCAGCGTATGGGCGATGGTCTCCACCGCCTCGTCCACGTTCAGCCCTTCCTTGAGCATGGTAATGATGATCTTGGACGTGAGCGTGGCCAGTATGTTGGCCTTGACGCCGCTGCCCAGGCCGTCGGAGAGCACCAGTATATCCGAGTCCGGCGCATGGTAGATCTCCACCTTGTCGCCGCACAGCTCCTCACCGTAGTGATTGAGCGATTTCCAGGCAATATCAATGTGCATCATACTCATACGCGGCCACCGTCTCCGTTCGTGATGATGATGTCCTTCAGATGCGTCAGCGTCGCCTTGGTCTCGGCCGTCGTCTCGCCCAGCAGAGAGGCGATCTCCTGCGCGGCCACCATCTGCTTGTCGATGACCTTCTGGGCCATCTCCATGGTGTCCAGGCGCAGCTTGTAGAGTTTTTCCTCCTGCTCCTTTTCGGCCGTGACATCGCGCAGGATGCCCATCACGCCGTGCTGATTGGGCAGGTAGACCAGGGTCTGCTCGACGCTGAGGTTGTATTCGTCGATGCTCAGAGGTTTGCCGACAATGGTCTCATAGCTTTCGAGCACAAACTCAAAGTCGCGCGGATCAAACAGTTCGTAGAGGTATTTCTCCAGCGCCTCGGCGTGGCTCAGCCCAAAGACGCGCTGGCCGGCGGCGTTCAACTCGGTGATCTTCAGGTTCTCATCGACGATGAGTATGATATTGGGGGTGTTCTGCAGCACCACATTGGAGGTAGACTGCGCAATCTGGAACATATGCGGCAGACACATGCTCAGCTCCGCCTTGCCCTGGAAGACCGCGATGGCCTTGGCGCGGCAGGAAGGATAGCCGCAGGAGCCGCAGTTGAACTCGTCGGCCTTGCTTTCCTTGCCAATGGAGCGCAGGATGGAGCGAATCTGTTCTTCGTTGGGCATATCCGCCGCCTTGGAGCGGTCGACAAAGGCTTTGTGCACCGCGATGTCGCTGTGGTCGATGGCGACAACCGCTTCCTGCGCCTCGCGTCCATAATCCCGCACCTTCATGCCCGCGGCAAAGCGGCTGGGCCGCTCCTGCATGCGCGCGGGGCCGCCCATGCAGGAGCCCGTGCACATATTCATCTCAATGAAGATATGATGCAGATCGCCCTGCTTGAGCGCTTTGATCATCTCAAAGCAGGCGTCGCTGCCCTCGATGTGCTGCGTCTTCCACCCCTGAACGCCGCGCGCCAGCACGTTATGGATCACGCCTGCATTGGTGGGATACATGCGCGCAAGGCCCGCATCCTCGGAATCCAGCGCGGCCGGCTGCACCTCGGAGGGCACGAGGCGGGATTTTTTCATCCACTCCTCAAGGTCCGCGAAGGTGAGGACCGCGTCGATGGCGTCGTCCACGCGCACGTCGCGCGCCTCATCGATCTTGGCAAAGCAGGGACCGACGAACACCACCTTGGCATCGGGCATGTGCTTTTTGATATAGCGGCCATGGGCCACCATCGGGGAGACGACAGGGGCCAGATAGCGGACCAATTCCGGATAGTGCTTTTCGATCAAATCGTTGACAGCAGGGCAGCAGGTGGAGATGACGTTATCCATCTCATTCTTTTTGAGCACGTCGGCCATCGCATCGCTGGCGATTGCGGCTCCCACGGCCGTCTCGCACACCTTTTTGAAGCCCAGCGCCTTGAGCGCGCCCACCAGCTTCATGGGATCATCCACCTTAAAGGCGCCGTAGAAAGAGGGAGCCAGAGAGGCGACCACGTTTTCGCCGCGCTCGATCATGCGCTGCACAGTTTTGAGCTGACTTTCCACCTGCTGCGCACCCTGTGGGCATACCTGCACACACGTGCCGCAGGAAATGCACAGATCGGGCATGATCTCGGCCTGACCAGAAGTGAAGCGAATGGCCTTGACTGGGCAGGCGCGCAGGCATTTATAGCAGTTTTTACAGTTGGCCTTCTTGGTTTCAATCGCGCTCATATTACTTGTTCAGCCTCCCTAAGATTTCTTTGACGAAAAACTCCTCCGTCTTTGCCGGGGTCAGCGAATAGATCTGATCGTCGATCTTGCAGCAGACGCCCTCGACGCAGTGCCCCATGCAGAAGGATCCCATCAGCGTGACCTTGTCTTTGACGTTGTGGATATTGATGAGCCGCTCCAGTATGGTGATGATGTCTCGCGAACCCTTCAGGTAGCAGGAAGAGCCAATACAAATGTAAACATTCATGTATACACTTTCCTCCGTTTCTATTTGGGTATGCCGTCTGATGTTAGTTAAGTTTTTAACGAGCATCTTCCGACACAATTCTCATTCCGCTTCTATTTTATACGATAAAGACACAGAAATCAACTTGGAAATGTTATCTCTGTGTCTATCGTCATTCATTTGTCAAACTTCATTGCATCCGCTGCCATCAGCGGCGCTTGACGAGGATCAGCGCGATCAGCATCGCGCACAGCGCAATGCCGATGTACAGCGCCCATTGCAGCATATTCAGGCCCAACAGTTTGAAGGAGAAAATTTCCTCCACGCTCCTCCCTCCTTTGCTCACGCGAATATCTTCTTCGACTTTACTGCGAACAGTATACACGAAATGGACGCGCACGTAAAGTCCGCAATGGGCTCGGCAATGTAGATGCCCATCGCGCCCAGGCCGAACAGGTGGGGAAGAATCAGCGCCAGCGGGATGAGCAGCACAATCTTTCGCAGCATCGCGATGAACACCGAGGCCTTGGCCTGTCCCACCGACAGGAAGGTCTGCTGCACGGCGAACTGCGCGCCCATTGCAAAGAAGCCGGCGATGAAGATGCGGATGACGCGGCAGGTCAGCTCGACGAGCTGCGCATCACTGGAAAAGATGCGGACAAACAGGCTGGGGAACAGCTCTACCAGTAAACACATGAACGTGGAAAAGGACAGCGTCACCGTGATGAGCAGGCGGAAGGTCTTCTTGACACGATCGATGTTCTTTGCGCCGTAGTTATAGCTGATGATGGGCTGCGCGCCCTGGCCCAGTCCCTGCAGCGGCATGTTGAGCACCATCATCACGGAGGTGATGATGGTCATGGAGGCGACGGCCAGATCGCCCGAATAACGCGCAAGACCGGTATTGATGACGATCTGCACCAGGCTCTCGGTGCTCTGCATCACAAAGGGCGAGATGCCCAGGCCCAGCACGCGGCCGACGATGGCGCGCTCGAGTTTCATCATCGCGACATTGAGGCGGATACGGGTCTTTTTTCCCGTCAAAAACAGCACCACCCAAAGGCACGAAACACCCTGCGACAGAATCGTCGCCAATGCCGCGCCGCGCACGCCCATTTTCAACACAAAAATGAACACCGGATCCAGCGCGATGTTGAGCGCCGCGCCGATGATGACCGTCCACATGCCCACGGCCGAGAAGCCCTGGCAGTTGATGAAGCTGTTCATACCCAGCGTGATCATCACAAAAACCGTGCCCGCAGCGTAAATGCGCAGATACTCCAGCGCATAGGGCAGCGTCGCCGCGCTCGCGCCAAACGCCCGCAGCAGCGGCGTCGCAAGCGCCTCGCACAGCGCCGTGAGCAGCACCGCCACGCCCACCAGCATCGCAAAGCAGTTATTCATGATTTTCTGCGCGCCCGCATCGTCCTGCGCACCCAGGCGCATCGAAGCCAGCGGCGCGCCCCCCATGCCCAGCAGCGCCGCAAAGGCCATGATCAGCACGATGATGGGCATTGTAATGCCCAGCCCCGCAATCGCATGCGCTCCCGTCTCCGGTATGTTCCCAATATACGCGCGATCTACAATATTATACAGTACGTTTACCAGCTGCGCCGTAATCGCCGGCACAGACAACCTCAACAACAGCTTGCCAATCCGCTCCGTACCCAGTTGGTTTGTAATGCTCCCCTGCATTTTCGTTCCCCCTTCAAAAATATTTATCTATCAGTCCTTCATTATAACACATGCGCTCCACTTGTCCAGCATGTTTTCATAAAAAAACGATTGAAGAAGGACGACAGAGGAAACGCGCTTTTCTTTTAGCAAAAGCTGCAAAAGAAAGCTTGGAGAGGGCAACGCCCGCCACATCTTCGGCCAATACGTTGGTCAAAGATGCGGCGAGCGCTGCGGACGTTTTCTCTTAAAATAAATACGTTTATTTTCCGCTATCGGAGGCGGTTTGGCAGGCATCCGCGTCGAAAATGTGCCAAGCCTGCTCCAGGGTCTGTACTTGCTCCACATCGGGCGCGGCGGGGCTGCCCTCCGGCTCGACGATGCGTGCATAGCCGTTCAGGCGGGCGGCGACGCGCTTTTCCGTGATGCCGCCCACGGGCAGCACGCGGCCGTCCAGCGCAATCTCCCCGGTGACGGCGGCGTCCTGGCGCAGCGGCGCGCCGCGCAGCAGGGAACGCAGCACGAGCGCGGCGGCAAGGCCCAGCGATGGACCGTCCACAGGGCTGCCGCCCTCCACGTGCAGCACGGCATCCCGCTCGCCCAGCGCTTCCCCGCCGGCCTGCAGCGCAAGCAGCGCACACTGCGCGGCATCGCGCGCCATCTTGCCCGCAGAAAGATCCAGGTGCACCCGGCCCGTGCCCGGCGTCAGCGCGCCGGTGAGCGTGCACACAACGCCCTGTCGTCCCTGCACGCCCAGTATGGCGATCCTGCCGGTCTGCGGTTCCTCGCGGCGCGGAGGCGCGTCCTGCCGCACATCGGCCAGCGTCACGCGGCCCTTTTTCTGCGCGGCGGTGAGCTTGCGCACGCAGTCTCTGCCGTCACAGCTGCGTGCAGCGATGTAACGCAGCGCGGGGGACGTCGCGTGGATGTTCAGCCGCTGTGCCGCCCCCCGGGCGACCTCCAGCAGCGCGCGCTCATCCAGCGCGTCAAAGAAGATTTCCACGCAGCGCGAACGCAGAGCGGCGGGCAGCTCGGCGGGATTGCGCGTGGTGGCGCCGATGAGCACGAAATCCGCCGGCGCTCCTTGGTCGAACAGCTGCCGGATGTACCCCGGCACGCCCGGCGCATCGGCGTCAAAGTAGGAGGAATCAAAGCGCACGCGCTTATCCTCCAACACCTTGAGCAGCATGTTCTGCAGCTGCGCGTCCATTTCGCCGATCTCATCGAGGAACAGCACGCCGCCGTGCGCCTGCGTCACCAGCCCCAGCTTGGGCTCGGGCAAGCCCCGGCCTGCAAGCTCCCGGCCCGCACCCTGGTAGATGGGGTCGTGCACCGAGCCGATCAGCGGATTGACGCCCCCGTGCGGATCGCAGCGCAATGTGGAGGCGTCGGCTTCTACAAAGGGCGCGCTGCGCATGAAGGGCGAGCCCTCCTGTTCCCGCGCGGCATCCAACGCCAGGCGCGCCGCCGTCGTCTTGCCGCACCCCGGCGGGCCGTAGAGCAACACGTGCTGCGGAAAGGGCGAGCACAGCGCCGCGCACAGCCGCCCAAACGCCTCCCGCTGTCCCACCAGCTCCTGCGCGCGGCGCGGCCGGGCCTGCGCAAATGCCGGGCTCGTCAGGCAGATGCCCTCCCGCACGACGAGCTCAGCCAGCTTGCGCCGCGTGCCCGCGTTCTCCGCGCCGCCCATTTCGCCGATCAACTCCAGGCGCACGCTGTCGTAATATTCCTTTTCGGCACGAGCCATGCGCTTTTCCACCAGGTGATCCAGCTGCTGTCTGGCCTTCCTGCGCGCGGCAAGATCGGCAACATTTTCCTCCAGCACAGACAAGGGGACGTCCGCGCGCTCGATATGCAGCAGGGTTTTGATCTCCCCCAGCATTCTCTCGGCCTGCTCGTCCGTCCCCGGCATGCGCTCCGCCCGCTCCGGCTGCGCGCCCGTGCACAATACGCACACATCCTGATACAGCGCGAAAAGCCGCGCCCGCTGTTCTCGGTTCATTCTCATGGATTCTCTTACTCCTCCAAGGGGTGGTTTCTGCCGTCGTACCCCTCGGAAAGAAAACGAAGAGTTTCGCCGCGCCGTTGCTGGAAGTTCTCACCGTTTTGCCAAAAACACGGGCATTCTACCCATTTTCATCTATCATTCTGGATAAAAGTAGGTAGAACGCCCGATAAATAAGCTTTTATTTTTTGTCTTCCAGTCAGAAGCACGAAAAATTCACTTCTAGTTACTCCTCTTCCTCTTCCTCGGGAAGGTTGGCGTTGTGAGAAACCTCGTTGACGTCGTCAAGCTCCTCAAGCATGTCGAGTATCTTCTGCAAACGCTCAAGGTCGTCGCCCTCGGGATCGGTGGTGTTCTGCGGCACGAGGGTGGCTTCGGCGGACTCGATGGTGTATTTGCCCTCCAGCGCCTCACTGACGGCGCCCACGTCGTTGGGGTCGGTCTCGATCTCAAAGTACCCATCGTTGAGCGCGACGTCGGCGGCGCCGGCGTCCAGCGCGTCCATCATCACCTCGTCCTCGTCCAGGCCCTCGCCGTCGATGACGATGATGCCCTTGCGGTCGAACATCCAGGACACGCAGCCCGATGCGCCCAAAGAGCCGCCGTGCTTTTCAAAGCAATGGCGCACGTCGGAGGCAGTGCGGTTGAGGTTGTCGGTGATGCACTCGACGATAATGGCGGTGCCTGCGGGACCGTAGCCCTCGTAGGTGACCTCCTTGTAGTTTTCGCCCTGACCCTCGCCTGCGGCCTTCTTGATGGAACGCTGGATGTTGTCGTTGGGCATATTGTTGGCTTTGGCCTTGGAAACGACGTCGCGCAGCTTGGCGTTCAGCGCCGGATCGGGGCCGCCGGCCTTGACGGCAATGGCGATCTCGCGGCCAATCTTGGTGAAGATCTTGGCCCTTGCGGCGTCCGTCTTACCTTTTTTCATCTGAATGTTATGCCACTTGGAATGTCCGGACATAGGTTAATCCCTCCCGAGAATGCTCGTAAAAATGCTTACCCGTAATTATAGCACAGTTTTCACTCGTCCGTAAAGAGAAACGAATGCCCTCTCCGCGTCGTTTTAGGTAATGTGCAGGTAAATTCTCTGCTCAGTCGTCCATTTCCGGCAGCAAGTTGAGCATATCCTCCTCGGATTCGACGTTGACGTACGACTGCGGCACCTGCCCTACGATCACGGTCTCGGCCACCGGTACCTGAGTGGACACCTCCACCAGCTTTGCGCCGGCCGGGATCACCACGCGCATCGCCGCATGGACGCGGATGTAGATTTTGTGCCGCGTCTGGTTGATGCCCGCGGACTGGAACTCCGTGACAAACTCCGTGCGCACCGAGCCCACCGGGATTACCTTGACCAGCAGCTCCGGCCCTCTGCCCGCCAGCAGCGGGTTGCCCGTGGCCGAGCCCACCGAGATGCGCAGCGACTGCTCCCCGATGTCCGCAATGTACTGCTGCGCCGTCAGCGCGGTCTGGGTGGAGAGCCGGTTCATGCCCACGGTATTGGCCTGCAGCAGCGTCACGCGGCCCGCGTCGTCGCAGCGCACCGTCACCAGATCCGCGTATTCCACGCCGCCAAAATTGCGCGCGATGGCGGAGTTGACCGCGTCCAGCGCGATGGCCCGCACGCGCGATTCCGCCGTGTTGAGTATGATGGGGCGCAGATTTCTGCCCGTCAGCGCCAGCAGCGCTGCCAGCAGCGCCGCCAGCGCCACAACGCACCCCAATGCCCGTCCTGCTCTGCGCCGCATCTTTTCTCACCCCCATAAAAGAAGGAACATCGCCCATCCGGCGCGAATATCTTTACGCTATGCCTATGGCAAACCCGGGAGGAACATGACATGAAACAGCCGTCCAAGGAACAAAACAAAAAACGCTTCTCGCTGTTCAAGCCGCGCGACAAGCAGCCTAACTTTATATTATCCGTCGTCGTCAGCACCGTGGCGCTGCTGCTGGTGGCGGTGCTCGTGCTGGGCATGGGCGGCTTTGGCGCGGTGATGGGCATCGCAAAGGCCTATTACGACACCACCCCCGAGCTGGACGTCGAGTCCATCAGCTCCCAGAGCCTCACGTCCTTTATCTATGACTGCAACGGCGACCTCATCACCGCCTACCGCGGCTCGGAAAACCGCGTCTGGGCCACCATTGAAGAAATTCCCCGCCTGCTGCAGGACGCGTTTGTCGCCACCGAGGACGCGCGCTTCTACACGCATAACGGCATCGACGTCAAGCGCATCATGGGCGCGCTGGTGTCCAATCTGTCCAACGGCTCGACACAGGGCGGCTCCACCATTACCCAGCAGCTGGTCAAGAACTGCCTGCTCTCCGCCGAGCAGAGCTACAAGCGCAAGATCCAGGAGGCATACCTGTCCATCGAGCTGGAAAAGCGCTATGACAAGGACCAGATTTTGGAGTGGTATCTCAACATCATCCCGCTGGGCGGCAGCAATTACGGCGTCAAGGCCGCGGCCAAGGATTACTATGACAAGGACCTGTCGGAGCTGACGCTGCGCGAATGCGCGTCCCTGGCCGCCATTACGCGCAACCCCACGCGCTACAATCCTCGCCGCAACTACTATGGCGCGGGCACGCCCTCCACCATCGAGGACCGCACGGACTACGTGCTGCGCTGCATGTACGAATACAACGCCATCACCAAAGAAGAGTACGACAAAGCGCTCAGCCAGCGTCTTTCCGTGGTGGAAGAATCCACGGTGAACGAGCTGTACGACATGCCTTCGGCCGTGGAGACCGTGCTGGACGACGTGGTGACGGCGCTGCTCGAGGAACGCGGTCTGGAGGACACCTCCACCAACCGCCGCTATATCCGCAATCAGATCCAGACCGGCGGCTACAACATTTATTCCACCATCGATCCCCAGGTGCAGCGCATCGTAGAGGACGTGCTCTACAACTGGGACGACTATCCCGCGCTGGCCGATCCCTCGGACGCTTACTCCACCAACACCAAAGTAGAGCAGCCGCAAGCCGCCTGCGTCATTTATGACTACGCCTCCGGCGAGGTGCGCGCCGTGGTCGGCGGCCGGACGCCCCCCACGCAGTTCCTGCTGCTCAACCGCGCCACTTCCGCCAACATGCCCGTGGGTTCCTCCATCAAGCCGCTGGCCGTCTATGGCCCGGCGCTGGACAAGGGATATTCTCCCGCCTCCGTTTCTTCCAACCTGCCCCTGCCCATTGAGGGATGGAACTCTTCCAAGGGCTATCCCTCCAACTCCACCACCAAGTCCTACGTGGGCATGCTGACGCTGCGCGTGGGCATGCGCAACTCGCTCAACATCGTGGCGGCGACCACGCTGATGGACAAGGTGGGCATTGAGGACAGCGTTTCCTACCTGACCGCCATGGGCATCGATCCCGACCATATCAATGCCGACGGCTCTGGTCTTGCGCTGGGCTCCTCGGGCATCACAGTCATGGAGATGGCCACGGCTTATGGCGTCATCGGCAATACCGGCAAATACCAGCAGCCGCTGACCTTTACCAAAATCACCGACAGCGAGGGCAACGTGATCCTGGACATGAAGGCCAAGCAGGCGCAGAGTACGCGCGAGGTATTCCGCGCGGGCACCGCCTATATGCTCGTGGACATGCTGGAGGACGCCGTACAGCGCGGCACCGGTACCGCCGCCCGCATCAAGGGCATAACGGTGGCCGGCAAGACCGGCACGCACTCCGACTACAAGAGCGTGTTCTTCGCGGGCCTGACGCCCTATTATTCGGGCGCAGTGTGGGTGGGTCATGACGATTTTAAGTCGCTCTACCGCGGCGCGACGGGCGGCAAGGAGGCCGCGCCCATCTGGCAGGCTGTCATGGCGCGCATCCACGAGGAAAAGGCGCTGGAGGACAAGCCCATCATCGACGCCGACCCCGAGGATCTGGGCCTGGTTAGGGTGACGCTCTGCTCGCTGACGGGCAAGCGCGCCACCGACGCCTGCGCGCTGGACGGGGACTTCAAGCCCACCACCGATTGGTGCCATGCCGATTCCGTGCCCACCGAAGTGTGCGACCAGCACGTGGTGGTCAAGACCTGCGCCGTCACGGGCCAGCTGGCGGTGGAAGGCTGCCCCGAGGTCACGCAGACCGCCTATCAGATCGTGCCGCCCTCCTGGGGCTGCGATCATCTGGACGACGAGGCCTTCTATAAGCTCTTCCCGCACGGTATCCGGGGCTACAAGACTGCGGCCGAATACGAAGCCGCCGCCTCTACCCTGCCGGACGACGCCTCCCTCGCCTGCACGCTGCACGCCCATTCCCAGACCTACCCTGACGATTCCGGCGGCGACGTCAACGTATATCCCGGTCATGACGAGCCAGGCACCCCCGCCCTGCCCGAGGAGCCAGACGAAAACGGCGCCGTGGGCTGATCTCTCCTTCCGAATGCAAAGATGCCCCGGCTCCTTCTCCCTAGAGAAG
>DKYK01000015.1 GCA_002492415.1 Christensenella sp. UBA7102
TCTGTCGACTTTGTCGACAGACTGTCGCGTACAGCAAAGCTGTGCGCAAATTTTTATGTTCTATTGGGTTCGCAGGCATCGGGCGGTAAGGATCAGCGCCGGGGTTGGCCGATGTAGGCGACGGCGTCCGTCGGAATGGTCACAGCTCCGCCTTGCTCAAACTGATCGAACAGCTCGTCCAGCGCTTCGTTCAGCGCGGAAAAGCCCGCGTCCTGCGGCCCTGGCGCGTAGGAGCTGGACAGGATCCGCGCCCGGAAGCTCTCCCGGCCCTGCACTGCGTCGTCCGGGAAGCGCAGGCAGTCGAAGCGATCCCCGTAGAAGCGGCGGATGTCCTCCTGGCAGGCGTCAAAGCCGTGGGAAAGGCCGGTAAAGCCTGCGCAGTGCCGAGACAGAACCTCCGTGAGCGCCTGCCCCAGCGCGGAGCGCGCATCCCGCACCTTCCACACCAGCACTGCGCTGCCATCGGGCCGAAGCAGGCGCAGGCACTCCGTGCGAAAGGCCTCCGCGTCCAGCCAGTGGAACGCGGAAGCGCAGGTCACGTGATCAAACGCGCCGTCCGGCAATCCCGTGCGCTCGGCTTTGGCGGCAACCGCGTGAAAGTTCGCGTTTTCGCCCAGCGCGCGCGCCGCCTTTTGCAGCATCTGTGCGTCGGGTTCCACCGCCCAGACGCGGCTGCCCCGCGCGAGCAGTCCCTGGCAGAACGCGCCCGTGCCCGCGCCCATGTCCGCAATGGCGTCGGCAGGGCAGAAGCCGTACCGCCCGTACAGCGCGTCGAACAGTGCGTCAGGGTAGCCGCCGCGCCCCCTTGCATATGACGCGGCCTTGCCCGAAAATGGAGCGTTCATAGCGCTTACCCATTCAGGCCGCTGGACTGCCGCTCCATATTCTCCACCACAATGTCGTAGATGTCGCCCAGTGTCGCGCAGTATTCCAGCACCTTCCACGGCAGGTTGGTGTGGTAGTGGATTTTAATGAGCATGTCGTCGCCCACGGCCAGCAGGCTGTCGCCGGGAATGTTGTCGCGGATGTAGTCGTTGATGCTCTGCTCGTCCAGATCGTCCCCGTCGATGAGCAGCTGGGTGTCATAGCGGTATTGGAGCATGACAAAAACCTCCTTGTCAATAGGCTTTGATGGTTTTCAGCGCGGGCACATCGCGCGAACCCGTCACCAGCAGGCGCAGAGAGCGCGGCGCGGGGTCGGAATCGTCCGTCAGCGGGTTCTGCAGCGCAAAGGGATCGCCCAGGCGGCAGATGGCGCGGTTGCCCACGGTGAAGCCGTAGTATAGCGGGAAGTGCGCGTCCGACGCCGCGTCGGCGATTTTGAAGCTCTCAATGCGCTGCCCCTGCGTCAGGTCTTCTTCCAGAACGATGTATTTGACGGGACGCTCGCCGGGCGCGAAGGTCAGCAGCCATTCGCCGGACCAGTGCGTGCCGTCGTCCACGCGCCGGATCTCGACCGGGATCTCCTTGCCAAACTCTGCATCCAGCAGCTGGCCGAGTTCCTTCAGCCGCCGCACGTCGCGCGCATCGATGCGCCCGCGCCGGTCGGGGGGCACGTTGAGGTGGAAGGACGCGTTCGCGCCCACCGATGTAAGATAGGTATGGAACAGCCGGTCCAAATCGTGCGGCTCCTCCTGTTCGTGCCAGAACCAGCCGGGACGGATGGACATGTTGATCTCGCACGGCGTGCACACCAGCCCGTCGCTGTAGAAGATCTGCGGCGCCGTGCCGATCAGCGGATCGGTGTTGTACAGCGTGTCCAGCGCGTGCGGCGCGGCGTCGTGCAGGGGGCCTGCGCCCGTCTGCCGGTCCGCCCAATAGCACAGTTCGTGCGGCACCACTGCCCATTCGCTCTGCCGCGCCACACCCGCCTCGTTGCCGCACCAACGCACGTCGGGCCCGAAGTCGTTGAAGATCACCGCGTTGGGCTGGTACTTGCGGATGAGCTCGAAATAGCGCGGGAAGTCGTAGACCTGTTTTTTGCCGTTGGGCCCCTCGCCGCAGGCGTTGTCGAACCACACGTAGAAGAGCTCGCCGTAGCCCGTCAGCAGCTCGGTCAGCTGGTTGCAGAAGTAGTCGTTGTACTCCGGCGTGCCGTAGAGCGGGTTGTTCCGATCCCAGGGCGAGAGATAGACGCCGAATCGGATGCCGCCCCTGCGGCAGGCGTCCGCCGCCAGCTTCACCACGTCGCCGTGGAACGGGCTGTTCTTGACCGAATGCTCGGTAAACTTACTCGGCCACAGGCAAAAGCCGTCGTGGTGCTTCGCGGTGAGCACCATGCCCTTCATGCCCGCCGCCTTGATCGCCTCCACCCATTGGTCGCAGTCCAGGTCCGTGGGATTGAACACAGCCTCGTCCTCCATGCCGGTACCCCACTCGCGGTCGGTGAACGTGTTCACGCCAAAGTGTATGAACGCATAGAAGTTCAGGTCGAACCACCGCAGCTGCCGCTCGCTGGGCACGACGCGCGCTGCCTCGCGCAGGAAATCCTTCATCATAACAGTCCCCCTTTTCAGGCCGGCTTTCCGGATGCGTTCATTATAGCATGTTTGCCCGCGCAGGGCCAGTGCTGCGCACACCGCGCGGCAGATTTTGCCTCGGAATGGAAGCTCTGCGTGCTTAGAAGCCTCGAAGCCGCCTCTGGAAAGGTTCGGCTGATTCCGTTATCTTGAGAAAACGGCTTTTCTGAATCCAATTCCGCCGGCTGGTCGTCGGCCGCATCCTGCATAAGCGCGTTTCCTGACCGCAAAATGGCAGACAGCCCGGCGTCTGTGCAGATACAGACGCCGGGCCGTTTGTCTCATTCAACTACGCGGTGAACAGCTGCGCCCAGTGCAGCGTGCCCGCGGCATCGGCGAACACACCCACGCCGATGGTGGTGAAGTTGGCGCTCAGTATGTTGGCGCGGTGTCCGGCAGAGTTCATCCAGCCCTCCACCACGCGCGCCGGGCTGGGCGAGCCCTTTGCGATGTTCTCACCGCAGGCGCGGTAGCCGATGCCGAACTCCTTGAGCACCGTGAAGCACGACGTGCCGTCCGGCCGCGTGTGCGAAAAGCTCACATCGATCTCCTGTGCGCGCACCTGCGCCGCCGCGCTCAGCGTTGCGTCCATCGTAAGCGGCGCAAGGCCGGCGTCCGCGCGCTCAATGTTCACCAGGCGGACCACTTCCTGCGCGTAGGCGCTCACGCCGGGAAGCGCGTCGGCGTCATCCGTGGGAGCGGGCGCCGCAGTAGGAGCCTGCGTGGGAGCGGGCGACTGGGTAGGCGCTGAGGTGGGCGCCGGCGTCGCAGTGGGCTGTACTTCCGGCGGGCAGGTCGGCGCGTCGCAGCCGCTCGGATTGCAGTCCTTCCACTTGCAACCGCCCAGATCGCAGCCGGGCAGAAAACCACAGCCGCTCCACGCATGCTGCCCGTAGCAGGCGATAACGGTCCGGTTGCAGCGCAGCGCGGCGGTGCGGCTGGCCGTGTCGTCCCTCACGGGAGCGAAAATACCGGAACAGGCGAGAAAGGCGGATGTCAATATTGCGGCGAACTTGATCATTTTGGTTCACTCTCCTTTCTGTTTTTTACAGCCTATCACAGTTTCTCCAGTCTTTTCAATGGATGTTTCTTCCACTGTGCATCAAAACATGCCAAAATCCTTAAATTCAGGCAAGTTGGTAATTTTTACAGAGCGCAACTTTTCTGCTTGCATATCCGTCGCAGCACGGGTACAATGAGTGCAGGGAAAACCCGTCAATCCAACCGGAAAGGTCGAAATCCGTCCATGAACAAGCCCAATATTGCCATTGCATCCATCATATTTGACGACCCCGCGCTGCCCGGCGCAAACTATCCTCACGCGGTGGAAGCCGCGGGCGGCCGCGCTTTCTATGTGGGCAGCGTGCTGAATCAGTCGGAGGCCGATTACATTCTTTCACATTTTGACGGCCTGTTGCTCACGGGCGGCGCGGATCTGCGCCCCGAGACGCTGGGCCAGCCCGTCCATGAAAAAGCCGAGCCCGTGCCCGCCGAGCGCGACGAAACCGAGCTTCGCCTGGCCCGCGCTTTCGTTGCGGGCAACAAGCCCATCCTGGCCATTTGCCGCGGCGAGCAGGTGCTCAACGTGGCTATGGGCGGCACGCACTGCCAGCACATCTTTGACCGCCCCCAGGTGCATATCGCGCATCAGAACCGCGAGACGCGCCACGATGCCTTCCTCGTGCCCGGCACGCTGCTGGCCTCGCTCTTTCCCGGTCAGCGGAAGGTGCTCGTCAATTCCACGCATCACCAGGCTGTGGAGACGCTTGCGCCCTGCTTTACGCTCGCCGCCACCAGCGAGGACGGCGTTGTGGAGGCCTACGAGCGCGGCGACCGGATCCTGGCCACGCAGTGGCACCCCGAGCGCCTCATCGGCGAGAACATGATGCCCATCTTTACCTGGTTTATTGAAAAATGCGCCGCCGTGCGTGACGAATAGGGAGGAAAAACCATGCGCTTTGCCGTCATCGGCTCGGGCAGCATTGTGGAGAAATTCATCTCCGCGGGAAGACTGTGCGAGAATTTTGAACTCTATGCGGTTTACAGCCGCACGCAGGAGCGCGCGGAGGAATTCGCCGCGCAGCAGGGCGCGAAGAAGGCGTTTTGGAGCCTGCAGGCGCTGGCCGAGTGCCCGGAGGTGGAGGCCGTTTACGTCGCCAGCCCCAACTACGCGCACTGCGCGCAGTCCATCGCGATGATGCGCGCAGGAAAGCACGTTTTGTGCGAAAAACCCTTGGCCAGCAACGCGCGCGAGGCGGAGGAGATGCTCGCCTGCGCGCGCGAGCACGGCGTGGTGCTGCTCGAGGCGATGAAGCCCATCTTTGAACCCTCCTTTGCCGCGCTGCGTCAGGCGCTGCCCCGCCTGGGCACGCTGCGCCGCGCCAGCCTGTCCTACTGTCAGTATTCCTCCCGCTACGATAAGTTTAAGGCGGGCCAGGTGCTCAACGCCTTTACCCCTTCGCTGTCCAACAGTTCACTGCTCGACATCGGCGTGTATTGCGTTCACCCGGCGGTGCTGCTCTTTGGCGAGCCCAGGTCTGTGCAGGCCACGGCGGTCAAGCTGTCCAACGGTTTTGACGGCGCAGGCTCCATATTGCTCGGCTACGACGATTTCCAGGTGGATATCCACTATTCCAAGATCGCGGACGGCTGCACGCCCAGCGAGTTCCAGGGCGAGGACGGCAGCCTGCTGGTGGAGCGCATCTCCGTTCCGCAGGAGCTGACGCTGCGCCTGCGCGGCCGCAACCCTGAGACGCTGCCCACCGTGCGCGAGTCCCAGTCCATGCGCTTTGAGATTGCCGCCTTCCAGGAGCTCGTTCGCACCGGCGCGGACCTGTCCGCCTATCACCGCGCCTCGCTGCTGGCCGCCCGCGTCATGGACGAGGCCCGCCGCCAGACGGGCGTGGTATTCCCCGCGGACCAGCATTGAAGGGACGGAACGGCTTGTCCCCCAAAATACAGAAGATAGAAGCTGGAGGAAAGAGAACATGAACGAACGGCCCGGAACACGAAACAGCTTTTCCGGCAAAATCGGCTTTGTGCTGGCGGCGGCGGGATCTGCCGTGGGCCTTGGCAATATATGGCGTTTCCCGTACCTTGCAGCAAAGTACGGTGGCGGCGCTTTTCTGCTTGTCTACATCATTCTGGCGCTGTCCTTCGGCTATACGATGATCGTCGCCGAGACCGCCATCGGACGCATGACGCGCAAGAGCCCTATTGGCGCGTTCCGTGCGCATGGAAACCAAAAGCACTTTCGTGCAGGCGGATGGCTCAACGCCATCGTCCCGATGCTCATCATGCCGTACTACTCGGTAATCGGCGGCTGGGTCTGCAAGTACCTGTTTGAGTATCTGCGCGGCGGTGCGGCGGGGCTGGCTGCGGACGACTATTTTGGCACGTTCATCTCAAACGGAGCTTCCACGGAGATGTGGTTTCTGGTTTTTGCCGCGCTCGTTCTGCTCATTATTTTTTCGGGAGTGCGCAACGGCGTTGAACGCGTTTCCAAAATATCCATGCCCATCCTCATTGTGCTGGCGCTGGTCATCGCCGTCTATTCGATGACGCGCCCCGGCGCAATGGAAGGCGTCAAGTATCTTGTCATCCCAAACTTTGAGAATTTTTCCTGGATGACGGTCGTCTCAGCCATGGGACAGATGTTTTATTCCTTGTCCATCGCCATGGGCATTCTCATCACCTACGGCTCTTACATGAAAGACGACATCTCCATCGAAGGAGCGGCCGAGCGCGTCGAGCTGTTTGACACCTCCATTGCCATACTCGCGGGCCTGATGATCATCCCGGCAGTCTTTGCATTCTCCGGCGGCGACCCTAATGCGCTGCAGGCAGGCCCGTCGCTCATGTTCATAACCATCCCCAAAGTGTTTGCGAACATGGGAATCACGACGCTTGTCGGCATTCTGTTCTTTGCGCTCGTGCTGCTTGCCGCGCTTACAAGCGCCGTCTCCCTTGCCGAATCCGTGGCCGCAACGTTTGAGGACGAGCTGGGCTGGAGCCGTAAAAGGGCCACGCTGTGCATCACCGCGATCATGGTCGGCTTGGGTACGCTGTCCTCGCTCGGCTATGGCCCTCTGGCGAATATCACCATCTTCGGCATGGCGTTCCTTGATTTCTTTGATTTCCTGTCAAACTCTGTAATGATGCCCATTGCAGCGCTGGCCAGCTGTATCTATATTGTGCGCGCCGTGAAAATTGAGCGGATCGTGGAGGAAGTGGAAAGGGACGGCGCTCCGTTCAAACGCAAGAAGATGTTCTGCTTCATGATCAAGTATGTTTGTCCCATTTTCGTCGTCATCATCCTGATCAGCTCCATCGCAAATGTACTCGGCTGGATTACCATGTAATTCGGGATCAACTATTGACAAAATCAGCGATGCGTGTTATGCTATCAACGTTGTGAAACACGGGTCGCTAGCTCAGTTGGTTAGAGCACACGCCTGATAAGCGTGAGGTCGGTAGTTCGAGTCTACTGCGACCCACCAGTATAACACCTGAAAATCCGGGGATTTTCGGGTGTTTATTTTTTGCGCATAACCCACTTGCCCTCCAAGCGCATATGTGAAACTTTTTTCTCGGAAAGCTGTAACGAAATCCTTCCTTGCAGGTCTTATGGGTAAAGGAGGTGAAACGGTGGAGGATTGTCAGGAGATCTATTCCCTTTACTTTCGGGATGTGTACAAGTACATGCTGTCCCTGAGCCGGGATCCGCATCTTGCCGAAGAAATCACGCAGGAAACGTTTTTCAAAGCGATCCGGTCGTTGGATTCCTTTCGGGGACAGTGCAGGCTTTACGTGTGGCTTTGTCAAATCGCAAAAAATACTTACCGCTCCTATCTTGCAAGACACAAGGAGCCGGAGACAGAGGAAACCCCTGCCGGCTCTTTAGAGGAAATGATGCTCAACAAGGAATCCGCATTTTTGATTCACCAGGCGCTTCACAACCTGCCGGAGCCGTACAAAGAGGTGTTTTCTCTGCGGGTGCTGGGGGAGCTGCCCTTCCGGCAAATCGGTCTGCTGTTTGGCAAGACGGAGAACTGGGCACGGGTGATCTATCACCGTGCGAGGATGAAAATCAAGGAGGAATTTGAATGAAGTATCCCTGTGGCGTTATCCACGATCTGCTCCCGCTGGTACACGACGACGCATGCAGCCCGGAGAGCCGCCGCGCGGTGGAAGAGCACTGCGCGGACTGCCCGGATTGCAAAAAGCTGCTCGACGAGCTGAACGCGGCGCCGGAGCCCAGCGAGATGGTGAAGGAGGCAAACCAGCTGCTCCCCATCCTCAAAAAGTGGAACCGCGAGAAGAAAAAATATCTGTGGATCGGGCTGGGCATCGCGTTGCTTCTCACGCTGGCGTACACGGGCTATTCGGTGCTGAGGAGCTGGAAGTGCGTCCCGATGGGCAAGGACGACGTCGTGGTGCTGGACATCTATCAGACCGCAGACGGCATCGTCCACATCGACTACGACGATTTGTACGACTTGAATTTCTACAGCACGTCCATCGAGCTCGGGAGCGACGGCTGCGGCTATATCTCTGCCTACCGACCCATTCTGGCGAGGAGGAAGGAAGGGCCGTACCACCGCAACAGCTACGCCGGCGTCAGCTTCGACCCCGAGAGCGCCTTTGTGTGGCTGGACGACGAGCTGTATGGGCCGCATGTGTCGGTGGACAAGGTGTACATCGGCATCAAGGACGATCCGGAGAACTGCATTCTGGCTTGGGAGAAGGGCATGGAGGTGCGCGCCGCGACCGAGGAGGAAGAAGAATTTTATCGATATTGACGAAGCGGCGCGCTCTTCATGCTTGGACGAACGTGCCCGCAGGCAAGGTCATTCTTCGGGCAGCGGACGGATTTTTGCGCGGTATTCGCGCACAAAGAACAGTGTGGTCATCGCGGCCGACATCACTTCGGCGATGGGGAAGGCCCACCATACCATGTTGACGTCGCCCGTGCGCGCCAGCAGCCAGGCGACGGGCAGCAGCACCACCAGCTGACGCATCAGCGAGGTGATCAGGCTGGGCAGCGCGTTGCCCAGCGCCTGGAACACGGAGCCGGCGACGATGCAGTAGCCCGCGATCAGAAAATGGACGCCGATGATGCGCAGCGCCGGCACGCCGATGGACAGCATGTGCTCCGAGGCGTTGTACAGCCCCATCAGCTTGTCCGGAATCAGCTCAAAGGCGAGCGTGCCCAGCACCATGATGCCCACCGCTGTCAGGATCGCCAGGCGGATGCTGCGCGTCATGCGTTTTTTCTTCTTTGCGCCATAGTTGTAGGACACGATGGGCACAAGGCCGTTGTTCAGGCCGAAAATGGGCATGAAGACAAAGGACTGCAGCTTGAAGTACACGCCCAGCACCGCTGTTGCCGTGGAGGAGAAGGCGATTATTAGGATACGGTTCATGAAGAAGGTCATCACCGAGCCAATGGAGGCCATCAGAATAGAGGGCACGCCCACCGCGTAGATGCGGCCGATGATGGAGCCGTCGGGTCGAAAGCCGCGATAGCTCAAGCTGACCTCGCGGTTGCAGCACACGTTGAGCACAATACCCAGAGCGAAGCTGACGCACTGGCTGATCACGGTGGCCACCGCCGCGCCCGTGACGCCCATTGCGGGCATGCCGCACAGACCGAAGATGAGCACGGGATCCAGCACGATATTGATGACCGCGCCCACCGCCTGCGTGATCATGGAATAGACCGTCTTGCCCGTGGCCTGCAGCAGGCGTTCTGTCGCAATCGCGCCAAAGGAGCCGACGCTCACGATGCACACCACGCGCAGATATTCGTCGCCATAGGCGATGATGTGCGCAATATCGGTCTGCGTGCGCATGAACCAGTCGGTGAGCAGAGCGCCAAAGAGCATGAAGGGCACGCAGGAAAGCAGCAGCACAAACAGGCCGTTGGTCGCCGCGCGGTTGGCCCGGTCGAAGTCCTTCGCGCCCAGCGCCTTGGACAGCAGCGAATTCATACCCACGCCCGTGCCCGTGGATACCGCAATCATCAGGTTCTGGATGGGGAATGCCAGCGATACTGCCGTCAGCGCATCCTCACTGATGCGCGCGACGAACATGGAATCCACGATGTTGTACAGCGCCTGGATCAGCATAGAGATCATGATGGGCAGCGACATGCTCATCAGCAGCTTGCCCACGGGCATTGTGCCCATCTTGTTTTCACGTGTCAAACCATCCTGCATTTTTGTATGTTCCCTCCGTGTATGGCAGATTGAGTTGCGTTGTCTAGTATACATCCATATAATTTGAAATTCAATAATTAAAAGGTAAAGTTTTTGCTATCTGTGGCGACATTGCGGCGCGCAAAAAGGCGGCGCCCCACACGGAAAATGCAGGATGCCGCCCGGAATCTGGAGAGGATTACCGCGTCTTTTTGCGCCGGCAAAGTTTGACGATCAGCACGATCAGCCCAGCCAACAGCGCCGCGATGCCGCCGTAGATGCCCACAAACGGCGCGACGGCGACGATCAGCAGCACAAGCCCCTGTCCGAACTCCTCCGCAAACTGCAGAGAGCTGAAAAAGGTTTCGGCCACGCGGGCGGAGAAGGTCTCGGCCGGCATTTCCTGATATTCCACCACTTCGGTCAGTTCAATCTGGATGGCGGCGTACTCCACCAACCCGTCGTAGCGCTTGATGGCGGAGGTGCGGTCGTTGATGCGATAGCGCACCTCGGTCAGCTCTTCCTCCAGCGCGATCAGGTCCGCCATATCGGTAACCTGCTCCATCATCGCCAGAAGCCGCTCCTGCTGAATTTTCAGCGCGTCCAGTTCAGATTGCACGTCGTAATACTGATCGGTCACGTCCTCGGCGCTCTGGCTGCGCGTCACCACGTTGCCCACGGCCGACAGCCGCTCGTTTGCCGACGCGAAAGCCGCGGCGGGAACGCGGCAGGTGAAGCTGGCCGTGCGGCTGCCGCCGTGCGCGCCGCCCTCGATGTAGCTGCTCTCCATGTAGCCGCCCAGCTGCAGCACCAGCGCGTTGATCTCGTCCACCGCCTGGTCAAACTCCAGCGTCTCCAGCTGGAGCGAGCTGCTGCGGATGAGCTTGCGGCCGCTCTCCGGCGCGCCGTCCACGGTCAGGTCGCCCTCGGTCAATCCCGCGCCGGGCGCGAGGGACTCCGCGGCAGCGGCTTGGGGCTTGCTGACCGCAAAATCCCCGGACATAGGGGAGCTGTTCGAGCTGCAGCCCGTAAGCACAAACAGCAGCGCCAGCAGCAAAGCCAACAGGGGTCGCCATACGGGTTTCATGTTGTGCACCTCCTTGACGGATTCGAGCGGGAGTCGGTCAGGGTTATTCCTCTCTGCCATAGGGGAACTGCGCGATGCGCAGCGGCGCGCTGCCATAGGGCACCAGCGTGAGGCTCACGCGCTCCCTGTCCGCCGGGCGCAGCGGCCGCACCGGCGGCTGGTCCGCCGAGCCGTGCTTTTCGCTCCATTCCGGACAGAGAAACGCCGTCGCGGTGATCTTTGTTCCCGTCGGATCCACGGTAAAGCCGTATTCGGGCAGCAGCGCATAGTTCCACTGCGTCAGCGGATAAGCCCAGCGGTCGCACAGCGGCAGCTCGCCCTTGTATTCCCACCGGGCCTGGATGGGCAGCGCGTAAAGCAGCGGCCCGCGGTAGACCGCCAGCGTCTGATGGTACCACTTTTCCGTGCGCACCTCCTGCGCGATGAACAGCCGGATCTCCGTTTCCTCGCCCCATACCCGCTCGATGGTCAGGTAAGAGCCGGGCTGCGCCGGGTACACCGTCTCGCCGATCTTTGCATAGGCGTCCTGCGTCCAGCCGGGGATGCGCAGCTTGAGCGGGAAGGCCGCCTCCTGCGAGCATTTTACGCGGATCACGATCTCCTCGCTTGCGGGGTAGTTCCCCTCGACGCGGATGTTCACCTTGGCCTGCCCAATGCGCCAAAGCACCTCGCAGGGCGCGTAGCTCTGCGCCGCAAGGCCGCCCTCGCGCGTGGCCATCCACAGGTGCGCGGTGAACTTGGGCCAGGCCTGATGCAGGTTCGCGGTGCAGCAGCCGTAGGTGGGTTCCAGCCCCAGCACGTTGGAATCCCTGTCGTTGTTGTAAAAATTGCGCTTTTGCTCGTCGATGCGAATCTGATTGACCTGCTGGTAGTACGGGTGCGCCCAGCCGTCCGCCGTCAGCGCGCCAGGCAGCGCGTTAAACGCGATGCGCTCCCACAGGTCGCCCAGCTGCGCGTCGTCGCACAGCGCCATCAGGCTCTCGAGTGTGTAGAGCATCTCCGCCACCGCGCAGGTCTCAATGCCCTGCGAGGGGTTCGCGCCGGAGAGGTGCTCGTCGCAGGTGAACATGCCGTTGGCCACGCCGTGCGCGCGCATCAGCTTGGTCCACCCCGCCCGAAACGCCTGCTCCTGCTTGATGCCGCCGTGCACCACATGATCCAGCATGGGGGTCTTGAGCGCCATGGCGATATTGACGCCGTGCACGTGATGGTGCTGCTGCCAGCCCGGCGACCAGGGATCGGCGTTGTCCTTGAGCATGGGCTCCAGCATGGACCAGGGGAAGGCGCGCTTCTGATCCCGCGCGTCGGGGAAGGTGTGGAAGTACCCCGTCCAGTCGATGGATTGCCGCAGCAGCTTGTCCTGCAGCTTCAGCAGCGCTTTCTGCCCGGTGAGGTTGTACAGAAACTGGATCACCTGCAGCTCTTCGCCTACCCGCGCGATGGCCCACAGCCCCAGCGGCTTTTCGTCCAGCATTTTGTATTGATACGCAAAGTAGCGCGCAAGGAAGCTCAGCACGCGCTTGTCGCCCGTTGCGGTGAAATACTGCTGCATGCACTTGAGCGCCACCATGCGCGGCCACCAGTCGTCGTTGGTCGCAGGCCCGAAGAAGCCGTCCTCGCGCTGCGAATCCAGCGTCCAGTCGATGAATTTCTGCGCCAGGGCCTTGAGCGCCTCGTCGCCCAGCTGCCAGGCCAGCGGAATCAGCCCGTCAAAGTAGTAGGGGCCGCGCTCCCAGTCGTCGCCGTCCCCACCCAGCCAGGCGCAGTTCCTCAGGCTGTCCCATACCTTTACCAGGTTGCCGCTCAGCCCGTTTGCCATCGTACGCTCCACGTCCCGCAGATACCCCGCGGGGCGCACCGCGCCCACGGGCAGCGGCGCGAATGCGTTGGGCGCCAGCGGCGCGCTGTTGAATATGGCTCTATCGATCATGCGAATGGTCTCCCTTCGGATAAATCCTTTCCTTCTGACAATATTTTACCTTTTTATGCCGCTGTGCGCAAGCCGGTACCGCTTGTTTAACAAATTCTGATGCGCCAATAGCAGATGGAGCGCCGCTGCCAGGTGTGCGTGATGTGCAGCGCGCCGCCCTGCCACAGCACAGCCGGATAGGAGTACTCCCCCGGCATGGTCACCAGATGCGTCAGCAGCGTCCAGCTGCGCCCGCCGTCAGAAGAGACGAACACCGAAAGGGGCGAGCGCGCCGCCCAGTTGCCGGAAACCGGATTGCACACCAGATATAGCGTGCCGTCCGGCGCGCAGGCCACGTCCACGCCGCTGTTGTTGTTGGGCATGGACGTTGGAAAGGGCTGGCTCCAGGTGCGCCCTTCGTCCGCCGAATCCGTGCGGTACAGCGCGCCCTGCGTGGTGCGCAGCAGCGCGTGCACGCCCGCTTTGTCGCGCCACAGCGCGGGCTGGATGGCGCCAAAGGGCGTGGGCAGCTCCCCCTCCGGGCGCGGGATGCGGATATCCGCCGTGCGAACCCAGCTCTCCCCGCCGTCCTCCGAGCGGTCCATAAAGCACCGCCATTGGCCGTCTTCCAGAGACGCC
Source organism: Christensenella sp. UBA7102 (assembly GCA_002492415.1). Taxonomy (GTDB): domain Bacteria; phylum Bacillota; class Clostridia; order Christensenellales; family UBA1750; genus Spyradocola. The sequence continues at coordinate 13,354 of DKYK01000015.1, forward strand.
GGCGCAAGCAGCGTCCCGTCCGGCAGTTCCAGCAGTTTGTTGCGCACCGGGCCCCGGCCGCCTGCGTCGCCCGGCGCCAGCTCCGAAGCATCCGACCAGCTGCGCCCCAGGTCGTGCGAGCGCATTATCATCGTGCGCCAGTTCGCGATCACGCGCCCCTCCTTGTAGAAGAGCAGCAGCACGCCGTCGTTCCGCAGGTGCAGCACGGGGTTCCAGTGCGGCAGGCCGCCCGCAGGCGTCAGCGGCGCGGGCTCCGTCCAGCCCCCCTGCGCCGGCAGATACGCGCCCCAGATGCGCACGTCGTCCGCGCCCTCGCGCGTGCCCTGGAACCACACGGCGTATGTCCCGCCGTCAGGCAGCAGCGCCAAATGGCTGGCGTGGCACTGCACGCCCTCCTTTGGCTGAAAGATCAGCTCGTTGCGCAGGATCTGCATAAAAACCATCCTTTCGCCCATAGGATTTGTATTTCAACGCAAAATGTGATACAGTAACAGCATCAGTGTGACAGAAGGGAGCTGCCGCCCATGGAAATAGCCTACCGCGCCGCGCGGATGGAAGATTTGGACGAAGCATACGCGCTCGTGCGCGCCGCAATCGACGACATGGACCGCCGCGGCATCCATCAGTGGAACGAGTTCTACCCCGATCGCGCCCAGCTTTTTGAGGATATCGATCGCGGACATCTGCGCGTGGGGACGTGCACGGGCCGCATCGCGCTCATCTACGCGCTCAACCACGATTGCGATGAGGGATATGCCGCCTGCGCCTGGGCGCAGCCCGAGCGCCCCTGGTTGGCGCTGCACCGCCTGTGCGTGCACCCGGAGCACCAGGGCAAGGGCATCGGCGGCCAGGCGCTTGCGCACATCTTCAGGGAAGCCTATGCCGCAGGTGCGCGCTCGCTGCGCTTGGACGCGTTCTCACAAAATCCAGCCGCGCTGCGCCTGTACGCCCAAGCGGGCTTTTCTCGCACCGGCCAGGTCGACGGGATCATGGGCCGTTTCTACATTATGGAAAAGCTGCTGGAGGAGAGCGAATGATCCGCGTGCTGTTTGTCTGCCTGGGCAACATCTGCCGCTCGCCCATGGCGGAATATATATTGAAGGAAATGGTCGCACGGCGCGGCCTTACTCCACAATTTTACATCAATTCCGCCGCCACGTCCAGCGAGGAATGGGGCAACCCCATCTATCCGCCCGCGCGGCGCAAGCTACAGGAGGAGGGCGTCCCCGTGGGCGACCATCGCGCGGTGCAGATGATGGCGGGCGACTATGCGCGCTACGACCTGCTTATCGGCATGGACGCAAACAACCTGCGCGCCATGCGCCGCATCGCGGGCGGCGACCCCGAGGGCAAGCTGCGCCGCCTGCTGGATTTCACCGACCGCCCCGGCGACGTGGCCGATCCCTGGTACACCGGCGACTTTGACGCCGCCTATGCCGACATCGCCCGGGGCTGCGAAGCGCTTCTTACGTACCTGACCGACACAAAATAAGGGGGACCAACCGATGCACTGGTGGCTTCAAAACGACCTGCGCATGATTCAGAACAACCTGCGCGATATCGACGCGGGCATGGATGTGGAAAAATGGTTTGAGCAGATTCGCCTGTCGCACTGCAACTGCGTGATGGTGGGCGCGGGCGGCATCACCTCGTTTTTCCCGAGCGAGCTGTCCTGTCAGACGGTAAGCCCTTATCTGGCCGGCGATACGCTGGGCAAAATCGTGGACATCTGTCACAAAAACGGCGTGCGCGTCATCGCGCGCTTCGACTTTTCCAAGACGCACGAGCGGCTGCTGGCCGAGCATCCCGAGTGGTACTATGTATCGGAAAGCGGGCGGCATCTGCACTACAACGACACCGCCGTCACCTGCGTCTGCGGCGACTACCAGCAGCGCATCTCCATCGAGATCCTGCGCGAGGCGCTGCGCAAATACCCCGTGGACGGCGTGTTTTTCAACATGTTTGGCTTCCAGACCAAGGATTACTCCAATGTCGAGCACGGCATTTGCAACTGCGCCGCCTGCAGGGCCGCCTACCGCGAGTTCAGCGGACGCGACCTGCCCAGGGGCGACAGCTGGAAGGGGGACGAGACGTACGCCGCTTTCAAGGAAAAGACGGTGCATGCGCTGCTCACCCGCATCCGTCAGGCGGTAAAGGACATCAATCCCGAGGTCGCGGTGTGCACCTATCACCACAACGTGGACATCATCCGCGAGGAATCCAACTCCGCGGTGGACCGTCCGCTGCCCTTTTTTCTCTATTCCGCGTCGGAAAACTGCGGAACGGCGGCGTTTAGCTGGGCGGGGGAAAAGACCATGCTCAACTGCGCCATCAACGCGGTGGACATCTTCTATCGCTTCCAGGGCGTGTCGCCGGAACTGACGAAGATCCGTCTTTATCAGAATATGGCCGCGGGCTCGCAGCTGGATTTCTGCATCATCGGAGATTTCGCGGACTATCCGGACCGCGCGGGCGTCGCGGCGATGCGCGAAGTATTTGCGTTCCACGCGCGCAACGCGGCGCTGTATGGGCGCCTCTCCTCCTGTGCGCGCGTACTGCTCTACCGCCCCGGCAAGGCCGACAAGGAGTACCTGGGGTGGTATAACCTGCTCAAGGAGGCGCACGTGCCCTTCGATTCCCTCGACCATTTCGCCGCTGAACTGCACCCTGAAAAGGTGCGAAATCACGACGTACTGATTATCCCTGACCCCCAAAGGGTGCCCGACGCGCTGCTCCACGCGGCCCAAAACCATGGCCTGCGCATTCTGTTTTCCGCCCTGACGGCGTCCGAAACGCGCGCTGAAACGCTGCTGCAGGCGCGGTTTGTCCGCACGGAAACCGACACGCGCGCGGCCTATTTATCCACCCGGGACAAGGCTCTTTTCCCCTCCTTTCCGGACCGGGATTGGGTCATTTTGGATCGCGAATTCGGCGTGTTTGCCTGCGAAAACGGTGCGCTGCCGCTGGTGCATGCGGCGCGCTTCGGCCCGCCGGAGCGCTGCTACGGCCACAGAATTGGCCCTGAAAACGCGCTGCTGACCAGCCAAGACGGCCGCTTCATGGCGCTGACCTTCCGCGTGGGGCGGCTCTACCGCGACTACGGCTATGCCGATCACAGAGATCTGGCGCTGGATGCGCTGCGCTGCCTGGCTCCGTCCGCGTTCTCGCTGCTCACAACCGACGCGCCCTCCTGCGCGGAAATCTTCTTAAATACGCTCCCCGACGGCCGCACGCTGCTGCAGATCCTCAACCTTTCGGGATTCAACGGCGTCACTTTTGCACCCTGCATTCCCCTGCACGGCGTGCACGTGACGCTGCCCGGAAACTATGCCTCCGCTCTTCCGGTAGACGGCGCCCCAGCCCCCGAACTGGCTGTACAAAGCGGCAGCACGACGCTGACCTTGCCGCCGCTGGGCCGCTACCAGGCGTTCATTCTCGCATAACGCGCTTTGAGTACCTCCCTTCCGCGCCAAGGCACGGAAGGGTTTTTTGCGTCGGCACACCTTGGGAACGCGCCGCATACACTGCCCATGTAAATGCTTCCCCCGCGCTCAGGAGGGATGATTATGGAGGATGCTTTGCTTGTTTTTGACCGCGTCTGTATGCGCTACCATCAGGAGAGCGGCGAGACGGCGGTCTTGGAAGATTTCTCACTTTCCGTACGTCGGGGCGAATTTGTCGCGCTGCTCGGCCCCAGCGGCTGCGGAAAGTCCACGGTGCTCTCGCTCGCGGCGGGACTTCTTCGCCCGGACGCCGGCCGTGTGCTGCTGCGTGGCCAGCCCATCCAGTCGCCGCCGGCGCACATGGGCTACATGCTGCAGCGTGACCACCTGTTTGACTGGCTGACGGTGCGCGACAACGCGCTGGTGGGTCTGCGCGTGCGGGGAAAGCCCGACGCGGGGCAGCTGGCGCGGGTGGACGCGCTGCTGGAGAGCTGCGGCCTTGCGGAATTTGCGCACGCGTTTCCGGGCCAGCTGTCGGGCGGCATGCGGCAGCGCGCGGCGCTGGTGCGCACACTCGCGGTGGAGCCGGACTTCCTGCTGCTGGACGAACCCTTCTCCGCGCTGGACTCGCAGACGCGCATCCAGCTGGCGGACGAGATCAAGCAGGCGCTGGCCGGCAGCGACCGCGCGACTATATTGGTCACGCACGACGTGTCGGAGGCGATATCGATGGCGGACCGGGTGGTGGTGCTGACGCATCGTCCGGCGCGGATCCGCTCGGTACACAGGATTGCGCTGGAGGGCAGCCCCATGCAGCGGCGGCGCGACGCGCAGTTCCGCGACTACTTTGACCGCATTTGGAAGGAGCTGGACGTGCATGTACAATGAGTCGGCGGCGCAGAAGAAGTATTTGGCGGGACTGCGGCACAAAAAATGGGGCATCACCGCGGCAAGATGGGGCATACTGGTTGTGTTCCTGCTGCTGTGGGAGGCGCTGGCGCGGCTGGGCGTGATCGACGCGTTCCTGCTGTCCAGCCCCAGCCGCATGGCGGGCGCGCTGTGGACGCTCGCGCGCACGGGCGAGCTATGGCTGCACGTGGGCGTGACGCTGTGGGAGACGATTGTGGGCTTTGTCGTGGGCTCGGTGCTGGGCATCGCGCTGGCTGTGGCGCTGTGGTGGTCGGACACGCTGTGCCGCATATTGGATCCATATCTGGTGGTGCTCAACGCGCTGCCCAAGATTGCCCTGGGGCCGGTGCTCATTGTGTGGATCGGCTCGGGCATGCCGGCCATTATCGTGATGAGCCTGCTGGTATCGGTGATTGTGACGATGGTGACGGTGCTGGGTGGTTTTTTGGGCACGGAGCCGGAAAAGCTGACGCTGCTCAGGTCCTTCGGCGCGAGCAAGCTGCAGTGCTTTACGATGGTGGTTTTCCCAGGCGCTCTGCCCACGACGGTCTCCGCGCTGAAGCTGGGCATCGGCATGAGCTGGGTGGGCGTGATCGTCGGGGAGTTTCTGGTCAGTCGGGCAGGGCTTGGGTACCTGATCGTCTACGGCGGGCAGGTATTTAAGCTGGACCTGGTGATGGCGGGCACGGCGGTGCTGTGCGTGCTGGCGGCGCTGATGTATCTGGGCGTGGCGTATTGCGAAAAACGGCTGCGCGCCCGCCGCGCGCATGCGTGACGAGAAAGAAAAACTTGGCGCTTGACAAGCGCGGAGAAGCGGCGCTATAATAGAGCCACAAGAAATCCTGGGGTGTTCGTAACGTCCTGATTTTGAACCTACAGACTCAAAATGGAGCCTGAGTCGTTCGTTCCAATGCCAAGCCGCCTTCCCTTCGGGGAACTGTCAGCGGAAGGCAGCGGACGCGCGCAGGGCACCACCCTGCTTTACGTAGCAGGTGTCAAAATAGGGCGAGCGGCACTTTGGGGTTTTTCTTGCTTTCTGCGCAGCGAAAAACTTTTTTGAGAAAAAGCTGAAAAAGTGTTGACAATTTCCGGACGGGCTGTTATAATAATCCCCGTTGACATGGTAATAGGTCAACGAACGGTATAGCGGGATGGTGTAACGGTAGCACCTACGACTCTGACTCGTATTGCCTAGGTTCGAATCCTAGTCCCGCTGCCAATTTATTTGCCTCCATGGTCTAGTGGCCTAGGACACCGCCCTCTCACGGCGGCAACAGGGGTTCGAATCCCCTTGGAGGTGCCAGAAAAATCCCGAGTGCAGTGCATTCGGGATTTTTTCGTGCAACCGAGGGAAAGGACAGGGATGAACATGACGGTTGTGGGCGGTAAGAAGGGCCTTGCGCTGTGCGTGCTGGAGGTGCTGCGGCGACACTCTTCGCAGGAGCGGCCGATGACGATGGCGCAGATCGAGGACGGGCTGCGCAGCGAGTTCGGGATGCAGGCGGGACGCAACGCAGTGGCGCGCAACCTGTCGCTGCTGCGCGAGCTGGGGTATGACATTGGCAAGGGGCCGGGCGGAAAGGGCGTGTATCTGGAGCCGGTATTCTCCGATGGTGAGTTGCGCGTGCTCATCGACAGCGTGCTGCTGAGCCGATACATCCCGTCGGATGAGGCGCGCGTGCTCATCGGCAAGCTGCAGGGCATGGGGCGACCCGGGTTCTCGGACGGTCTGCGCGGCGTGCAGGCCGTGGATAAGTGGAACCGCACGCACAACCGGGATTTCTTTGAGCGGATGGAGGCGCTGACGAGGGCTATCGCGGCGCACGTGCAGGTGCGGTTCCAGTACGGCCACGTGGGCACGGATGGGCAGCTGCACGACGACGGACGCATGAGGCAGGCACACCCGCTGGCGCTGATCTGCGCGCAGGGGCAGTATTATCTGCTGGCGTGCTACGAGGGGGCGCAGGAAGTGCGCCACTTCCGGGTAGACCATATCAGCGGCCTTGCGGCGACGGAATTGCCCGCGCGCACGGCCTACGACCTGCCGGACTTTCACGGCGGGGTGGACATGGCGCGGTATGCGGCGGAGCACCGGTACATGTTCAGCGGCGTTCCGATGCGCGTGCGGCTGCGTGTGCCCGTGAGCAAGGCGGGACAGGTGTACGACGCCTTCGGGCAGTACGCGCGCATGACGCCGGAGACGGACGGGGAGAACATGGTGGTGCAGCTCACCTCCTCGCTGGAAAACATGCGCATCTTCGCGCTGCAGTATGCGGGGATCTGCGAGGTCCTCGAGCCGGAGGAGCTGCGCGAAATGGTGCGTCAGGATGTGGAGAAGATTGCCCGCAAGTATGAAATTTGAGCAAAACAGGTCCGCTTCCCGGGATGATGAACGGGGAGCGGACCCTGTGTTTGCCCAAGATCAGTGCAGGAACCGATCGGGGAGAAACTTTTTGAGGGCATAGTACAGCGGCAGACCCAGCGCGTAAACCACCACGGCCTCGCCCAGCCCCACAGACAGCGCGGAGGGCCAGAAGGGCAGGCCGGCGGCCAGGTGCAGCGTAAAGTAGCCCACGACCAACGCGTTGACCAACACAACGGGCAGCACCGCGATCCAGGCGGGCAGTTTGCGCAGAAAATAGGTGGCGACGGAGGCGAACAGCGTGGCCAGGGAGCCGAACACAATGTCCATCACACCGTAGCCGCCCAGCAGGTTGCTCAGCAGGCAGCCCACCAGCAAGCCGGGGATGGCTTCGGGCATGAGCAGGGGCAGCACGGTGAGCGCCTCGCTGATGCGGAATTGCACGTCGCCATAGGAGATGGAGAAAAAGGCCATGCACAGCACGGCGTACAGCGCGGCGATGAGCGCGCCGCGAACGAGTCTGCGGGTGGTAAGTTTCATAGTGGGGGACACTCCTGTTCTTTGAAATCCTTTTACTTGACAGAAAATGAGGGGAGCGGCCATTGTGACCGCTCCCCCGCGCGCAAAACACGCAAACGACAGCCTGCGCAGGGACGCGCGTGCACAAACGCGCCCACAGCCTGCAGGCAGCCAGAAATCCGTAGTTTTGTTTAACGACGGGATGGTCACGAACCGTCTATTCATTTACAGCACACAGTATACCAGCTTTTGCGGATACAAAATGCTAAGAATATGTAAATTTATGAGAATAGAAGCCGCTGATAGAGAATAAGCCCCATTGCTTTGCTGCAATGGGGCTTATTTAGCAAGCTGTAAGCCGCATTGCGGCTTTATTTTTCAGATGGTACGCCCTTCCTTTGCAGGGCAGGCGCTTGGTCGGAAGCCTACACGATGAAAGGCTTGATCTCCTCCAGGAGATCCTCACAGTCGTTCTCGTAAACTTCCATGGTGATGGGCTTATTCAGGTCGAGGCTGAAGATGCCCAGGATGGACTTTGCATCAACAACATGACGACCGGAACGAAGATCGATGTCGTAAGGGTACTTGCTGACGATGTTGACAAAATCCTTTACGTTTTCCGCCAGGGACAGATGGATGGTAACCGACTTCATAAGCAACAACCTCCTTTCGATTACAGACACAGTATAACACAAAAAATCCCAGTATCAAGGGGTTTTGGGAAAACTTAAAAAAAGTTGATTTTGGGTATTGCTTTTTTAACTGAAATGTGTATAATATTAAGAGCAACGGGGTTATAGCTCAGTTGGTTAGAGTGTCACGTTGACATCGTGAAGGTCGATGGTTCGAGTCCATTTAACCCCACCAGATAAAGCGCCTGGAATCAAGGATTCCGGGCGCTTTACTTTTCGTCGAAACCCACTTTGTAACCCACTTGTATGATTTTACCCATTGCAGAGTCTACCTTCTGAGCGGTTTCATGCCGGAAATCGTCTATGGCGTGACCGTAGGTGCCGCGGGTATCCATGCTGCGGCTGTGGCCGACCATTTGCTGCAGCAGCGCTTCCGGCATCTCCACGTTGATGGAGATCATGGTGTGCCGCAGCTCGTATAGGCTGGTCTGCGTTATGCCATGCAAGCGACAGTAGGTCTGCCACTGCCGATAGATGTTGCGCGGTTCGCTGACAGCCCCATCGTGCGCCGGGAAGATCCACGGCGAGATGACGCCGGAGGACTGGAGCATCTGCCGCTGTGCAGCGAGGATGTCCTTTGCAATGGCTGGCAGCTCGATCACACGACGTGCGTTTTTGTTTTTGCCCGATGTGATCTCGCCCAAGGCATTTACGGATCGGCGGACGGAGAGACGTGTTTCGGAGATGTCCTCCCATTGCAGACCCGTTAGTTCGCCAGGACGCAAGCCTGTGGTGACCAGGAGACGCCAGGCGTGGATGTACCAGCAGGGTTCCTGCTTGCCACGGTGCGGGATTGTGTCAACCGAGAAGAGAGTGCGCACATCATCTGGTGTTAGAATGGACTTTTCCACCGTGACGGCATCACGCGGAATGGTCAGCGGGCCGTCCTCATCTCGATGGTAGTCGATGGGGATGCGCCGACTGCGGCAGTATTTCCAGAAGGACGTAATGGTGGCGCGCAGCACTTTGAGCGTTTTCTCGGACAATGGTTTGCCTCGGGCCTTGCTTTCCCGATACGCTGCGTCGATGCAGTCCTGCCAATCCTTTGGCGTGATGGAGCTGATCCGCTTGTATTGCAGACGCGGCACGATGTAGCGTCTGCCCATCAGCTCGGGCTGCCGGTAGGAAGTACCGGTTTGGCCGAAACGCTCCAGGAGATCGGCCACATATTCGTCCCACAGCTTGCCCAGACGAGTGTTCCCATTGGCGCGTCCGGTGGTGAGCCAGGCATCGGCCTTCTTTTCCGC
>DKYK01000038.1:0-22772 GCA_002492415.1 Christensenella sp. UBA7102
TCCAACATGATTGACAAACCTACACGCTGTGCGTCACTTCCCGGCGAGCGCCACAATCGTGTGCGCGTAAATGCGCGCAGCCGTGTAGAGCTCCTCGATGTACAGACGCTCGTCCGGGCCGTGGCAGCCCGCGCTCCGGCTGTCGGGCAGCGAGGGCCCGAAGGCGACAGCGTTTTTCATGGTGCGGGCGTAGGTGCCGCCGCCCATGGAGAAGGGCGCGTCGTCCCGGCCGGTGATGTCCCGGTAGACCTTCATCAGCGTGGAGACCAGCTCGCCGTCCACCGGCTGATAGAGCGGATCGGAACGGGAGATGCTCTCCGCGCAGACGCCGCAGGGCTCGCATAGGGCGCGGATTTTCCCCAGAACCTCGTCAAAGGATACGGTGACGGGCTGGCGGATGTCCAGTTGTACCGTCACGCCCGACGCATCGGCGCGCAGAATGCCCAGATTGACGGTGAGCGCGCCGGAGGGCTCGTCAGACAGGCAGATGTTCAGCCCGCTGCCATCCCACTTGCCAGGGCCAAGAACGTCCAGCAAAAAATCGACGGTTTTCTGGGCGCCGCCCAGTTCGAGTGCGGAGAGCGCCTGCAGCATCAGCACAGCGGCGTTGCGGCCGCCCTCCGGGTGCGCGCCGTGGGAGGCAACGCCCTCCACCATGACGTCCAGCAGGCCGTCCTCGCGCACCGTGACGGTACAGGGCGCGCCCAGTTTCTCGGCGCGCGCCCGGATGCGCTGAGCGCACTTTTCGCAGCCCTTTACCGTGGCATGGCAGCGATTGGGCACGATATTGACGGCATTGCCTGCCGCAATGGATACGATGGGACTGTCGCCGTCAAAGCCGGCCTTCAGCTGCACGCGGTGGATGCCCTTTTCTGCGTAGCAGACGGGGAAGCCGGAATCGGGCGAAAAGCCATAGTCGGGCATGCCGACGTGCGTCATGTAATGGGCCATATCGGCGCTGCCCTTTTCCTCATTGCAGCCCATGATGAGCAGCACCCGGTCGCGCAGTGGGATGCCCGCCTCGCGAATGGCGCGCAGCGCGTAGAGGCAGGAGACGCAGCTGTTCTTGTTGTCGGTGGCGCCGCGGCCATAGAGGAAGCCGTTCTTGACCACCGCTTCATAGGGCGGCACGGTCCAATCGTCGCCCTCGGGCACGACGTCCAGGTGCGCGAGGATGCCCAGCGTGCGCTCGCCGTCGCCATAGGCGGCATGGCCCGCGTAATAGTCGTCGTTGAGCGTTTCAAAGCCAAAAGATGCGGCCTTGCCCAGCGCATAGTCCAGCGCGCGGGCGCACTGTGCGCCAAAGGGCTTGCCAGGCAGCGGCTCGCCGTCTACGCTGGGAATGCGCACCAGCTCGCGCAGCGTCTCCAACATCTCCTCGCGGTAGCTTTCCAACAGTTCGTCCAGTCTATCCATGTTTTCTCCCCCTTGCGGTTTGTTTTTTTCATTATATACCGCTTGTTATGATCGTGTAAATGGCCGGAGCGACTTTTTTTGCGCGGCAGGAATTCGCGGCAGCCGTGTGGAAAGTAAACAGGATGGATTCGGCCTTGTGACGAAATTGTGGCCGAAACCGCAAACCACCCCCTTGGAGGATGTACCATGACGCCGGAGGAACTCAAAAAAATTGCGCGTGATGAACGCGCTTATCGGTACGCCTGCCAGCTGTTGAGCGACGGCAGGGTCAAAAATTTGCGCGTGGACGGGGAGCACAGCTTCAGCGCCGCGGTGGAGGACATGCCCTATGTCTACACCGCGTCCGTGACGCTGGCGGACGATGGATTGTCTGCCTGCTCCTGCACCTGTGGCGTGCCCGTGGCCAGCCGCCGCGTGTGCGCGCACGTGGGCGCGCTGTGCCTGGAGCTGTCGCGCGAAGGGCGCACACAAGTGCTGCTCAGTCGGGCGCGTCGGGAAGCGGGGCTGCAGGTGCTCTCCTGGTTTGACACGCCCGCGGCGCGCGAGCAATCGCTCAAGCTGCTGGCGGCGGTGGAGATCCCGGGAAAGCCGGGCGACGCGGCGGGCTTGATTTCACTTCGCGTGGGGCAGAAGCGCATGTACGTAGTGCAGGACCTTTCCGCGTTTGTAAAGGCCTATACGGCGGGCGAGGACATTGCCTTTGGCAAAGGGCTGCTGGTGGAGGCGCACTGGCAGTGCTTCGGTCCGGCGCAGGAGCGGCTGCTGGCCTACCTGCGCGAGATCGTTGCGGCGCGGGAGCTGGCGCTGGGCAAACCCGTGCTGCGCGAGCGGCAGCTCCCGCTGACCAATGACCAGCTGCGCCGCGTGTTCCAAATGTTGGCGCAAAGCGTGTTCCAACTGACGGCGGATGGGGAAACCGCCACCATCCGCGGCATACAGGCCGCCAATGTGCCGGCTGCCTTCACGCTGCGCGCGGCGGGCAAGGAACTGGAACTGGAAAGCCGGCTGCCGCCCCACTGCGTCAGGCTGACGCGTGAGGGCCAATTCGTGCTAACGGAGGGCCGCGTGGTGGGACTATCCGCAGCGCAGCAAAAGGCGCTGATCCCGTTCATGAGCCTGGAGGGCGTATCGCGCTGCCGCTTTACGCTGTCCGAGGGCGAGCAACTGGTTTCCGAGGTGCTGCCGCTGCTGCGCGAGGTGGCGCAGGTGACGGTGGACGAATCGGTCTCCGGACGCATCGTGACCGAGACGCTGACCACAACGGTGACGTTGGACACGGTAAGCGGCGACATCGTGGCACAGGTGGCCTTCCTCTACGGCCAGACGCGTATCGACCCCTTTTCTCCGCCCAAGGATCGTCAGGAGAACGTGCTGTTGCTGCGCGACGCGCAGGCCGAGCGCGCGGTGCTGGACCTGCTGGGCCGCCATGGATTCAAGGTGCGGCTGTCTGAGGCCTATCTTTCAGGCAGCGACGCGATCTATGGCTTTTTGCAGGAGGGCGTGCCGCTGCTGCAATCCATGGCGGAGGTCTACTGCTCCGAGAGCCTGCTGCGCATGCGGCCGCGGCGCTCGCGGCCCAGGGGAAGGTTGAGCATGAGCCCGGGTGGCGACCTGCTGCAGTTTCAGCTGTTGCTGGAGGGCGTGGAGCCGACCGAATACGACGGCGTACTGCAGGCGCTGCGCGAAAAGAAAAAGTTCGTGCGTTTGACCGACGGCAGTTTCCTGACGCTGCTGCCCGACGACGGTTGGTCGGAGCTGGCGGGATATTTGGACGAAGTGGGACAGATTCAGGAAGGCGGCGTGATCGACATGATGCGCTGCCGCGCGGTCTACCTCTCGCAACTGATGGCCGCGAGCAATCTGGACATCGAGCAGGATTCTTCCGTGACCGATCTTGTGCGCGCGGTGCAGCACCCCGACGAGGGCGAGGCGCCCATCCAGGGCCTGCGCCCCTACCAGCAGCGCGGTTTTGCCTGGCTCAAGACGCTGGCGCGGCTGGGTATGGGCGGCGTGCTGGCCGACGACATGGGGCTGGGCAAGACCATCCAGGTGCTGGCGCTGATCCAGTGGGGTTACGAAACGCAGGGACGCATGCCCTCCCTGGTAGTGGCGCCCACCTCTCTTGTCTACAACTGGCAGGCGGAAATCAATAAGTTTACGCCGCACATGCGCACGGTGGTTCTCATGGGCGGGCGCGAGGACCGGCGGCGGCAGGCCGAGGACGTGGAGAATGTGGACGTACTCATCGCCTCTTATGCGCAGGTTCGCCGGGATATTGAGTGGCTGGAGCAGTTCTCCTTCCGCTACTGCATATTGGACGAGGCACAGCAGATCAAAAACGCCGCGTCGGTGGGCGCGGGGGCGGTCAAGCGCCTGCATGCGTGCAGCCGCTTTGCGCTGACGGGCACGCCCATGGAAAATCACCCCGGCGAGCTGTGGAGCATCTTCGACTTTGTACTGCCGGGTTATCTGATGGACCAGAATGATTTCATGCAGCGCTACGGCGACGGCACGGACAGCGATTTGCTGGCCAAGAAGATCCGCCCCTTCCTGATGCGGCGTCTCAAGCGCGAGGTGCTCTCCGAGCTGCCCGAGAAGATCGAGCACCGCATTGTGGCGGAACTGACGCCCGAACAGCGCAGCGTCTACATGGCGGCGCTGGCTCAGGTCAAAAAGGAACTGGACGAGACCGTGCGGCAGGAGGGCTGGGACAGAGCGCACTTTCGCATGCTGGCGGCCATCACGCGGCTTCGGCAGATCTGCTGCCATCCGGTGCTGTTTCTGGAGGGTTATGAGGGAGGCAGCGGCAAACTGGAGCTGCTGATGGAATTGATCGGCGAGCAGGTGGAGAGCGGCCATCGCATCCTGGTATTCTCACAATTTACTTCCATGCTCTCCATCATTCGCGAGAGCCTTGCGCAGGCGGGCATTCCCGCGCTGTATCTGGACGGCAACACACCCCCTCAGGAACGCCTGCACCTGACAGACGAATTCAACGGCGGCGGCGCGCCGGTTTTCCTCATCTCGCTGCGCGCGGGGGGCTATGGGCTGAACCTGACCGCGGCGGATACCGTGATCCACTACGACCCCTGGTGGAACCCTGCCGTGGAGGAACAGGCCACCGACCGCGCCCACCGCATCGGCCAGACGCGCGCGGTGCACGTCATCCGCCTGATCGCGCACGACACCATCGAAGAAAAAGTCTCCGAGCTGCAGCTGCGCAAAAAGGAGCTGATTGACCTGGTCGTCACCCCCGGTGAGGTGTTGCCCAGCGCTCTGTCCGCCAAGGACATCCGCGCGCTGTTCGACTAAAGGAAGAATCATCATAAAATTGACATCCCGCGCGGCGCATTGCTCTGCGGGATGTCAATTTTATGATGTATTGGAGCGAAAGAGACAGGAGTGTGGGAAACATGAAACCGAACTGGCGGCGAGACGCACTGATTGTGCTGGGTGCGGCCGCAGGCATGTCGGCGCTGTTCATCGCCAAGGCGCTGTGATCGCTGCCCGAATGGGACGCGGTTTTTTATCTCATCGAGGGGCAGCTGCGCACGGTGCTGCTGCCCCTTCACCTCCATCTGCTGCGCAAGGGCCGTTAGCCCTGTTTGTGGGCCGCGACGAAGCGAGCAAAACCCTCGAAGGTGAAATCGTCCACGCCCGTCAGGTCGTCGTGCACCTGGCGGAAGAAGCAGCTGGGAATCTCGCCCCGCGCCTGGCATTTGACGATGCAGCGGTCGCAGCCCTCGCTGTGGTTGGCGGGGTGGTTGGGACAGTTCGTGTCCCGACAGGTGCAGATGGGCTTTGGGGGCATGATGATTCCTCCTCATGGTCTGTCAGGGAATGAAACGGTCAGAAAATATGGGGCGCGGCCTTTCCCATTGCGGGAGGGCGCGCCCTGCGTTTTGTTTACTTCTCCTCAGTGGCCAGCTCCGTCATCAGGCGCAGGGAACGAGCGATGAAGGCGTTCATGCGCTCAGCGGACAGGGGCTGCTGAGCCATCTCGGCAAGGTCGGTCAGCTGCAGGCAGATGTCCTTTGCGGTGTCGTCCTGCGCGCGGTCGGCCAGGTTCTTGACCAGCGGGTGCTGCGCATTGAGCACGAGAGTGCGCTCCAGCGGGAAGTCGGGCATGCCGTCGCTGCCCCAATAGCGCATGGCTTCCTGATAGCGACGCATGTTCTCGTCCAGCAGCAGCACGGCGGGGGTGTCGGTGTTCTTGAGGGATTCGAGGCGCACCTTGAGGTTGCCCTCCTCCACGGCCCACTTGAACATCTCTTCCAGCTTGCTTGTCATGTCGGCATCGAGGACGGCGTCCTTGTCGCGCAGCGCGTCGGCAATGTCGGCGTCGATGCGGGCAAAGTGCACATCCTTGACCTGGCTTTCGATGAACTGCATGAAGCTGACGTCGATGGGTGTGCCCATGACGACGACCTGGATGCCGTGTTCCTCGTACAGGCCTACGGTGTTGGCTTGGCGATCCTCGTCGGCGGCGTAATAGACCTTGTTGGGATGGACATCCTTGGCCTTCTCCAGGTATTCGTTCAGCGTGACGAATTCGCCCTTGCTGGTCTTGTAGATCAGGCAGTCCTTCATGCGGTCGTAGAACTTGCTGTCACGCAGGCAGCCGTACTTGATGAAGGGATGGATGTCCTTCCAATAGCTCTCATATTGGCCGCGCTCATTTTTGAACAGGCCGGTGAGGCGATCGGCAACCTTGCGGGTGATGTACTCGGACAGCTTGCGCACATAGCCGTCGTTCTGCAGGAAGGAGCGGGAGACGTTCAGCGGCAGATCGGGACAATCCACCACGCCCTTGAGCAGCAGCAGGAACTCGGGGATGATCTCCTTGATATTGTCCGCGATGAACACCTGGTTGGAGTAGAGCTTGACCTGACCCTCGTTGGCGGTAAAGTCGTTCTTGAGCCGCGGGAAGTACAGGATGCCGTGCAGATTGAAGGGGTAATCGGCGTTGAGGTGGATCCAGAACAGCGGCTCCTCCCACTCGTGGAAGGTATCGCGGTAGAACTTCTTGTAGTCCTCCTCGGCGCAGTCCTTGGGCGCGCGCATGTAGAGCGGGCTGGGCGTGTTGAGCATCTCGGGCAGCTTCTGCCCGGGCTCCTCCTCATGCTCATGGTCATGGCACTCCTCGCACGTGCAGCCGTCTTCGTGCTCGTGATCGTGGCCGCACTCGCACTGTTCGTCGTGCTCAGCCTTCTCTTTGGCGGCCTCTTCAGCGGCCTTTTTTTCGGCCTCGACCTCGCAATAGATCGGCACGGGCATAAAAGAGCAGTACTTGCGGATGATCTCACGCATTTTATAGCCGTCAAGGAACTCGTCCGCCTCGTCGTTGAGGTAGAGGGTGACGGTGGTGCCGACTTCCTCGCGCTCGCTCTCCTCCATCGTATACTCGACGGAGCCGTCGGACTCCCAAGTCACGGCAGTTTCTCCGGGCAGGCAGCTGAGGGTATCGATGCGCACCTTTTCGGACACCATGAAGGCCGAGTAAAAGCCCAGACCGAAGTGGCCGATGATCTGCTCGCCGGAGTCTTTGTACTTCTCCAGGAAATCGCTCGCGCCGGAGAAGGCCACCTGGTTGATGTACTTGCGCACCTCGTCGGCAGTCATGCCCACGCCGTTATCGGTAAAGGAGAGGATGCGGTGCTCCTTGTCCACCACCACGTTGATGGCGGGCGCGTAATCCTCGGGGCATTCGCCCACCATGCGGCGCTTGGCCACCGCGTCGCAGCCGTTGGAAATCAATTCACGCACAAAAATATCGCGGTCAGAATACAGCCACTTCTTAATGATGGGCAAAAAGTTCTCGGTATGTATGGAAAGCTGTCCTTTTTCCATGCTCATGCTTCGTTACCTCCGTCGTCGAAATTATATAAAACTCTTTACGAGTTATATTATAGCATGTGATCATTAGATGTCAAGCAAAAATTAGCACTCTCTTTGCGAGAGTGCTAATTTCTTTTCGTATCGCTGATTCTGCTCAGCCCTCGTGCTCCTTGAACGCCTTTTGCTCTACGCTCTGGCCGGTGACGTGGAGCAGTACAGGCGTCAGCGGCGCGGGAATGCAGCCATCCTTGACCGTGACGGCGCCGCCGAGCAGGTTTTCATACTCGCCATCGGGCAGGGGCAGCCTGGCCTTGCCGGTGACCATGTGGAAGTTGAAGGCGCCGATGAGCAGCTCGTCGCCCAGTTCATAACGGCCTACAAGGATGCTGTCCTGCTCGGGATCGTCCAGGAAGAAGGCGCCGTCGCGCACAATGGGCAGCTTTTTGAGGCCGCGCAGCTGCCGCAGCAGCGCTGTGAGCCAGGGAACCTCCCTGCGGCCAATGGCGTCGTTGCCCATGACCATGGCGCGCTGCTCCTCCATGAACTCCTGCCCCGCGTAGATGAGCGCCGGGCCCTTGAGGAAGTAATAGAACGCCGTCCACATGCGCAGCTGCTCGTCGGTGTGCACCAGAGAGCACACGCGGGCCTGGTCATGATTCTCCAAAAAGCGCATCTTGATGTAGTTCAGGGGATACATGGCCTTCTGCCGGTTGAGGCCGTCCACATAGGCTTTGAGCGTGCCCTTGCCCTTTAAGTAGTCCTCATAGAAATAGTGCACGTCGTAGTCATAGGTGATGTCAAAGGCCTGGTACATCTCGCAGTCGGAGTGCAGATTCCAGCCGCGGTCACGCATCTTGGTCAGGAAGGGATAGTGGTGCGTCTCCGCCAGCCAGATGAAGTCGGGGTTGAGCGCGTCCATCTCGCGGCGCGCCCTCGTCCAGAAGGAGAGGGGCACCATGGGCGCCACGTCGCAGCGATAGCCGTCCACGCCAAGCTTCGCCCACATCAGCGCGGTTTCCACCATGTAGTCGCACAGGGCCTGATTGCGATAGTCCAGATCGTAGACATCATTCCAGAAGCGGTACACGGGCCGGCCGTTTTCGTCGTGATAGAAAAACTCGGGATGCTGCTCCACCAGCACGGAATCCTGTGAGGTGTGGTTATAGACGATGTCCAGCATCACCTTCATGCCGCGGGCGTGGATGGCGTCCACCAGCCGGGCAAAGTCGTCTAAATCACCATAGTCGGGATTGACGGCGCGGAAGTCGCGCACCGAGTAAGGGGAGCCGCAAGGGCCCAGGCGCATCTTCTCTCCGCGCGGATGGATGGGCATGAGCCACACCACGTCCACGCCCAGCGCCTGGATGCGGTCCAGGTCGTCGATCACACCCTGAAAATTCCGCTTTTCCGTCAAGTTCTGCACGCTCAGCTCGTAGATGATCTGGTTGTTGAGGTTCGGATTGGTTTGAAGAGCCATGAAAATACCTTCTTTCTCTATATTTCTTCAAAAAAGTGCTTGGGGTATCGATTCCAGTATCCGTCATATGCCGGATGCGGCGCGCCGTCCAGGCTGCGCTGATACAGGCGGAAGGTGACGGGAATGTCCTTGGGCTGCCACTGTTCGACGTAGGAATAGCAATAGCAAAGGCCCAGGCGACGCATCACACGGCCGCTGGCCGGGTTGCACACATCGTGTGTGGCGGTCACATAGGGCATTCCGTCGCGCCGGGCGAAGTCCAACACGGCCTGCGCCGCCTCGGTGGCGTACCCGCGCCCCCAACAGTCGCGCCGCAGCGCATAGCCCAGATCATGCGGCGCGCCGTTTTCCAGCGTGACGTAGCCCACAGGCGCATCCGTCTCAAGCGGACACACCGCCCAGCGCCGGCACGTCTCCTCTCTCTGCCAGTCCTCCAGGAGCGCACGCGCCTGCGCCGCCGTGTCAATGGGATACCAAGGCAGGAAGGTGTTGACTTGCCTGTCGCCGTACAACTCCAGCACGGCCTGTACATCGCGCGGCGCAAAGGGGCGCAGACGCAATCGGGGCATGACCAGCGACGGAACATCATTCATAGGGAAACACCACCTTCTCCACGTCGGGCGTGTACAGATTGTCGCGCGTGACCACCACGCTGGACAGCGTGCGGCGCTCGGGCGTCTGCTCACCGGCAAGGTAGGCCGCGGCGTATTCCACACCCAGGTATCCCATGCCGAAGGAATTGCGCACCACGCTGGCGGTAACGCGCTCCGTTTCGATACATTCCACCAGGTCGGGCACCACGTCCGTGCCCACGATGATCAAGTTTCGATTCAGATACTCCACCGCCTGCGCCGCGCCCACGGTGGATTCTGCCGAAAACGCCACCACAGCGTTCAGGCTTGGATTCAGATAGAGTTGCTGCAGCGTCTGCCGGTAGGCCCACTCGCGGTTATTCCCCGCGTAGATGCGCTTACTGACGCTGACCCGCTGCGAAAACAGCCCGCTGCGCAGCTGCGCCTCGCGCTGCTCCGCCCCATCGAACTCCGGCGTATCCGTCAGCAGCAGTGCGCTGCTGCCCTTCTCCACCCGACCGGACAACGCCAGCGCCATGTTCTCGCCCATTTTACTGTCGTCGTTGAGCACGGCAGAAACCGGAGTCAACTCTGTCAGCGCGTCACCCAGCGCCACCAGCGGCACGTTCTCCAGCGGCCGCAGCGCCTCCACCAACGCCTCTTCGCCGGAGGAAGCCACCACCAGCGCGTCTGCACCGTCCGCAACCGCCAGCGCGGGCAGGGTGTCCAGCGCAAGGTCGGACTCCTCGTCGGGCACATAACAGCGCAGCGACACGCCCAGACGCTGCGCTGCGGCATCCGCGCCGTCCATGATGTTCTCCCAGTAATAGCCCGTGTCGGAAGAGACGATCAGCGCCACGTGCAATGCTCTTTCCTTGTGCGCACAGCCCGGGGCGAACAGCAGCAGCAACGCGCACAACATCAACGCTGTCGCTTTGGCAATGTGATGGTGATGCATGTCCTCTCCTCCACCTCGCTTTCAATGGTCAGACCGTACTGGGGGCCGTAGAGCAGCTTGATGCGCCGATTGGTATTGCGCAACCCGATGCCAAAGCCCGAGCGCTCCTCCAGCGCGTTGCCGTCGCTGCGCAGCATGCGCTGCAGCTGCTCCAGACGCTCGGGCGGAATGCCCAGCCCGTCGTCCTCAATGGTAAACACAATGTTATAGCCCTCCTGCCTCGCGCAAATGGTCAGCGTACAGCCGGGCATGTCGCTCATACCATGCTTTATAGCGTTCTCCACCAGCGGCTGCAGCATCAGCTTGGGGCAGAGCAAATTCTTGATGCGCTCATCCACGTGCAGCGCATAGGAAAAGCTCTTGCGATAGCGCACCTGCTGGATGGTCAAATAGGAGCGCGCATAGTCCATCTCTTGCTCTATGGTCAGGAAATAATCACCGTTGTTGATGGACAGGCGGAACAGCTTGGCCAGCGCCTGCACCATTTCAATGGCATCGGACGTCCTGCCCTGCTCCATCACGCGCACGATGGAGTCCAACGTGTTGTACAAAAAGTGCGGATTGATCTGCTCTTGCAGCGCGCCCAGCTCCATGCGCCGCAGCTGCTCCTGCCGATCCACCGTCTCTCGCATCAGGCCGCGGATCTTGTGCAGCATCACGTTGTACGAGTGCGACAACGCCGCGTACTCGGCAAAGCCTTCTTCCGGCAGGCTCATGCGGTTGTCGTCCAGATTGCGCTCAATGCGCTGCATGCTGGCCTGGATCTCATTCAGCGGCTTGACCAGCTGGATGCTCAGCCACACCGCCACCATCAGCACCAGCAGCGCCACGACGCACACCACACCCACCATGCGGGAGCGGAAAACGCGGGAGTTCTCCTCAATATCGCTGGCCAGCACCGTGCCCACCACGCGCCAATCCGTGCCCTCAATGTCCTGTGAAAGCACCATGCGGCGATCCTTTTCCCCCTCCTCCTGCATCATGATGCTCTCCTGCGAGATCAGTTCCAGCGCCAGCAGCTTTTGATCGGGGTGGTAAATGATTTCATCCTCCTGCGTCAGGATGAAGGGATTGCCCGAAGAGCCCAGCGTTACCGATTGGCAGATCTCGTGCAGCGGAGTAAGCTTAAGGTCCGCCATCAGCATGCCGACATACTGCTCGCCATCCATTGTATAGCGCACCCTGCGCGTGACGGAGATCACCCATGGGTAATTGTTTCCATACAGGCTCTGCACGTGCGGCCGGGAGAACACCACCCTGTCCATCTCCGCCGCGCGCGCATCTTCAAACCAGTCCATACCGGTCAGGCTGTAATCGGGCTTCAGCCCCTCTGCGGGATAGCCCGCCACGGGTCTTCCGTATTCGTCCAGCAACAGCAGCGCGGAAACGTCCTCCGCGCCGCCCATCGTCGAATACGCGCGCGCTGCCAGGCCGTCGGCGGTCAGGTTCTCCTCTTTCTCCAGATAAGCCGCCGTCTCCTGCAACACGCTCGACATGCGTCGGCACACGTCTCCGATGCGCTCGGACACCAGCTGCATGTCCTGCAGCATGCTGCTCATACCCATTTGATTGAACAGCGTAGTGGCCTGCGCTGAGTAGACGCTTGCAATTACCAGCATGGCGGCCAGCGCCACGCCCACCATGGTCAGCGTCAGCACCCACCGGATGGACAGACGCTTCATTTGCTACTCTCCTCCCCGCATGCGATATTCTTTGGGCGACAGGCCGCAGCGCTGCCGGAAACAGTAGCTGAAATAACTCGCATCTCCAAAGCCCGTTTCCTCTGCGATCTGATAGATCTTGCGGCTGCTGTGCGCCAGCAGATCTTTTGCCGCCCCAATGCGCAGATCCAGCAGGAACTGCAGAAAGCTGGTGCCCATCTCGCGCTTGAACAGCAGTGAAAACTGCGTCTGGCTCACGCCAAAGGCCGCGCATACCGACTCCAGCGACAGCTCCTTATCGGCATAATTCTGCTGTGTATAGTCCACTGCGCGGGCGATCATTTCCGCGCCGGTGGTGTTGACATCGCGGCGCACCGCGTCCGCCACAAACAGAAGCAGCGCGCCCAGCTGCTCGACGCCCGATGCCGCGCCCGCCGGCTGCAGCGCCTGCTCCAGGTGCAGCGTAGTCAGCGCAGGCTCCACGTCCACGCCCGCGCGCCCCGCCGCCGAAAGCGTATCGGAGACCAGGCGCATCATCAGCAGCTGGCGGGCGCTCAGGTCCATGCCCGCGATGTGCTGCGTCAGCTCCGCGCCAAAGGCGTCCACTTCCTGCCTGCTGCCCGAGCGGCACAGCGATTGTACGCGGCTGCTCCACTCAAACAGTTCCATGTCCTTCAGGCGGCGCTCCTTCGTCACCGAGGGCGTATAGACGCGCCCCTGTCCTGCGATGAAGCGCTTTTCCAGTGCGGCCGCCGCCTGCTGGTAGCCCTCGCCCAATCCACCATAGCCGCCCACTTCGTCAGACAGCCCCACAGTCGCTGTCAGGTGCAGATAATGTCCCAGCGACTCAATGGCGTCGTCGCAACTGCGAATGGCCTCTTCCTGCCCATCGGGCAGCAGAAGCAGAAACTGGCTGCGGTACTCCAGGCATTCGCCCCGATGCCGCTTGAATACCTCTGAGAGCACCTCCTGCACCGCCGCGCCCAACAGCATGGGCTGGCTGTCAAAGTCGCGGCGCAGCACTTCGAGATTATCCTCCGTGCGCTCCAAAGACAGCACCGCAAGATAGGCGGGAAACGCAATGCGGGAATCCTCTGGTGGCGGATAAGCGCACAGCGCATGTGCATCGCCGTAGGCGCTGCCTGAGAGATACTCCAGGATCACGCCGCGGCGCAACTGCTGCGCGTTGCGCTTCACCTTGTCCTGCAGAAGCTCCAGATCGCCGCGCTGGCGGGCCTGCTCGTCCAGCTGTTCCTTTGCGCGGCACAGCACCTTCATAATGCCCTGCGCCGAAAGCGGCTTGAGCAGATAATCCATCACCTGCCGCTGCAGCGCCTGCTTGACGTAAATAAAATTGTCGTATCCGGACAGCACGATGTACTTCATTGTAGGATACATCTCCTGCAGCCGGGAGATCATCTCCATGCCGTCCATATAGGGCATGTGCACGTCGGTAAACACCACGTCCGGCTGAAACTGCGCCGCCTTATCCAGCGCGTCTATGGCGCCCGTCGCCTGCGCGCACAGCGTGAACCCGCAACTCTCAAAGTCCACCGTGGCCACGATTCCCTCGCGTACTTCATCCTCGTCGTCCACAAGCATCAGCTTATACATGGCTTCCGCCTCCCCCAGAAATTCTCGGGTTTCGCCAGGGGGAACCCTTCCCCGCCACAGGCGGCCCTTATTCCCCGTCCTTGTATGGCCGCGCCTCCAAATTTCCCCGACCGCCCATCTTTCGGGATATGGCGTTCATCACCAATCGCTGAAAGAACTTTCCCGGCCCGCGAAAAACCTTCAGCGCAGTCTCCGGCATATACTCCGGCGCCGCAAAAAGCGTCACCTCGTCCTTATCAAACCGACCCAACTGCGCAAAGCGCTTGCCCATCGTCTCAAACATCCGCAGTTCCTCTTGCTGTTTGTCCGAAAGCAGCCGCAGAAAGAACATATTGCCCTTGATGAGCGTGCCGCCGTATATACAGCCCAGGCGCGCGGGCAGCGTTTCCAGGTATTCCTCGCAGCAGCGCAGCTGGCTCGCCTCCGGGAAACCACCCTGCACCAGGAAAGCCAGCTTAGCGCCCGGTGTGCGCTTGGGCGTCAGCGTTCCCAGAAACTCCAGCAGCAAGCCGGGCAGATTTTCCACATAGAGCGGCAGCGCGATGAGCAGATTGTCGCTCGCGTCAAACGCCGCGCGCGCCGCCTCCCACTGGTTGCGGTCGGACAGATAAAAGGTTTGCGTCTGGTTGCCCTCGGCCTCATAGCCGCGGCAGAAGTTCTCCAGAATCAGCGCGGTATTGCTCTTGGATCGGGCCCGCGCCGCACCGCTGATGACGGTCAGCTTCATACCGGCACCTCCTGCACGCGCGACGCAGAAAAAGCACCCAGGCAGACTCCCCCGGCGTTGACCATCACGCGTTCCATCCATCGGTTCATGTAAGTCTCATCCGCTTCGCCTGTATAGACCAAACCCCAGCGCAGCTGCTTTTTATAGCGCATCACATGGCGCATTTGCCCATCCTTCACGGTGAGCAGCATGGTCACCAGCGGCAGCATGCGGTCAATCACGTTCTTCATGCGATACTCTGCAAAGCCCAGCGCCGTGCCGCACACGAATACCGTCGCGTCATATTGCAGATACGCCTTGAGGATCTCCTCATAGCCGTCGCGAATGGAGCAGATTCCGGGCGTGACCAGCCAGCAGGCGTTGCAGCCCGAACAGGGCCGGATCTCCCGCGCCATGATGACGCGGCATTCCTCCGCCTTGGCGCGCAGCGTCCCGATCACCTGCCGCGCCTCTGGGTCTTCCTCGGGCAGGGTACTGACAATCAACAGTCTCATAGACACAACTTGCGAATCAACTCGCCCTCCACGGTCTTGATGGCAAACAGCCCGTCCTCGTAGGTCATGTAGCTGTGGGCATTGCCCTCCTTGGGCATAGAGAGGGAGCCGGGATTGAGGTACCAGTTGTCTTCCCCAAAGTGTGTAAACGCCTGCACGTGGGTGTGCCCATGGATGAGCAGATCTCCTGCGCACAGCGGAGGCGGGTTGTCCATGTTGTACAGGTGCCCGTGGGTGACAAACGCCATCCTTCCGCCCAGAAACAGCGCCATGCAGTCCGCCATCACCGGGAAGTCCAGCACCATCTGGTCCACCTCAGCCTCGCAGTTGCCGCGCACGCACAGCAGCCGCCGCTTCATGCCGTTGAGTATGCCGATGACCTCCTTGGGCGCATAATCGCGCGGCAGATCGTTGCGCGGCCCATGGTAGAGCAGATCGCCCAGCAGCACAATGCGCTCCGGTTTCTCCCGCTCGTCGATTCCGGGCAGCATGCGCGCATAATGGGCCGAGCCATGCAGATCCGATGCAAACACCAGCTTCATATTGAATCCTCCTGCAAACAGATTCTCACTCATATAAATATCATACCAAAAAAACAAGACAGACGCAACGCCAATCGCAGGCGCGCCGATCCGTTCCGGTTCTTGCGCAATGGAATCAGCTGTGCTATCCTAGGTATGGAAGCGGAAGATTTCTATGGAACGGGCTGTCAAAAATGGAGGGCGCGGCATGTTTGAGCAGGACTACATCATGCGACAAATCGAGATGCTGACGCAGGCTTTGGCACGGGCGGTCTTCAAAAAAGGGGGCGTGCAGTATGCGTTTCCCGAAGAGAGGGCGCGCTGGACGGACGCGGATGGCTGGTACCGCGGCGTCCTGGAGCTGCTGACGGCGGGCGATGTGTGCGGCGCGGAAAACGCGCTTTTTGACGGCATGGAGCCCTCTGACCCGCGCACACTGCTTGCCGTGCTGGACTTTTACAATCGGCTTAACCGCATGACCGACACCCAGCTGGAACGGGCAAATTTCTCCCGCAATGAGGCGCTGCAGGGACTGCGCGACGCGACGGCGCGCTGCGGACTTCAAATTGAATGAAATCGAGAGCAGGAGGTATTCACCATGCGCATACTGTTTATCGGAAACTCGCACACCTACTACAATGACATGGCCTATCTGTTTGCCGCGCTTGGGCGGGCGTCGGGGCTTTCGCTGGACGTGACCATGCTCACCCGCGGCGGGGAGAGCCTTGCCGGGCACATTAAAAATGAACAGACGCGCTTCAACCTGCTCTACGGGCGGTACGACCTGGCGGTGCTGCAGGAAGTGACGAGCGAATTCCCCGAGATCAAAGAGTATTTTGACGGCGTGCGGACGCTGAAGGCATGGGCCGACCAGGGCGAAACGCGCTGCGGGCTGTACATGAACTTCGAGTCGCCTCAAGACACGCCGCCGCTTTCCAGGATGCGGCCCGCGGTGCTGGCGGCAGGCGATGCATTCGGCCTGTCTGTGGCGCGGGTGGGTGAAGCCTTCGCGCGGGCACGCATCGCGCTGCCGGGCGTGGATCTATACGCCGCCGACCGGCATCATCCTTCGCCCGAAGGCTCGTACCTCGCAGCGCTGACGCTGCTGCATGATCTGCTGGACGTGCGCGTGCGCGGTCTGCCCGCGCAGATTTGCTTTGGCGAACAGACGCTGGTCAGTCTTTCGCCCGAGGCCGCCGATGGCATGCAGCGGCTTGTTCAGGCGCTGTAGGCAGACGGAGGCCGCGCTTTCCAGTTTTTCCGGAAAGCGCGGCCTTTTTCGCGCATTCATTTCTTTTTGCCCTTTGCGGCGGATTTTCGGGACATGACCAGTATGATCGCGACGGTCAGCACCAGGATGCCCACGAAGCACAGCAGGTAGACCATCCTTCCGCTTCCTCCGCCGGTTATCGTGACCGTGCCGTTGCCGTCGCCGGTCTGCTCGACTTCCTGGCTGGGCTCGACGTACTCGGAGGCGACAAGCTGTTCCATCTTCCGGTCCGCCTTGAGGTCCTTGACGTCCTGGGCGGTGTAGACGGCGGGGTACAGGGTGTTCATGCCATTGCTGTTCCCAGTGGTCACATCGTACTCGCCCACCTGGGCAAAGCCGGGTTCCAGGTTGAAGGCCACGACGTTGGTCTGATCAATGAGCTCACCCATGTCCAGCACGGTTCCGGTATTGCTGTCCAGAATCAGGTTAATCCAAGGAGATTCCTTGCCAAGGTCGCGCGGGGTATAGTCTCCGTCATAGCCCAGGCTGGTCAGCGCGATAAAATAGGAGCAGCCCTGCTCCACCATCTCGTCATAGAAGATATTGGCGATTCCCGAGGGTTTGTAGACGTTGCAGCCCTGGGTGATGTCAGGGTACTCCTCAGCAATGGAGGGCGAGATCAGCCCAATGATCCCCACGCGGATGCCCGCCACCTCCACAATGGCGTAGGGTTCAAACAGCTGCTCCCCGTCCACGCGCAGCCAGTTGGCGCACAACAGCGGAAAATTGGCCCGCGCGGACAGCTCCTGCAGCCGCTCGATGCCCAAGCCCGCGTCGCGCGTGCCGATGGCCGCCGCAGTGTACTGCGCCGCCTCCATCAGCTGTATGGTCTTGCCGCCGTCGCCCGCCAGCGCGTTGCCGCTGTCCAGCAGCAGCACCTGGCTTTCCTCCTGCCTGCTCTGCGATAGCGCGGCCAGCTTTGCATAGCCCACGGCGGTGTCGCCGCCCTGTTCCTGGCCGTTGATGTCGCCGGTGTGCAGCACGGTAAAATTCGCCGCCAGGGTCTGCTTGAGGATATCCTCCGCCGCGGCAAGGCCGTCGCCCGCCGCAAAACAGGTCGCGGGCAGCAGCAGCGTCACGCACAGCAGTATGCAGAAAAATGCCTTTTTCATCACGTAAAACTCCTTTGCATCCGGTTTGCTTCCTTCATTATACCGTATCCGCATCAAGTTTCAAGTGAATGTTTTATGAATAGATAAAATATAGAAACCCTCCGCCTTCGTATAAAAGACGGAGGGTTTCTATTTTAGTTGGCAAAATACATATGATCAGCCAGTGTGGATGGTGCAGTATTATAATAAGCAATGCTTACATTATTTCTTCCCCATCCGTCATTTACTTTAAGAATGTCATCATTCCCTAACTTTTCAAGTTATTCAGCGTGTCGGCAGAAGCTCAATCCCAGAAAAATAATCCCAATACTTCTTCAAAAATTCCTTTTCTGAAAGCCATTGCAATCCCTCCCCATTGATCACATCTATTCCACAAGCATATAACTCTCCCTCCTCGTTACTGCAAAGCATCCACTGTTGACCTATCGATATTAAAAATACAGGAACACAATTATTTTCAATAATCTTTTCATACAACACTCTGCCCTTACTCATATCAAACCGTAATCCTTTATTTTCAGTACTATCCACAACTATTTTTTTATCCGGATAAATCGAATATAAATTGGTAACCAAATCTTCCTTTGTCAACATCCACCAACGATAACTACTATAATTCTTATCATACACAATCTCATACTTTTTCTCATCTGAATTAATTCTATACTCTGGAAGTAAATAAATCACTTCTCCATCAAATTGAGGATTTTTGTCACTAAATATTGAGTATACTTGGTTGTTTTCCCACGCAGAATTTACGACATATTCAAGATTTAATTCCTCAACGTTGTGTTCATTTTGTTTATTGTTTACACAGAAAATCAAAAGGCCACAAATCATAATAATAACAAAAGCCAAAGGCATTATTTTTTTCATGTCTTTCCACTTCCTTATAATTATATCGTTCACGCCATCCAACTCGACGTAGATGACTTCTTCTTGCATCCATGTATCTACAATATATCATACATACAATTTCACATCAATATATTTTTTAATTAATTTTATAATTATTTCAAGTCACTACATTATTATATTATATTTCATTTCAAACGTAATAATCCTGTAAACTGTCGTGCGGACACGGAACTTTCTGTTGCGCAGCGCGTCCAATCAGTGTACGATAAGATCGTACATGAAAACATTTACCGGAGGAATCAACTGATGAACAAGCTGACCCGCATTGGCTTTGCCGCGCTGGCTCTGGTGCTGGCGCTTTCCCTGTTCGGCTGCGCCGCCGCGCCTGCCGAGCCGTCCGCAACCGCGGCGCCCACCGCAGCGCCTACCCCCACTCCCGCCCCCGAGGTCAATGTGCCCGTGCAGGACATCGCGGATGCGCTGCTGGGCATGGAAGAAATGTTTCCCCCGTCGATGGGCTTCATGGGCGAGGAAATGCTTACCGAGATGTGCGGTCTGGACTTCTCGATGCTGTCCGAGTATTCCCTGAACGACCCCATGATGAACGTGCACGCGCACATGCTCTACCTCGCCAAGGTAAACGACGAGGGTGACGTCCCCGCCGTGGAGGAGGCCTTCACCAAGCGTCTGGAGCTGATGCAGGAGAACTTCTCCATGTACCTGCCCGATCAGTACGAGCTTACACTGGCCGGTCAGGTAGTCTCCAACGGCAAGTATGTGATGATGGTGGTCTGCAACGACCCCCAGGCCGCTGTCGACGAATTCAACAATCTGCTTGCTGCAGAATAAACGACGCGGTTCGCCGAGGAAGCGGGAGCAATCTCGCCTCCTTTTTTTGAATTCCGCTGTTTGGAAAGGGGGAGCCGCGCATGGTATTTTCCAGCCTGAGCTTTCTTACGTTGTTTCTGCCGCTGACGCTGATCGCCTACTTCATCGCGCCGCGGCAGGCGCGCAACGCGGTGCTGTTCGCCGTTTCGCTGGTGTTCTATGCCTGGGGCGAGCCAGTATATGTAGTGCTGATGTTGTTTTCCGCGCTGTCGGACTGGGCGCATGGCCTGTTGCTGGAAAAATGGGATGAAAGGCCCAGGCTGCGGTGCGCGGCGCTGATCTCCTCGGTATCCATCAATTTGGGGTTGCTCGGGTTCTTCAAATATGCGGGGCTTGTGGTGCGTACGCTCAACGCGGCGCTGGGGATGTCGCTGTCCGTTCCTGCGGTGGCGTTGCCCATTGGCATTTCCTTTTATACCTTTCAAACCATGTCCTACACCATCGATGTCTACCGACGCAAGTGTCCCGCGCAGCGCGACCTGCTCGCGTTCGGCTGCTATGTGGCGATGTTTCCGCAGCTGATTGCTGGCCCCATCGTACGCTATGTGACAGTAGCGGACGAATTGCGCAGCCGCCGTGAGAGTTATGGCAGCTTCTTCCAGGGGGTGTGCCGATTCGTGATAGGTCTGGCCAAGAAGCTGGTGCTCGCCAACGGCGCGGGCGCACTGTGGGAAACGGTGTCCGCACAGGACGCATCGCAGCTTTCGGCACTGTCGGCCTGGCTGGGCATGCTGGCCTTTGCCTTCCAGATCTATTTCGACTTTTCCGGCTATTCCGACATGGCCATCGGCCTTGGACGCATGTTCGGCTTCACCTTCCCGGAGAACTTCCGCTATCCCTACCTATCGCGCTCGGTATCGGAGTTCTGGCGGCGGTGGCACATCGCGCTGGGCGACTGGTTCCGCGAGTATCTCTATATCCCGCTGGGGGGCAACCGCGTCAGCGTTCCGCGCAATCTATTCAACCTGGCCGTCGTCTGGCTGGCCACGGGCCTGTGGCACGGCGCCAGCTGGAATTTCCTGCTCTGGGGCGGATATTTCGGTCTGCTGCTGATCCTGGAAAAGTTCGTGTTCGGCAAAGCCCTGCAACGACTGCCTGCATTCTTCAGCTGGCTGTACACGGCGCTGGCTGTGCTGCTGGGCTGGGTGTTATTCGCATTTGAGGATGCGGGGATGGGACTCGCGTATCTGCGCGCAATGCTGGGCCGCACGGGCGGGACAGACGCATTTGCGCTGCGTCAACTGCTGGACAGCGCTGGGCTCCTGCTTCTGTGCGCCGTCGGCTCCACGCCGCTGTGTGCGGGCGCGCTGCGCAGGCTCCAAGCCGCGCGTCCCCGACTCCACGCTGTGCTGACCGTGGCTCTGCTCGCCGCAGGCTTTGTACTCTGCCTGATTTACGTGGTGGACGCGGGCTACAACCCCTTCCTCTACTTCCGCTTTTAAGGAGGGACTCAAATGAAAAAGGCCGTAAGTCTCATATTTGCGGCACTGCTGCTGGCCGCGCTGCTGGCGACATTGCTGCTGCCCGATGCGAACTTTTCCGCACTGGAAAACCGCGTTCTCGCACAGCGGCCCGCATTTTCACTGAAAAGTGTTCTCTCCGGCAGCTGGATGGACGATACGGAGGACTGGTTGTCCGATCAATTTCCCGGGCGGGATTTCTTTGTGCGCGCCAAGGCGACGGCGGAATATCTGCTGGGCAAGCGCGGCATCGGCGGCGCGTATATCGGCCGCGACGGACAGTACTTTGACGCAGCCTACCTTAAAATCGACCGCGCGCAATGGGAGAAGAACCTGGCCTATCTTGAGAAATTCTCTCAATCGCATGATGCGGCCTTCCTGCCCGTCTACTCGGCGCACACGCTCTATCCCGAGCGCCTGCCCGCCTATGTGACCGCGGACGACGAGTGCGCGCTGCTTGGCGAGCTGCCCGAGAACCTGCGCGTCATCGATCCCTACGATGTCCTCATGCGCGACCGCGATGAATATCTCTACTTTTGTACCGACCATCACTGGACGCAGCAGGGCGCAGTCCGCGCCTACCTTGCCTACTGCGAAGCGATGGGCTTCACACCCGTGATCTCCGACGAAACCATCCGCGGCGAGCGGCCCTTTTACGGCTCGCTTTACTCCAAAGCGCCCATCTTTGGCGCACAGTCCGACGAGATAGAGCTGCTGCATGTCGACCGCGCTGTGTCCGTCGTCTACGACATGGAGGAATCCACCCGCACCGATAGCCTGTACACGCTCTCCGCGCTGGCGGAAAAGGACCAATACACCGTCTTTCTCGGCGGCAACCACGCACGCGTGGACATCTCAACTGACGCAGGCACCGGCCGCACCCTCGTTGTGCTCAAAGACTCCTATGCCCACGCGCTGGTTCCGCTGCTGGCCAATCACTACGACGCCATCGTCATGCTCGACCTGCGCTATTACAATCTGCCCGTCAGCGGTGTTTTGACCGAATACCCCGACGCAGATCTCCTGCTCACCTACAACCTGGCCTGGCTCTCCCAGGATAAGAACCTCTATAAGCTCAATCACTGAAATGTGCTTGCTTTCACATAAAAATCCCCGGCGGGGTACGAACCTCGCCGGGGAAAATTTTGCTGTATTTTGCTCTTCTGCCCTCTTGCGCTTAGAACGCCACGCGCTTGGCGATGTAGTCGTTCAGCTCCGCGATGGCCACGCGCTCCTGCTGCATGGTGTCGCGTTCGCGCACCGTCACGCAGCCGTCGGTCTCGGTGTCAAAGTCCACCGTGATGCAGTAAGGCGTGCCGATCTCGTCCTGGCGGCGATAGCGCTTGCCGATGGAACCGGTCTCGTCGTAATCCACGCGGAAGGTCCTGGCCAGCTGCGCATATACCTCGCGCGCCTTGTCGCCCAGCTTGTTCTTCTGCAGCGGCATCACCGCGGCCTTGAAGGGGGCCAGCGCCGGGTGCAGGCGCAGCACCACGCGCAGGTCGGGGTTGCCCTTGGCGTCGGTCAGCTCTTCCTCCTCGTAGGCGTCGCACAGGAAGGACAGCACGAGACGGTCCACGCCCACAGACGGCTCTACGCAGTAGGGAATGAACTTTTCATTGGTCACGGGGTCCAGATACTCCATGGACTTGCCGGAGTGCTCACTGTGCTGCTTGAGGTCGTAATCCGTGCGGTCGGCCACGCCCCACAGCTCGCCCCATCCGAAGGGGAACAGGTACTCAAAGTCCGTGGTGGCCTTGGAGTAGAAGGCCAATTTGTCCTTCTCGTGATCGCGCAGGCGCAGGTTCTCAGCCTTCATGCCCAGGCTCAGCAGCCAATCGCGGCAGAAGGAGCGCCAGTAGTCGAACCACTCCAGATCCTCGCCGGGCTTGCAGAAGAACTCCAG
>DKYK01000038.1:23059-37856 GCA_002492415.1 Christensenella sp. UBA7102
AACTCCAGCTCCATCTGCTCAAATTCGCGCACGCGGAAGATGAAGTTGCCGGGAGTGATCTCGTTGCGGAAGGACTTGCCGATCTGGCAGATGCCAGCGGGCAGCTTCTTGCGCGTGGTGCGCATCACGTTCTGGAAGTTGACGAAGATGCCCTGCGCGGTCTCAGGGCGCAAATAGATCTCCGCGGCGGAATCCTCGTTGACGCCCTGATGGGTTTTGAACATCAGATTGAACTGGCGGATGCCGGTGAAATCCTTCTTTCCGCAGACGGGGCAGACGATATCGTGTTCCTCGATGTATTTTTCCAGCTCCGCATTGCTCCAGCCGTCGCCGGTCTCAGCGCCGCCGGTGAAGTCCTCGATCAGCTTATCGGCGCGGAAGCGCGCCTTGCAGGCCTTGCAGTCCATCAACGGATCGTTGAATCCGCCCACATGGCCGGAGGCCACCCACACTTCGCGGTTCATCAGGATGGCACAGTCCAGGCCTGTGTTATAAGGGCTCTCCTGCACAAACTTCTGCCACCATGCCTTCTTGATGTTGTTCTTGAATTCCACGCCCAGAGGGCCGTAGTCCCAGGTGTTGGCCAGGCCGCCGTAGATCTCCGAACCCGCAAAGATGTATCCGCGGTTCTTGCACAGCGCCACCAGCTTGTCCATGGTCAGTTCTGCCATTTGAATCTCCTCCTTGCACAGTTTCCGAAAAAAATAAACCCATCGCGCCCAAATTTGCTTTGGGACGAAAGGTTTTCACTTCCGCGGTTCCACCCAAGTTGGCAGGGGCAGTGCCCCGCCCGCCTTCATTGTTGATGGGTCGCGCTCACCGGCTGCCTTCGACTCCCCCGCGCTCACCGACTCTCACCTGCCGCCGGCTCTCTATGTTGCGTCTCTCGGTACGGAGCTACTTGTTCCGGGTCTGTGCGCATTCGGT
This sequence comes from Christensenella sp. UBA7102, assembly GCA_002492415.1. Taxonomy (GTDB): domain Bacteria; phylum Bacillota; class Clostridia; order Christensenellales; family UBA1750; genus Spyradocola. The sequence continues at coordinate 23,987 of DKYK01000038.1, forward strand.
TGTATTCATAGAGTAGCCCATTGGCCGGGCAAAGTCAAGGGGCGCAGCAACTTTTAACATCGTGCTTCCATATTTATGCAAAGATGAAACAAATTGTAAACAGCCTTTTTCTTCCATAATGGGACAGATTATGCTATCATGGAAAAAAAGCACGGATGGAAAGAGATGAACGCGTTCCATGCTCAGCACGCGATATACCCCCAGTGGAAAACGAAAAAAACGCCGTCTCAACTGGCGGCAGATCGTCACCGTAGTCATCAGCCTTGCGATGATTGCAGCGTTTTGCACCTTTGGGCTTAGGTACATGCTGGTGCAGGAGGTGACGCCGCCCCAGCCCACGAATTCTCCCATTCCGACGCCGGAGACTACCCCCGTTCCGACGCCCAGCGCCATCGCGACGGCAACCTCTACCCCCACGCCCTCTCCTTCGCCCACGCCCTTTGCAACGGTACTGGAGGAGGACTCCGACGCGGGCCGATGGCTGTATGAAACCGAGGATATCCGCATCGACATCGAGCGGCAACAGCCGATGGACGGCGTGGTGTCCACCGTGGCCGTCATCACGCGCAAGAGCGACGCTCCCGCGCTGCACACCGCCTTTGCCGACGGCGCCTATGGCAAAAACGTCCGCGCCCGCACCCGCGATATTGCCGCCTCCGTCGGCGCGATTTTTGCGATCAACGGCGATTACTGCGGCTATCGCAGCGACGGCATCATCGCGCGGGGCGGCACGCTCTATCGCAACGTGCCCACGCGCGAGGCGCTTTGTCTGTACGCCGACGGCTCGCTGTCCGTCGTGCGCGAAAAAGAAGTCGATGCAGACGAGCTGATTGCGCAGGGCCTGACCGATAGCTGGTCCTTCGGCCCCATACTGGTGGAAAACGGTCTCATTCCCGAAAGCATGAGCAGCCCCGTCAAGGGCAACAACCCCCGCACCGCGCTGGGGCAGCGCGCCGACGGCAGTTACATCGTCGTCGTCGTGGACGGTCGCCTGGAAGGATACAGCCGCGGCATGAGCATCACTGAGCTCGCCCAGTATATGCTCGACCTGGGCTGCGTCACCGCCTACAATCTGGACGGCGGCATGACCAGCTGCATGTACTTCAACGGCGCCGTCATCTCCACGCCCTGCGGCACCGCCAATAAGGAGCGGTCGCTGTCGGATATTATCTATTGCGCACCGTGACAGTCCCGGTGTTCTGATCGGCTTATTTTCACAGCAAAAGCAGCTGCCCGCTAAGTAGAAGAGGGCAGCCGCTTTTCGTTTAATTCCCGCAAACCCGTTTATCCCGGCAATCCGTGCAGCAGCAGATTAACGCCCAAGCCCAGCGCGCCGCACAGCGCCATGGTGAGGATGGGATTCCACTTGAGCTTCCGCAGCACGACGAACGCGGCGATAAACAGCACTGCGCCCACCCAGTCCACGTTCTGCATCCCAAGGGCGTTGCTGGAAAAGACCACGTTGCGCAGGATCCCCAGTCCGGCCGACGCGATGAGCGCGACCACCGCGGGCCGCAGACAGGCCAGCACGCTGTCCAGGCTCTTGGCGCCCTTATATTTATAGTAGACTTTGGCCAGGATCGACACGATGACCAGCGACGGCGCGATGCAGCCCAGCGTGGCCACCAGCGCGCCGCCAACGCCCGCGATGCGGATGCCCACAAACGTCGCGGAATTGACCGCAATGGGGCCGGGCGTCATCTCTGCGATGGTAATTAGGTCGGTAAATTCGTTCATCGTCAGCCAGCCGTGGCCCTGCACCACCTGACTCTCAATCAGCGGCATCGCGGCATATCCTCCGCCGATGCTGAACAGCCCCACCTGAAGAAAGCTCCAAAACAGCTGCAAGTAGATCATTTTGCCGCCTCCTTCCGCTTCATCCACAGCACGCGTCCAATGCCGATAAGGGCAGAGGCGAGGATGATATAAACCACATTGATCTTAAAGAAGAAGGTTGCGACAAACGCCGCAGCAAGGATCGCAATATCCAGCCAGCTCCGGCCTTTGAATACCTTGACGCCCAAGGAGCATACCACATCCAGAATCACCGCCGCAACGCCCGCCTGCATGCCGCGCAGCACCATCGCGACATACGGGTTGCTGGCAAATGCCGCATAGAAAAACGAGATTGCCGACAGAATGACCATCGGCGGAATGATGGTGCCCAGTACCGCCGCCGCCATGCCCAGCCATCCTCCGACGCGCCAACCCACCAGAATCGCAGCATTGACCGCAATGGCTCCGGGGCAGGACTGCGCCAAAGCCGTGAGATCCAGCATCTCCTGCTCGTCTATCCAATGCTTTTCATCCACGAATTTGGTTTTCATAAATGTGACGATGACAAAACCGCCGCCAAAGGTGAACGCGCTGATGTAGAGCATTCCGGCAAACAGCTCCCACAATGTCTTCGTCTTCACTCTGCGCTTTTCTCTCGCCTTCAAAAACAGTTCCCTCCCTCTTTTTTCTCTTTCCTCAACTATCACTATACTCCATGTTTCTTCATAATGCAAACCCATTCTGCGCACGGCAAAGGCCCCGCACCGGATTGCTGACTTCCGGACGGGGCCTTTTGCTCTTTTGTTATCCTTAACGCAGCGCGCGCCACAGGTTCAGCGCTTCTTCCAGCGCCTCCTTGGACACCGTGACCGATACGCTGCCATTCTTTCGCAACGCGCAGTTGTTGATGCTGTAATCGAGATACTCTACGGTATAGGGGTCTTCACCATTGTTGAAGGTATAGGTCAGCGTCAGCACCGCCTGCGCATTCTGCACCTCGCTTTCTGACACAAGACCATTTACGGGCACCACGTTCGTTGCCTGGAAGGCTTCCTTAAAGCGCTCCGCGTCCACCGCCGCGCCGTCTTTCGTAAATACAGGATCTTCGCCGCTTCGGTCCGCCGCAAAGCGTGCCGTGGTTCCGTCCACCGTCACCTCCAACGCGTCCACGCTGCCGATCGCCACAATATTGGCAAACTCGTTAAGGAGCGCAGGCATGGTCGCGCCGTCCAAAAATGCGACGGATTCCTTTTTCACCAGGTAGACATCGTTTGTTCCGTCAAATCGGGCGTAATAGTTGCCAAGATTGTCCACATTGCCCAACTCCATGGTGAAGGTGCTGTTGTCACGGTAGGTCAGCGTCAGCGTGCGCCAGGGCGTATCCAGCCCATAACTGCTCAACCCATCCTCGCGCGCAGTCTTGACAAAGGAGGACAGCGCAATTTCTGAAACGCTCTCCGCCAGCGCCTCCGCCGCCGCGCCATCGGTATTGTTGCGCGCCGGCTGCACCATCTGCCACAGCGAAAACACGGAGCCCGCGATCTTGTCATGGTGCTGCATTTCAAACATCTCGCCATTTGTCTCCAGCCGGAAAGCGGCAAGATTCTCATTGCTGACTGCAAAGCCCGAGATATCCCGGTAGGCGGACACGCCGTCAGCAAACATGCTCACCAACATGGGACGCATCAGGTAGACGGTATCTCCCCCATCTACGCGCACATAGTAGTGCTGCGAAGCGGGCGCCACGTCGCCAATCTCCAGCTTGAGCACACGGTCGGAGTACGTGATGGTCACGGTGGAAATGGGGTCGTCCAGGCCAAAGGCTGCAAAATCCGTCACGTTTTCCGCCGCAACGGATTCCGCCAGCAGCGTTGCAGCGTTTGCAAAGGTCGCTTCGCAGGCCGTCTGCGAGGTAACGCTCTCGCTCAGCTCGCGCACGCTGTACACGCCTGCCCGTCGGGTGATGGTCACGGCGGTTTTACCCTGGATCTCCACCTTGGCCACCTGCTTGGATGTATAATCTGTCAGGTGAATGGTGTGGTCGGTATTGAGTTCCACATATTCGGCCACAGCGCGTGCCGCCCACGTCACGCCCAGTGCCAGCGCCGCCAGCAGCACGATACCGCCCAGCGCCAGCAGCAGCATGCGCCCTTTTTTAGGGTCACGCTGTTTCACAGGTTTTTTCAGTTCTTCCGACGACTGCAGCTTCACTTTATCCTCGTTCATATTCCCTCCACAATTTCACCAAACGCAGAAAATGTATAATGTACGGTCGTACATTATACATTTTCCAACGAACCAACTATTTTTATCCCTTGACGGCACCCAGGGTCATGCCCTTTACGAAGTACTTCTGCAGGAAGGGGTAGACACAGGCGATGGGTACGACGGAGATAACGGTCATCGCCGCGCGGATGGTCTGGGTGGTGACGCGGCCAGAACCCTCGGAGGCGCTGCTGGCGGCGGCGTCGGCAGCGACGGCGTCACCCGTCATGGAGTTTGCGGAATCCAGGATCTGCTTGAGCTTATACTGCAGCGTGACCAGGCCCTTCTTAGAGGAGCAATACAGCATGGTATCAAACCACTGGTTCCACTGGCTAACACACACGAACAGGCCGATGGTGGCGATGACGGGCATGGACAGCGGGAAGATGATCTGGAACAGAATGCGGTATTCGCTCGCACCGTCGATCTTGGCCGATTCGATCAGCTCATAGGGCAGGCCTTCGATGAAAGAGCGCATGACCAGCACGTTAAAGGCCGAGATGGCTGTGGGCAGAATGTAAACCAGGAAGTTGTTCATCAGCCCGTAAGCGCGATAGGTCAGGAACGTGGGGATCAGACCGCCGGAGACGTACATGGTGAACAGCACGATCTTGGTAACAGCGGATTTGAGCACGAAATCCTTGCGGCTCATCACGAAAGCCAGCATCATGGACAGCGGGATAGACAACAGCGTGCCGCTGATTGCGCGCAGCGCCGAGATCATCGCCGAATAGGGGATATCGGAAGACTTAAACAGAATCGTCTCGTAGCTCTTGGTGGAGAACACGCGGGGCCACAGGTAGATGCCGCCATAGACGGCGTCCGTCGAGTCGTTAAAGGAGATGGCCACGGTGTTGAGGAAGGGGTAGAGCGTCACCACGCACACGAGGATAAGCAGTATGGTGTTGATGGTGTCAAAGATGATATTTTCCGTCTTTGTGGAGAGCAGGCCCAGCTTGGGCTTGTCCTTGCTGACGAGCTTTGCAGTCATTTTTTGCGCCTCCCTTTCCTACATGATGCCCTCGCCGTCCATGCGCCGCGCGAGCAGGTTGCAGCCCACGATCAGCACAATGGAGACAAGAGAGTTGAATATGGACATTGCGGAGCCCTTGGAGTACTGTGCGTACTTCAAGGCGAAGTCGTAGATGTAGACCTCCAGGGTGGTGGCCGTCTCGGTGGTGGAAGGCGACTTCAACACGTAGACCTGCTCGAAACCAACCGAAAGCAGACGGCCGATGGACAGCACCAGCAGGATCTTGATGGTGGGGATGATGCTGGGCAGCGTGATGTTGAAGATCTTGGAGATGCGGCCCGCGCCATCGATGTCCGCCGATTCATACAGCGAAGGATCGATAGACGTCATCGCCGACAAGTATACGATGGCGGAATAACCGGAGTTCTTCCATACCTCCGTCAGCGCGACGATCAACCAGAAGAGATTGGGCTTGCCCATGAAGGAAATGGGGCTGTCGATAATGCCCAGCTTGAGCAGCAATTCGTTTACGATACCGCTATCCGGCGAGAGGGTAACGAACACCAGGTTTGCCGCTACGACCCAGGACACAAAGTGCGGCAGGTAGGAGATGGTCTGCACAGTGCGCTTGAACCAGTTAATGCGCACTTCATTGATCATCACCGCCAGCATCAGGGAGAAGACGTAGGAGAAGATGATCTTCAGCACGCCGATGCCCAGCGAGTTCTTCAATCCGCGCCAGAAGTAGCTGTCGTTGAATAGTTCGATAAAATACTTAAAGCCGGCAAAGTCGTTCTTGAACACGTTCATGCCGGAGGTGGGCTTATAGTCGAAGAAGGCGACCAGCCAGCCCCACAGCGGGACGTAGGAAAACACGATGACCATCAGCACTGGCAGTGAAAGCACCACCAACTGACGCTGACGCCACAGCTGACGCCAGAAGTTATGCTCTTTTTTAGCTATGGCTAACGCGCCGCTTTGTACGCTCACAAAGAGTCCTCCTTCTTGACGGCCCGGCGAAACTGCCGCAGGACCTGTCTCATTATTTTTTGCGCCTAAGGGCGCATTGCGGCAAAGGACGGCTCGGAGCGAAGCGCCCTTGTGTGTCTAGCTTCGCCCAAAGCCACTGAGCCATCAATTAGAAAAATGGGAGGGAAGGGGCCCCAGGAAAATGCCCTGCAGGCCCTTTCCATCGTTGTGTTTTAGTTCTGGTACAGGGACGCGCCATCCTTGATCATCTGGGTGGCCAGTTCCTCGTACTCACGCAGAGGCAGGTCAGCCAGCTTGCCCGTGAACTCATCCCAGACCTTGTCAAAGTCCTCGGTCTTGCACTGAGCCAGCTTGGGCACGTACTCCAGGGTGATCTCCAGAGCGGTCTCACCGGCGATCTTTCTGGGATCGGCGGTATCGATGCGCTGACGGATGGACCAGCCGGGCTCGTACATCGCGTCGTAGGACGGGTTGAACCAGTCGCAGAAGGTCTCGGCGTTGTAGTGCGTCAGGAACTCCTTCTCGTAGTCCTCATAGGCCAGAGCGACGAACTCAGGCGTGTTGGAGGGAGAAGCGATGGTGCCGCTGCCGGTGAAGGGCATCAGGCCGGGCCAGAAGTAGAACCAGCCCATCTGCTCGATACCAGACTGCTGCTTGTACTCAATGTTGTTGTAGTTCGCCCACTGCTCCTCGGTCTTGACCAGGCTGCCGTCCTCGCCGTAGGAGAAGTCGGTGCCTTCAACGCCCCAGCGCAGCACGGTCTGCAGTTCTTCGGAGGCAATGTCGTCCAGGAACTGGAACGCGCGGTCGGGATTCTTGCAGGTGATGGTGATGCCGATGCCGGAGCCACCCGCAAAGGCGCGGGGACCGCGGTAACGCTCGGTGGTCACGCCCTCGAGCACAACGGGGAAGGCAACCAGCATGCGGGAGGGATCGTTGGCCTCCAGCGCATCCAGGCCAACCGAGATCATGGAACGCTGATCGTACAGACCCGCGATACGACCGGAGCCGATCTTGGCCTGGTACTGCTCATCGGTCTGCATGAACATCTCAGGATCGGCGATGCCCAGGTTCCACATGGTATTGAGCATCTTGCAGAATTCCTTCTGGAAGTCCTGATCCATGATGATCTTGGCCTCGAGGGTCTCGGGGTCGACAACGGTCAGACCGTCGTTCTGGAAGCCGACCAGGAAGCGGGAACCGCCGTACTGCACGGCGGACGCACGCCAGGCCTCGGTGGGCTCGGAGACGCCGATGGTGCTCTGGCCGTTGAAGGTGGGGTTGGCTGCAACGTAATCGATGATCAGCTGCTGCCACTGGTCAAAAGTCTTGACCTCGGGGTAGTCGGCCTGGGCCAGCAGGTCCATGTTCAGGTAGTAGCCCGCAGTCGGGTAGGCCGCGTTCTCAGAAGCATGAGCGCCGAACCAGTAGATGTTGCCATCGTCCTGGGTCATCTGCTTGATCTGGGAGTTGGTGTAGCAGTTCTTGATGTTGGTCGAGTTCTCGATGTAATCATTCAGCGGAATGAACGCGCCCGCGGCGTAGAAGTCACCGGAAGCGTCTGCGGTATGCAGAATATCGGGATACTCGTTGCCAGCGATGAGCAGCGAAGCCTTCTGACGCACGTCGGAGCCGACGAGGTACTCAATCTCGAGCTTGACGTTGGTCTTGCTCTCCAGGTACTGGCCCACGGGGGTGTCGGCCCAGGGGTCAACAGTCGTGGTGGCTGCAGACATGTACAGCAGGGAGAAGGTCGCGGGATCACGCTCCACAGCAGCGGGCTCCGCAGGGTCGTCCGTGCCGGGTTCCGCGGGATCAGCGGCAGGAGCCTTGGTCGCGTCGGGGGTGGTCGTCGGATTGGACGAACAACCCGCCAGCGCCGCCAACACCATCATCAGTGCGATGAGGATGGCGATGGACTTTCTCATGGTCATAACGATTCCTCCTTCGTTATTTTCTGCGCCCTCAAGGGAGCGCTTTGAAATGTTGGGAAGTCCCACATTTCAGTCTAAAGTAAGTTTACAGATCATTCACAAAAAAAATCAATACTTTTTTCTACATTTTTTATATTTTTTCGCATAGTGAAACGCTTATGCCATTGAAAATTCCTAAATTGGGCGAATTTCCCTATAAACTATTCTTGGATTTTGACATTTTATCCATTGCAATACAACATAATGTTTTCACAGAGCGTGCACGAAATTTACCTTTGTTTCCTTGTACGCAAATTCTTTACAAACCAAAACGTCTATGCTATACTGAATACCAACACAGGGAAAAGGAGGGATTGCGCATGCAAGGCATGAATCGGGAAATGTCAAAGTATCGTGTCGCTATCTATACGCAAGTCTCTTCCAACGCGCTGCAGGGGGGTAGTCTGCCCATCGGGGACCGTTCGGCATCTGCAGCGTGCGCAGGGTAGTCTCTCTTCGCGCTTGTCATGCAAGCCGTGCGCCTCGATGGGGCGCACGGCTTTTTTCTATGCGAATGTCAACATTTTTACATATATCCACAACATTCTTCCATAAAACAAGGTGATAAACATGAAACAGTTTTTTGCTACCGCAAGGATGCGCGTAAAGGAAAGCTCCACATTCGGTCTGGTGAATCTGCTTGGCGGCTACCTGCTGCGCGCGGCGGGCACGCTGGCCATGCTGATGATCTGGCGCCAGCTTGCGGACGGCAGCGGCGATCTGGGCGGCATGACGCTGGAGCAGCTAACCACCTTTACGCTGCTGACCACCATCCTCCATCCCATGCTGGACGTGCGCACGCCTATCTCTTCCTGGCTGCATGAGGGTGTGCTCATCGGGCTGTATCAGCGGCCCATGGGCGTGCTTGAGCAGCTGACGGCCATGACGCTGGGCGGCTGGTGCACGCATTTCGTGCTGCTCTCCGCGCCGCTGGCGTTGCTCACGCCGCTGCTGGGCGGGTTTCTCGCGCCGCGCAGCGCTTGGTTCTTCCTGTCGCTGCCGCTGGCCGTGGTGCAGGGCTTTTGCGTGGACTTCCTCTTCGGCTGCCTCATCGTGAGGGCGGCGAACATGTCCTGGCAAATCGAGTGCCTGCGCGGCGCGCTGACGGGGCTGCTCACGGGCGCGGTGATTCCCTTCGCGCTGTTGCCCGGGAAGGTGGGGCAGCTGCTGTCGCTCTCGCCGCTGGGGACGCTGGCAGGCGCGTCGCTGTCGCTGTACGTGGGCACGGGCGATCCCGCGCTGCTGCTCCCGGCGCAGGCGCTGTGGACGGCGCTGCTGCTGCCGCTCTCGCTGTTCCTCTTTCACAAATCGACGGAAAGGATGATGTCCTATGGCGGCTAGGCTGAAAAAGCTGGCGCGGCTGTTCGCTCTCTACGCCCGGATGGACGCGCAGTGGTTTGCGCAGGATACCGCGCTGTGCCTGGTGTGCGTGCTGTCCGAGACGCTCTCCTCCATCGCTTCGGTGACGGCGGTGTTTTTGCTCGCGGTGCGCTTTGGCGGCGTGGGCAGCATGAATCAGGACGAGGTGCTGTTCATGCTGGGCTTCTACACGCTGAGTACTGGACTGTACAATCTGTTCTTCAATGGAAACAACACGGGCGAAATTTCCCGGCGCATCGGCCGGGGGCAGCTGGACCACTGCCTCATCCAGCCGCTGCCGCTGTGGGTGCAGCTGCTGACCGAGGGCTTTCTGCCCATATCCGGCTGCCAGGGCGCGCTGTGCGGCGCGATCATCACGGCGGTCGCGGCAGGGCGGCTGCGCCTGGCAGTGACGCTGCCCTCCCTATTGCTGTTTCTGCTCTTCCTGCTGGCGTCGGTGGGCGTGCAGGTGGGCATGCGCTATGTGGCGAGCCTCTCCGCCTTCACGCACCCGGTGGGCAGTGAGGAGATCTCCTCGGTAATGGGTAATTTTCTCACCTCCATCGGCTACTATCCGCTGGGCGGGCTGCCGCACTGGGCACAGGGCCTGCTGGTGACCGTACTGCCCGCGGGCTGCCTATCCTGGCTGCCGTCGATGCTGCTGCTGGGCAAGTCTCCCTTTTCGGGCGCCATGGCGCTCTACCCGCTCGTCGCCGTGCTGGTGTGCGGCGCGGGCGCACTCTCATTTAAGAAAGGACTGAAGGTCTATGAAAAATATGGCTCGCAGCGATACAAGGCAATGGGACACCGCAGTTGAGCTGCACGGTGTGTGCAAAACCTTCCGGCAGAAGCAGACCGGGGATGGGCTGCCGCGCAACCTGCTGCACCCGGTCTACAGCGAGATTCGAGCGCTGGACCGCGTGAACCTGACCATCTACCGAGGAGAGTTTGTGGCCTACGCCGGCCCTAACGGCGCGGGAAAGTCCACCACGTTCAAGCTGCTGTGCGGCATGCTGGGCGCGGACTCCGGCACTGTGCGCACCTGCGGGCTGGATCCGCTGCGCCGGCGCATCCCGTTGATGCGGCAGACGGGCGTGCTGCTGGGCAGCCGTACGGAGCTGTGGTGGGATCACCCGGTGATCTCTTCCTTCAAATGGAAGAAAGAGGTCTGGGATATCGATGAGAAGACCTACGCCCGCCAGCTGGATCTGGCGGTGGACATGCTGGACCTCGGCCCCTTTCTGCACACCTTCGCGCGGGAGCTATCGTTGGGGCAGCGCATGCGGGCGGATCTTGGGATGATGCTGCTGCACGACCCGCAGCTGATCCTGCTGGACGAGCCCACGCTCGGCCTGGACGTGCTGGCCAAACGCCGCATGATCGACTTTCTCAAGAGCCTGCACCGCGAACAGGGCCGTACCATTCTGGTTACCTCGCACGATCTGGACGACCTGACGGAAATGGCGCAGCGCATCGTGATGCTGGCGCAGGGTCGCATCGCATTTGACGGCTCGCTGCCCGAGCTGCGCGCGGTAGCGGGTTCCGCGCGTCACGTCACGGTGGACTGCCCTGCCTGCCCCGCGCTGCCCGGCTGCACGCATCTGAAGAGCGAACAGGGCCGCCACACCTTCTCCTTCAACCCCGCTATGCTGCCCGTGGGCGACCTGCTGGCCGCCATCTCGCGCCTGCCCGACGTGCGCGATGTACAGCTCTCCGACGCCCCAATCGAGGGCGTAATCGCGGACCTTTACCGCAGCTGGAAGGCCTAAGCTCTCCAAAAAGCATCCGCAGCGGCGCGTTCATCGCGCCTGCGGATGCTTTTTATTGCTATTTTACCGCCCTCAATGCGGAGGTTTGACCCCAGCTGCCCAGAACCTCTACTGCGGAAAAACCGGCTGTGCGCAACGCTTCTGCTTCGTGCCGCACGGTCAGCGGCGTATCAAAGTGATAAAACTTCCCATCCTCCGTGCGCTGTTCATGCCGCAAACGCAGCAGCTGCTCCCGCAGCCCGCGCTCTTCCTCATCTGATCGCGCAAAGTAATCCGTCAGCACAAAGCAGCCGCCCGGCAGGAGGGCAGCGCGCAGCCTTCGGTACAGCGGTATTTTTTCCGCTTGCGTGAAGTGATGCAGCGACTCGACGGACACCGCCGCGTCAAACGTGTTCTCCCCGAACGGCACGTCGAAGTACGACCCGCAGATCAATTCCAGCGCCTGTTTCGAAAACTTTTCCCGCAACGCGCGCAGCATGCCTGGGGCAAGATCAACACCCGTCACCCGCGCGGAAGGGCACAGCCGAAAGTATTCCTCCAGTTCCAGCCCCGTGCCGCAGCCCAGATCCAGTATGCGCACGCCCGCACCCTGCGGCAGGCATCGCGCCGTAAAGGGATAGAACTCCCGCGCCGCTTCGATGGTATCCAGCTGGTGCCGCTCATATCCCTCCAGCCTCGCGTCAAAAAAGCTGCCCATTTCTTCCAGCATGTCGATTCCTCCTTTTCAGGGAACAGTATAGCACAGCTGCACAGAAAATGGACAGCTCTCTATTTCTTTAAGCATTTTCGCACAATCTTGCGTGCAGAAATCCTTCATTTTGTCCGCATACGCAGCATGTTCCGCTCCCAGCGGTAGAAGATGGCGTCGTAGAGGGCGCGCAGCTCCTGCGCGGCGGTGGGCGCATCGGGCAGCGCTTTGCGGGCGAGCGGGCGGTAGAAAATGTGCATTTTCAGGCCGTAGATGGCGTAATCGAGGCCATGGATGCGGCAAAAGCCGTGCTTTTCGTAGAACGCGATGCGCTTTTCTCGGCGCAGGCGCTCCTGCGGGGTCTTGGCGAGCTCTGCGATCTCCACTTCGGCGTACAGCCCGTCGCAATCCGCGCGCTCGGCGGACAGTGCCTCGAGGAACGCGCCGCCCACGCCGTGTCCGCGCAGCTGCGGCTCCACCGCGTAGAGGAACAGCATCTGCGAACCCTGTCCCGGCGCGGTCAGAAAGAAGGCATAGCCTGCGTCCGCACCTTCCGCCTCATAGATGCATCCCTCCAGGCTGCCCTTGGCCAGATAGCGTTTCATGCTGCGCAGCGGAGGCCTTTCGATCGGTGGGAAATCACGCCGGATGCGGGGATAGACGGCCGCTATCTCCCCCGGGCACAGTTTGCGAAGCGTTCCCATCATTCCGCCATCGTCCCGGCGGCTGCCCGGTCCATCCAGATGCGCGCGCTGGCCAGCGCCTTGACGGCCGTTGCGGGCAGCGCGTTGCTCACCGGCTCGCTCATCAGGCGGGCGGCGATGGCGGCCTTGTTCTCACCGGTGACGTGCAGCGCCACCTGCCGCGCAGCCAGCAGGTCGGCAATGCCCAGCGTCAGCCCACCGCGCAGCGCGGCGCCGTGAGCGAAATATTTCTGTCCCACCTGCTGCGTCACCTCATCCAGACCCGTCACATGCGCGCCCAGCGTAAAATCCACGCCCGGCTCGTTGAGCGCCAGGTGGCCGTTCATGCCCATGCCCAGCAGCACATAATCCAGCCCGCCGTTGTCGGCAATGAAGCGCGTCAGGCTCTCGCATTCAGCCTGCGTGTTCTGCGCACAGCCGTCAGCCAGACGCACGTTTTCCTTTGCAAAGTCCGCGTGCGACAGGAAGTGTCTGACAAGGAAATCGCCGCAGCTGTCGGGCGTGTTGTGATTCATGCCCAACCACTCGTCCATCGCCACGAATTTTGCCCGCGCAAAGCTCACCTCGCCCTTTTCCTGCATGGAAAGCAGGGCGTCAAACACCGGCAGCGAGGTATGTCCCGCCGCAATGCAGATCAGCGCACCGGGCTTGTCGCGCAGCAGCGCAGCAATGCGCTCCGCCTCGGCCAGCGCAAGCTGTTGTGCGCTCTCAAATACACGAAATTCCATGGTGCAGTCCTCCCTTTCAGGTTTAGAACAGCAGGAAGGGGGGCCGCAGTCCCCTTCGTTTGCCCTCATTCCCACTCGACCAGCCCGGATTGCTCCATGTAACTCTCCTGCAGATCCATATAGTCGTCCACCAGCGCGCAGATGCGCATGGCGGTCTGGTCATTGCCGCCGTAGAGCTTGATGAGGTTCTCCGAGATGTACTCAAACGCATCGTCGTCATCGTAGAAGTTATCCCCCGCCATGCCGTCGACGATGACGCCGTTTTCCTCCATGTACTTCAGATCCAGTTCCACCGCCTGACGCAGCAGCGCGTCCAGCTCCTTGGGCGAGAATCCCTTGTGCGCGCCCTTGTCGATATGCCCGGCGATGAAGTTCACCGCCGCTTCCTTATCGTAGCCCTGCATGGTGTTATTCCTCCATCAGCTTTTCGAGCTGAGACAGCGTCTCCTCGAAGGTCTTGAGACACTCCTCCACCGTCGCGGGGTCCTCCATGTCCACGCCCGCGGTGCGCAGGATGTCCAGCGGCGGCTGGGAACAACCCGCGGAGAGGAAGCCCAGGTACTGGTCGCGCTTTTTCTCGTCGCCCGACAGCACGCGGCGCGAGAAGGCCACCGCAGCGGAGTACCCGGTCGCGTACTGGTAGAC